>JANQMF010000102.1 GCA_028280225.1 Pseudomonadales bacterium | reverse complement strand
TGATCTGTTCGCGGCCGTAGGGTAAGTTGTCGGTGACGTTGGCCACACCGGGGTAACTGGCAAGCAATGTACTCAAGGCTTCTGCTCCGGCCTTAAGTTCAGTGCTGTTATTGCCCCTCAGGATCAGGGTAACATCCGGGTTGCCATTGTTGCTGCCGCCGGTGACCTTAACGGTTAGCCGTTCCACATAAGGGGGCTGGACAATTTTTTGCCGCCAAAGCCGGACAAAACCTGCGGGGCTCATGCTGCGATCTTCTTCGTAGGCATACTGCACAGCCAGGGCGGCAAACTGATCACCTTCCTGCCACTCATTGTCCAGGTTGGCGCGGTTGTACTTTGCCGTCACGCCCAGCACATTGTTACCCCCTGCAATTCCGCGGGTGTGGGTCAGGGTGTCTTCCAGGTGCTGAATAAAATCTTCTTTTTCCCGCCGGGTAGCCGTGCTGGAAAATTCGATATCTGCCTCAATACCTTCGAAATCAAAGCCGGTAATCAGGTTAAAACCCACATGCTGGGAGAATACCAGGGACATGGCCACCAACATGCCGGCGGCGGTAACCGTCAGGGTCGTGCCGGGGTGATCCAGTGCGTACGCCACAACCGGCATAAACTTTTTGTCACGAAAGCGGTTAAAGGCGGTTTCGAAATTCACCCGCCAGGATGGCTTGGTACAGTAGTTGGCCCGGGCCAGAGAGGTACGTAAGTGCCCGGGCAACACCCAAAAACACTCCACCAGAGAAGCCACGATGACACACAGCAATACGGTGGGTAGGACCAGAATCATGTCACCCATGATATCGCCGATAATCAACAGAGGAATAAAGGCCGCCATGGTGGTCAGGGAAGAGGTCGCAACCGGAACCCACATCCGCCGGGCACCCTGCACCGCGGCTTGTCCGGGGGAGGCGCCATTTTCGAATTGGGTGACAATATCTTCACCCACTACGATAGCGTCGTCCACCACAATCCCCAGGGCCATGATAAAACCGATCAGGGCAATAATGCTGATCCCGTAGCCGAAGACCACGTAAAGAAAGGCCAGCCCTAACAGGAAGCTCACGGGGATACCCACGGTTACCCATAGCCCCACACGGCCGTTCAGAAATAGAAACAGCACGGTGACCACCAGTAACATGCCGGATAAGCCGTTCTGCAAAATCATGCCAAGCTGGCTGTCCAGCATGTGCCAGATGTTGGCAATTTCCCTGATTTCCACTCCCGGTGGCAGGGTAGGCCTTGTTTGTGCCAGCCAGTTTTGCACTATCTGGTCCGCCAGGGCAGCGTCCGCGGAAGTTGACCGCCATAACTTCATTTCAATCACCGGCTGACCCCGGCTGGTCAGCCGGGCCTGGCCCCGCTTCGGCCGTCGTTCAACCCGGGCAAAGTCTTTAAGGCGGATGAGTTGTCCGTTGGATTCGATATGCAGTTGTTCGAAGCCGGCAATATCCCGGCGTTGATCCAGACTGCGTAATTGCCGGCTGCCCTGACCTTGACCAACCGCCCCGGCGGGTACGTTCTGGCTGACCCGGGCAATTTCCCGGGCGATGTCCTCCAGGGTCATCCCCAACCCCTGTAGTTGCCTGTTGCCCACCAACACGGCAATTTCTTCCTCGGGTAATCCGTCAAAAACGATTCCTTCAATGCCCCGGCGCAACAGGGATTGTTCAAAGGTACGCACCAGGGGAACCAGTTCGCTGATGTCGCCCTCGGAACTGATCTGCAACACACTGACGGGTTCGGTATCCAGGAGCCTTCTGACCATGGGCGGTTCGATGGCAGCGGGTAAATTACGGATATTGGTCACCCGCTGTTTTGCCTGATCCAGAGCCTGGACCATGTCAGCGTTGTAGTTAAATACGGCTTCGATAGAGGTGAAGCCGTTTGCGGTTTTTGAGTTCAGTTCTTTAAGGTCAACCAGGGTACGCAGTTGCTGCTCTATGGGGGTGGTTACCAGGCTCTCGATATCCTCGGCAGCTGCACCCACCCACACAACTTCCACCACAACAACGGGGAATTGAGCAGGCGGATCGAGCATGCTGGGCATGGTCCGTACAGCCCACAGACCCGCCAGAATCATCATGATCATCAACAGATTTGCCGCAACGCGGTGCTCTGCAAGCTGTTTGATCATGGTGGTGGCTCCCGATGCACTGTAAGGGGGGTGGGTGAAATAAAAATGGTTGTTGTTCCCCCTCTGGTTAGCTGGTTTTCAACTATCGTGCCAAAGCATAAGTCGGTCGAAATCTGCAGAAAGTTTGAGACTTTGGGGGTTTGGGCCTCGGGGCCGAGGGTACTTTCCAGGCGGAGGTTGGCCTGATTGACTAGAAATTGGTCAAATTGCCGGGGTAGCGTTGCTCCAGGAGACGGACACCCCGTTAGTTCCTGTCCGAAATATGCCGTTCCGGCTGCGGTTGGGACGCGTACTAGTTAATCACGGTATCTGCACTGTCCCCAAGGCTTGCCACCGTCAGCTGGCCCTGATCTCGGACCAGGGTGGTGACCGAGGCGTTGTCCGGGGCAAAGATCCGCATGCGGCTGTCGTCCAGGGCCAGGCCTACGGCAGCATTGATCGCTACGTAGTGGCTGAAGATGATGCAACTGCCGGGCAAGGTCAACAGACAATCCGCCAGATCAGCCCGCCATTGTTGATACGGCGCGGGCAGGTCATCCCAAGTGCCCTGCATGGCGTTGGCCAGCCACTGTGCCCGGGCCTGCAAGTTGTCGGTGGGAGAAGGGATCTCCGCAACCCGGGGTTCAATTTGGATGTCTTGACGGGGTATGGACCACCGTCTGGCCAGGGGCAGGGCGGTTTCGACTGCTCGGGCCATGGGACTGGAGATAATCGGCAGGGGATTGTTGGCTGCAAACGCCCGTGCGGCAGCCTCGGCTTGTGCCCGGCCCAGGTCATCCAGGCCCGGGTCGTGATGGGCGGCAAATCCGGCAGCGGCTTTGCCGTGGCGAATCAGATAAATTTTTATGGTATCCAAGGTTGTTTCTCCGGATTTGGCAGATGGGTCCTGGCCAAGGTGTGCTTTTTTACACGGCGCTTCAAGTTGGCGCCGTGCAAGGAAGAGGGGCAAAAACAATACATTTTTACTGCTGCTTTTTGTCTGTGGTTGCTTACAATAGTCGGCTTGCCCTTAGATTTGTACAGGAAGAGTTTGTGACTGATCACACAGCCGCCGGTTTGGATCCGGCCTTGGTACCCGACACAACTGTCAGTGTGCGTGAAGCATTTGGGATAGATCAAGATCTGAGTGTGCCCGCGTTTAGCGAGCGGTCGGACTATGTCCCCGCCTTGGATGATGACTACCGCTTTGACCGGGATACCACCCTGGCCATATTGGCGGGATTTGCGCACAACCGCCGGGTGATGATCCAAGGTTACCATGGGACAGGTAAATCCACCCACATTGAGCAAGTGGCGGCACGCTTGAACTGGCCCTGTATCAGAATCAACCTGGACAGTCACATTAGCCGAATTGACCTGGTGGGCAAAGACGCCATTGTGCTTAAGGAAGGTAAGCAGATTACTCAATTTCAGGAGGGTATTCTGCCCTGGGCCTTGCAACATCCAGTGGCCCTGGTATTTGACGAATATGACGCCGGGCGCCCGGATGTGATGTTTGTTATCCAACGCATCCTTGAAGTGGAGGGCAAGCTCACCCTGCTGGATCAGAATAAGGTGATTACCCCTCATAGTCATTTCCGCTTATTTGCCACCACGAATACAGTGGGCCTGGGGGATACCACCGGTCTGTATCATGGTACCCAGCAAATCAACCAGGGACAGATGGACCGCTGGAGTGTGGTGTCCACCCTCAACTACTTAGAGCACGAGGCAGAGTGTGAGATTGTTTCCGGCAAGGCTCACTCTTATCGCGAGACGGATGCCGGACGGCGCACCATATCCAATATGGTGAGCGTGGCGGATCTGACCCGTAAGGGCTTTGTCAACGGTGATGTGTCCATTGTCATGTCACCCCGAACCGTGCTCACCTGGGCCCAGAACGCTGAAATTTTTGGGGACATCGGTTTTGCTTTTCGGGTCACGTTCTTAAACAAGTGTGACGAACTGGAGCGTCCCATTGTTGCTGAATACTATCAGCGTTGCATGGGTGAGGATTTGGGGGATGCCACCCAGGGTATTTCTCTGAAGAGCGCCTGAGCTGACCCAAAGCGGACCTTCCCATGAGTGATGCCGAAAATCCCTTAGAACCGTTTAAACGGGCCATGACCGCCACCATGCGGGCTCTGGCCGAAGACGATGAGCTTGAGGTCACCTTTGGCCCCGGGGCGCCCTCGGCACGGGGTAATCGCATGCGCGTGCCCCTGCCGACGGTGGGTTGCAGCGTGGATGAGGTAAATTCGGTACGGGGTGTGGGTGATCAATTTGCCTTGAAGATGCGTCACCATGACCCGACACTCCATGCACGTTATACCCCCAACGGCGGTCCTGCCCAGGAGATGTTTGATTGGATTGAAGAGGCCCGTATTGCCTCCATCGGCAGTTTGCGCATGGAGGGGGTGGCGCAGAACCTGGATGCGCGCCTGGAGGTTCAATGCCAGCAAGCGGCTTTTGATACCATTACCGCGGAAACCGAAGCGCCCCTTTCTGTTGCAGTTGGGTTGCTGGTCCGGCAGGCGTTAACCGGCCGGGAGCTGCCCCCAAGTGCCGAAAACGTGGTGCGGTTCTGGCGGGAGCATGTGGAAACCCACGCCGGTGATCATATTCGGGAACTGCGCCAGCATGTGCAAAATCAGAGCGACTTTGCTACGGCCTGCCGCACCATCATAGCCGACCTGGGCCTGGCTGCGGATCTGGATGAGCCCAACGAGGGAGATACCAACCAGGATGACATAGAGACCATGGATGAGTCTCAGGACGCTGAGTCCGATTTCAGCCCGGAAGATGTGGTCCTGGATGATGATGCCATGGCTGACGAGAGTGCGGACGGTGATGCCGCCATGATCGAGATGGATGCGGACATGGACATGGATGAGTCCGGTGCGGAGGCTGACCCCGACGAGGCGCCTGTGCCCATGCCGGATGAGGCCGGGCGGATTGCGGTGGATATCAATTACCAGGCCTATACCGAAACCTTTGATGAGACGGTGCGTGCCGAGGACCTGTGTGAAGCTGAAGAAATGACCCGTTTGCGGCAGCTTCTGGATCAGCAACTGGTGTCTCTGCAACATACCACTTCCAAACTGGCCAACCGGCTGCAGCGGCGTTTGATGGCTAAGCAAAACCGCACGTGGGAGTTTGATCTTGAGGAGGGTATTCTGGATGCGTCGCGTTTAACCCAGGTTGTGGTGGACCCGGTGAACCCGCTGGCCTACAAGCAAGAAAAAGAAATGAAGTTTCGCGATACGGTGGTCACCCTGCTGATCGACAGTTCAGGCTCCATGCGCGGCCGGTCGATTACCATTGCCGCCATGTGTGCCGACATTCTTGGCCGGACCTTGGAACGATGTTCTGTACGTGTGGAGATTTTGGGCTTCACCACCCGCGCCTGGCGGGGTGGCCAGTCCCGGGAACAGTGGATCAACGAGGGTAAACCCTCAAGCCCGGGCCGGCTGAATGACTTGCGCCACATTATTTACAAGGCCGCGGACGATACCTGGGCAAGGAATCGCCGCAATCTGGGCTTGATGATGCGCGAGGAACTGTTGAAGGAGAACATCGACGGTGAGGCATTGATTTGGGCCCATAACCGTATTGTCACCCGCTCGGAGCAACGCAAAATTCTGATGGTCATTTCCGACGGATTACCGGTGGACAACTCAACCCTGCTGGTTAACCCCAGCAACTACTTAGAACAGCATCTTAAATATGCCATCGATATGATCGAAAACTATTCCCAGGTTGAACTGGTGGCCATTGGTATTGGCCATGATGTCACCCACCACTACAAGCGGGCGGTGACCATCACTGACGCTGAGCAGCTCGGCGGCGCAATGACAGAGCAGCTTGCCGAGCTTTTCGAAATCAAAAACTAGCAGCCTGTTTTTTAGGCAAACTCAAGCTAGCGGGTGACCGCCTTCATGCGTTTGATTTCAGGCGGACCTGCCATAATGCCTTTAAAGCCGGCCCCGGAAGCTTTGAAATGCTCAGACTGGCCGTGAGCGGCCAGGGCTTCTTCGCTTTCGTACATCTCCATGACAATATAGTTGCCGTCGTCATCTTTGCATAATTGATACATCAGGCAGCCGGGCTCGTTGGCCCGCACAGCGTCAGACAGATCCAAAAATACTTTTTCAAAATCTGCCTCTTTCCCCTCAGCTACGTTAAGCTTGGCGGTAACTCCAATCATAAGTTTTCCTTTAAAATATTTGATCTTTTAGAGGATAAGGACTCGCTCTAAGAGACGCAATGGACCGACAAGAATTACTCGATGCCTTGGCCCGGTATCAGCACACCTACCCGCGGGAAGGGGATACCTGCCGGCGTTTTGTGAATTTTGTACGCGAGGATCCATACTGCTTCGAACGGGATAACTGGTTTGGCCATATCACCGGATCCGCCTGGCTGCTCAACCCGGCGGGGACCCACCTCCTGCTCACCCATCACAAAAAACTTGATATGTGGCTACAGTTGGGGGGCCACAGTGATGGTGAGGTGGATACACAACGGGTTGCCATGCGCGAAGCCGCGGAAGAATCCGGAATTGGCGTGGAATTGTTGTCCCCGGAGATCCTGGATATCGATATCCACACCATCCCGGCCCGCAAATCAGATCCGGCGCACCTTCACTTTGATATCCGCTTTGCGCTGGTTGCGGCTGGGGATGACTTTGTCATCAGCGATGAAAGTCACAGCCTGGCCTGGGTGGAGGTAAGCAAGCTGGAGACCCACACGAGGGAAACCTCCATCCTCAGGATGCGGGAAAAGTGGCAAAAGCATCCATCCCGGTTGGACTGAAGGGCAATATGCATTGAACTACGGCGATTATCTGCTTGAAATTTGTCATCTTTTCGACATTGTGGTTCTTCACCGCTTCGCGTACCCTCCTCCCCGTGTCTCGCCCAATTTCTGTGTTGCTTGGATTTCCTGAGTTTGATTGGTCGGAACGAGGGCCGCTGTTGCCAGCCTAGCCTATCTTTTGGTGAATTTTTAAATCAGAAGCGGCTTTAGCAGGCAAGAGGACGGCAAAATAAACTGATCTTTGGAGATCTTTAGTAGTGAAGAAACTATACGTGGGCAATCTTGCCTGGGGTGTCACCGACGAGGACTTGCAAAACCTGTTTGCTGAGTTTGGTAACGTCGCATCTGCGGTGGTTATCACCGACCGGGAAACGGGCCGCTCAAGAGGCTTTGGTTTTGTTGAGTTGGAAGACGGTGCTGACCAGGCCATAGAAGCCGTGAACGGCCAGGAAGTGCAAGGCCGGCCGGTGCGCGTAAACGAAGCGCAAAGCAAAGACCGCGGTGGCCGGGGTGGCGGCGGCGGCAATCGCGGTGGTGGCCGTCCCTTTTAGGTTGGCCCCCTGACGTTACCTGAGCCTGTTCCCAAGGTGTCAGGTAAATCCCTGAGCTGGGATACTCCGGCTCAGGTCTGGCGGGTTTTGTCTTACCTTTGTCTTTTAACCTGCAAATAAACCCGGTTACAGCAAAGACTCCGAGAATTTCACTTCCATACGATGGTAGCTGGATCGTCCTCCGGGCACCTTGGCAAATGTATCCAGCCACTCCGGGGTGCTCAGCTTTGCCTCAAATTCGGCGTTTCTGGTGGCCATATCCGGCCAGCGGATGATCCAGGTAATGTTAGCGGAGCCCATCGTATCCATGGGTGAGCCGTGTACCTCGGTAGGCAAATCCAGGTTGGTCCAGAAGCCCACCAGATCCAGCTCCCGGGTCAGATAAGCCAGCGCGTGCTGTTTTGCCCAGACTTTGTACTGCTCAAACAGCTCTGGGTTGAAGTGATAGTTGCGGATTTCGTAAATCATGGTTTTTCTTTTTCAGGTTTATCGGCTTAACGGGTGATCCGGGAAGAATATTTTAACCGGCATACAGGTGGCAAGCGACGTGGCGGGGGGCGGTTTCCCCGGCCACTTCGGTCAGCGGCAGAAGTTCAGGGGTTTGCGTGCGGCATTGGTCCATCACCTTAGGACAGCGGTTGGCGAAGCGGCAGCCGGCCGGGATATTCACTGGTGAAGGGATTTCCCCTTCGATAGTGGTTGAGGCACGCTGGCGCTCCAGGTTGGGGTCCGGTTCCGGATTTGAGCCCACCAGAATTTTGGTATAGGGGTGTCTGGGTGTAAAAAAAACCTCATCCGCGCGGCCCACTTCTACAATACTACCCAGGTACATCACCGCCATACGGTCGCTGACATAACGCACCATGGACAGATCGTGGGCGATAAACAACAGGGTCAGGCCCAGGCTGTGCTTCAACTCGTCCAGCAGGTTAATCACCTGAGCCTGAACGGAAACATCCAGGGCAGAAATCGGCTCGTCACAGACCACAAATTCGGGTTGCAGGATCAGTGCCCGGGCAATGCCGATACGTTGCCGTTGGCCGCCGGAAAATTCGTGGGGGTACCTGGACATATGGTCAGGCTCCAGGCCCACCCGGGTTAACCACTCAGCCACACTGTCCCGGACCTGGGCGGTGGACTGATCCGAATGCAAACGTAAACCTTCACCTACAATTTCACCCACGGTCATGCGGGGGTTTAGCGAGGAATAGGGGTCCTGAAAAATCATCTGCATGTGCGGCGCATATTTCTGAAAGTCCGCAGCGCGGTATTTGCCGGGGAGCTGGTCACCCTTAAAGCTGACGGTACCGGCGGGTTTATCGTGCAGGCCCAGCAGGGTTTTACCCAAAGTGGACTTGCCGGACCCACTTTCCCCCACCAGGCCGACAATTTCCTGTTCACCAATGTCCAGGGTGACGTTGTCTACGGCATGCACCCTTTGTCCCCGCCCCAGGTCGAAGTATTTGACCAGGTTGTTGATGGATACCAGGTTATTCATCCATTGCTCCCGGCTGACCGGTTGGGGCCTGGTTGGGTTTGGCAGCCGCGGGGTTGTCCGGGTGATGTAACCAGCATCTTGCGCTTTGCCCCTGATCCAGAGCAATTACCGGCGGTGGTTCGCCGGCGCAAATTTTCATGGCTTGGGGACAACGTGGGCAGTAGCCACAGCCCGGCGGCGGGTTAAACAGGTCCGGGGGTGAGCCGTCAATGGGCGACAAGCGTTTGCTGCCACTTGGGTCGTTTGTGGGCATGGCCGCCCGCAGACCTAATGTATAGGGGTGTGCAGAATGATAAAAAATCTGATCGACGGAGCCTTGTTCAACAATTTGTCCGGCGTACATCACCAGAACTTCGTCCGCCATGCGTGCCACTACCCCCAGGTCGTGGGTGATTAAAATGATGGCCATGCCGCGTTCGCGTTGCAAATCACCCAGCAAATCCAGAATCTGGGCCTGAATGGTCACATCCAGGGCGGTGGTGGGTTCATCAGCAATGAGGATATCCGGTTCGCAGGCAATGGCCATGGCAATCATGGCCCGCTGCAACATGCCGCCGGAAAATTCAAAGGGATACTGCCTGGCGCGTTTTTCCGCTTCGGGAATTTTACTCATCTCCAGCAGCTCAATGGCGCGCTGAAAGGCCCGGGACTTGCCATAACCCCGGTGGACAATCAGCGTTTCCGCAATCTGACTGCCGATATTCATGGTGGGGTTCAGGGAGGTCATGGGGTCCTGGAAGATCATGCCGATTTGATCCCCGCGAATGTCCTGACCGTTGATGGTTTTGGCTCCCAGTATGTTGGTGCCGCGTAACATGGCGCGGCCGCTGGTGATGCGCCCGGGAGGGCTTGGGATCAAGCCCATCACACTTTGTACCGTAACCGACTTGCCGCATCCGGACTCGCCGACAATGGCGGTGGTCTGCCCGGCTTGTACGTCGAAGCTCACCCCCCTGACCGCTTGTACAATGCCGCCGTAGGTATCAAATTCAACCCTCAAATCGCTGATGGACAGCAGTGGATCACTCATCCCGGCCTCAATCTCTATTCCGCATGCGTGCATCCAGCGCATCCCTCAGCCCATCACCCAAGAGGTTAAAGGCGAGCACGGTCACGCTGATAAACAGCGCTGGAAAAATTAACTCATGGGGGGTGGTCAACATGGTTTTGCGGCCTTCATTACACATCGACCCCCAGCTTGGTGTTGGCGGTGCAACCCCCATGCCGATAAAGGACAAAAAGGCTTCGGTAAAAATGGCCCCGGGGACGGCAAAGGTGATGGTGACCAGAATGACCCCCATGGTATTGGGAATCATGTGCCGCATGACCAGATAGTTTGTTTTTGCCCCCAGCAATTGTGCGGCGCTGATGTAACCTTCTTCGCGAATCTGCAATATTTGACCCCGCACCAGGCGCGCGGTGGCCGGCCACAGCAGAATAATCATGGCCACTAACATGGGCAGGATGCCACTTTCGCCGGGTGAGATTGAGAAGATCACTTTAAACAGGATCATGAACAACAGAAAGGGCAGGGCCACGACAAAGTCGGCAAAACGCATCATGGCCTGGTCTGTCATGCCGCCGACAAAGCCCGCGGTGCTGCCGTAGATCACGCCGATCAATATGTACAACAGCGGGGCAAAAAAGCCGATAAACAGTGAAATGCGCGCCCCATGCATCAGCCGGGCCAGCATGTCCCGGCCCAGATAGTCGGTGCCCAGGGGGTGTAAGGCAAATTTAAACTCGGTGCCCAGGGGGACCTCCTCAGCCGCATCCATCAGACCGCGCTCAATGGCCTCGCTGCGGGTGACCACACGTTTAACGTCAACGGTCAGGGACAACCACCGGTCTGTCTCCTGGCCCCGGTTGTCCAGTACCACCACGCTATAAAAGTACTGTCGTGGTTTAAGGTCCAGCCGGTCTTCAAAAAAGGTTTGTTGTGCCGGTGTTTCGAATAACGGCAGCCCAAACGCCCGCTCGGGTCCAATCGGGTAGATATTGCGGTAAACCCGGTATTCAGCGGCCCCGGGCTGTGCTGCCCACACCAGGCGTACCGCCTGGGTGGTGGCGGGTTCGGCCAGGGTCAGTCCACTGCCCCGGGCGGGCTGAGCCTGACCCTGCCAGGGCAGATAGTCTTCCACCAGGTACGCGCTGCGATCCGCACCGGGGGGTTGGCTGATCTGGTCGACGTCCTGCAGTGCCGGATCCACATCCCAGAAAAGGGGCCCCAGAAACGTGAAAAGCAGCAGCCCAACAATAATGTACAGGGAAAGTATCGCCCGCCGGTTGGCGCGTAAACGCTGCCAGGCATCCTGCCAGTAGGACAAGGAGGGGCGGGAGAGTTTGTGGACCCCCTGGGTTTGTTCAAGGGGTTGGAAAGCGTCTTTGTCCAGAGTTGTCATTCCAGACGCACCCTTGGGTCGATCAGGCCGTAAATGAGGTCAACCAGAATGACCATGAAAACCAGAAAAGCCCCGTAAAAAACGGTGGTGCCCATGATTACGGTATAGTCAAGTTGTTGTACCGCCTGGACGAAGTAACGCCCCAGGCCGGGGATGGCAAAGATAATTTCAACCACAAAGCCCCCGGTGGTAATGATGGCAATTTGTGGGCCCAGGACGGTGATTACCGGAAGGATGGCGTTGCGTAGTTGGTGGCGGCTGAAGATCTGTGTGGCGGGCACACCTTTGGCCTTTGCGGTGCGGACAAAGTCGGCATTGACAATTTCCAGCATGGACGAACGCATCAGGCGGGTGAGGTAGGCCATGGTGGACAAACCCAGGACCAGACTGGGCACAATCATATGCCATACCGTGCCCCATCCTCCGACAGGTAAAATAGACGTGCCGGTAATCTGGTTAAGGTTGACCAGGGACAGTTGCCCCAGGGCCGCCACCACAAAGCTGGGCACGGATATACCCAGGATAACCAGAAACATGATAATCGTATCCGGCAGCCGGTTGCGGTACAGGGCGGTTAACGCCCCCCACAGCACCCCGCCAACGGCGGCAAAAATCACCGCCAGAATGCCTAAGGTGGCGGAAACGGGGAAATGTTCCGCAATAATGTCGTTGACTTCCCGGTTTTCCTGGGTAAAGGAGATGCCGAAGTCACCCCTGGCCAGGTTGGCCAGATAGATGCCGTATTGGGTGACCAGGGGTTTGTCCAGGCCGTACTTTTCTTCCAGATTTTTGCGAATGGTCGGAGACAGCGCCTTGTCCGTGGTCAGCGGATCCCCGGGTACCGCGTGCATGCCAAAGAACGTGGCGGTGGCGATAAACCAGACCGTAATGATGCCCAGGATCAGACGTTTTACGGTGTATTGCAGCATGAACTACCTTCCGGGCTTACTTCTGGATGTAGGCACTGGTGAAATCAACTTCGGGGCCAATCACCCGGCGTTTAATATTGTGCAGGTGCGGGTTCACCACGTAGGTGACCCCCCGCTCATACATGGGCAGGATCACGGCGTCGTCAAACATAATTTGTTGGATACCGGCAAACGCCTGCATGCGCTCGGTCTGGTCAACTGAAGTTTGCGCAACGGCCACCAGGCGATCCAGTTCGGCATTGGCATACTCACCCCGATTCTGGATGTTCCAGGAGGCAAATAAATCACCAAAGGTCAGCGGGTCGTCATAGTCCGGTCCCCATCCGCCTAACACCATATCAAAGTCGCCGGCGTGCATCTTTTCCAGGCGCTGTTTAAATATTTGTTTATCTATTTTCAGATCCAGTCCCAGCTTGGATTTAAAAACCCCCTGGGTCCACTCGGATTGAATGTTGGACAGAGGATTGTCACCGCTGAGCAGGACAAGCTGCGGCCAGGTTTCCAACCCCAGCTCCTGTTTGGCCAGCTGAAGATGGGCCTGGGCCTTTTCCACATCAAGCCGCACCTTGGGGGCGGGATGCTCTTTGCGAAAGTAGTCGTTGACACCCATCAGCCACACCGGGAACAGCGACTCGCCGGGCAGGTACCCGGGCAGCTTGGTCACCTTGTACACCAGTTCATCCATATCCAGGACCAGTTGCATGGCTTTGCGTAAGTTTTTGTTTCGGGTCAGGCGGTCGTTGCGGTGATTAAACTCAAGATAAAATACCGCACCATCCTGTTCCCGTTGTATGTGCCACCGCTGTTGCAGGGCTTCTGCCAGATCCTCCGCCCCCAGGGTGGTGTAGGCAATTTTGTTATCCTTAAAGAAGTTCAGGGTAGCACCCGGATCACTGGTGATATAGCCGACGTTAATGGCATTCAACTTGATGCGCTCAGCGTCCCAATAGTAGGGGTTCTTCTCCATATACATGCTGGCGCCGTGTATCCAACTGGTGGCGATAAAGGGCCCGCTGGAAAGTAACTTATCCGCATCCGCCCCGTACTTACCCTGGGTGGAACGATAAAAATCTTCCCGCAGGGGGAAGTAGGTCTGGAAGGTGACCATCTTGTCAAAATAAGGGGTAGGATTTTCCAGGTCCACCTCCAGGGTGTGGGCGTCCGGGGTGCGTACCCCCAATGCCGAAAGCGGCAGTTTACCTTCGTTGATGGCCCGGGCGTTTTTTATCGGGTACAACAGGAAGGCATAGCGCGACGCGGTGGCCGGATCCAGAACGGTGCGCCAGGCAAAGCTGAAATCATGTGCGGTAATGGGTTTGCCGTCGCTCCACCTGGCGTTTTTGCGCAACCAGAATTTTGCCCCGGCTGAGGTGAGTTCCCAGCGCTCGGCGATGGCGGGTTCCAGGCGGTCGTTGAGATCCATGCGCAACAGCCCTTCCATAAGGTGACCCAGAATCATGCCGGAGCTGACATCCGTGGCCCGGGTGGAATCCAGTTGGGGGGGTTCTTCGCGGATGGCGATGGTAATAATGTGGTTGTCGTAGTCGATAGCCTGGGCGCTGGCGGTACTGGAGCCCACCATACTGGCCAGGGTCTGTAGACCCCACATAAGCGCACCCAGAAAGACCACGGCGAGCAGTGCAAATACCAACAGCTGGCGGCCGGCACTTCTGGCAAAGTTCTGTTCCGAGTCTGCGTCTTCTGCTTTTGAGTTTAGGTGTGCTTCACTCACAGTAGACCCTTACTCAGGTGACCTGACGCAACAAGTTGCCGACCACGCGTTCCAGGTGCATTAAGCTGTTACATTCATCCACCTGGTGTGAGTAGGCTTGATAACGGCGCATCTCCGAGTCGCCGGTATTCCAGGAAAGGCGTGCTTCGGGGTTAAGCCAGATCACACGTTTGCTGCGGTCATAAATTTCCTTTAATACCTCTGCATGGGGGTCGCCGTAGTTATTCCGGGCATCCCCCAGAATAATGATGGTGGTGCGATTATCAACATCGTCCAGACAAAGGTTTTTGAAATCCAGCAGCGCCTGGCCGTAGTCGGTGGAGCCGCCGCTGTAGTCCCGCAAGACCTTGGCGATTGCGTCCTCAATTTTGTCACGCTGGAACAGGCTGGTGACCTCCGCCAGATCTGACGAGAAGGCAAAGCTGCGCACCTTGGGCATCACCTCTTCCAGACTATACAAAAACATCAACATGAAACGGGCATAACTGGCCACCGAGCCGGATACGTCACAAATGGCAAAAACCTTGGGGCGGTCAATTTTTACGGACTTCCAATGCAGATCAAATATGGCGCCGTCAAAAGCCATATTGTGCCGCAGGGTCCGGGGCACGTTGAGTTGCCCGCGCTTGTAGACTTTTTTCCGGCGCGAATGCATGGTGGTGAGTTTCTTGGCCATCTTGTAGACAATTTCCTGAATCAGGCGGAAATTGCGGTGCTCAACGTTGGACAACTTTACCTTGCGCAGCAGTTCTTCCCTGAGCTTTTTGCCGGAAACGTCTGCGTTTAAGAGAAACTGGCGCTCGACGTAATCCCTGACCTGTTCGCGCAGAAAGTCCCGGCGGCGTTTTAACTCCTGTCCCAGACGGCGGGAGGGGATTTGCGGGTGCTGGCGCAGCTGTCCGATTTCACCGTTAAGCTCAGCCAGGCCCATGGCGTCCATGATGCGTCGGGTGTACAGGCCCTTCTGGGTAAAGATCTGGATGTCGCGCACCCCTACTTCTTCTCCCGCCTTGGCCATTTCCATACTCAGATCAACCATGGAATTTTTCATCAACAACTGACCCAGAGCGCTGGCTGCTTCAGCCATGTCCCCGGGACCCAGGTCTTCTTCTTCCTCTTCTTCGTAAAGATTGTTGTTGGGTTTCTTGGCCTTGGACTTCTTTTTGCCGCTGTTGGTTCCCGTTGGCGGTTGACCGGGTTGGCGATCACCGCTGCCGCCACCTTCACCGCTGTCCCCGCCGGCCTGGTCGTCACCCGTGTCGCTGCCCTCGTGCTCCGGATTCTGTTGTGAGCTGACATCCTCAAAGCGAAAAAACTGATCAAAGCAACTGTCAAAGGTTTCTTTCTCGTCCGCGGTTTTGGGCAGCACCAGGGAAAGGGAGTGTTTCAGAAATTCCCGGTCGCGGTACCCCACCAGTTCAACGGTATTCATGGCATCCAGGGTTTCAGCGGTTGAGATGCGCACATCCGCTGTACGCAGCGCCCGGATGAAGTTGGTAAGGGTGCGATCCAAGGGTTTAAGCCTTGCGGATTTTGGCGGTCAGCGCATTAATTTCGCCGTCCACATTTTCGATGTCTTCCTGGAATTTCAGAATCACATTCAGGGTATCTCTGACCAATTGGGGCTCCAGGGTTTCGGTATGCAACAGCATGAGCGTGCGGGCCCAATCGATGGTCTCGGAAATGGCGGGTACTTTTTTCAGGTCCAGGTCCCGCAGCTCATGAATAAAACTGACCAGTTGTCGTTGGAGTTCAGGCGGAACCTCAGGGACCCGGGCGTGAATGATCCGGCGTTCCAGTTCCACATCCGGGAAGGGGATGTACAGGTGCAGACACCGGCGCTTTAACGCATCTGAAATTTCCCGGGTATTGTTGGAGGTTAAGAAGACCATGGGTGGCTCCTGGGCGGCCTTCACGGTGCCAATCTCCGGTATGGACACCTGATAGTCGGAAAGAATCTCCAGCAGCAGAGATTCGAATTCGTGGTCGGATTTATCGATCTCGTCGATCAGCAGGATACAACCTTGCTCTTCATTCAAGGCTTTGAGCAGGGGCCGGGGCTCTAAGAACTCTTCAGAGAAGAAGATATCGCCAAACTCATGCAGGCGCTGCACGGACTGGGCAAATCCCTTGGCGCCGGCCAGCACCTCGTCCAGGGCTTCTTTTAATACCTGGGTATACAGCAGTTGTTTGCCGTACTTCCACTCGTAGATAGCCTTGGATTCGTCCAAACCTTCGTAACATTGCAGGCGAATCAGCGGCAGTTCGAACATTTCGGAAGTGGTTTTGGCTAATTCGGTTTTCCCCACACCCGGAGGACCTTCAATAAGAATGGGCTTGTGCAGGTGAAAGGCCAGGTAGACCGCGGTGGCAATCTGATTGCTGCAGATATAGTTGTGCTTTTCCAGGTGTTGTTGCAGGGAGTCCACCGACTCGGCAATGCTTGATATATCCGCCATGTTTTGCGCTGTTCCAATACTGATGACCGTATGCGCAGCACATCGTCCACGCACAAAGCACGATATTATCTCAGTGGGGAGGGGGGATGTATAGCGGTCGATTTTCGCGCTGTGTGTGGTGCATATCCAGGGTCTGCCCGGTTCACAATAAGCCCCTGTCCCCGTCATCCTGATAAACAGCGGCAAGCGCACATTAAGATCGTGCCTGGTCAGAGAATGGTCGCCGCTTTAGCTGTGTTATGGGTAGTGTGCAGATAATCACCGGTAAGGAATGGTGTTATGGCAAAAGCCAGAAAACAAAGTAGCGATGCGGTGTCCTCCCTGGCCGCCAGGGTGCTCAAAACCGGCAAGGCCAGCGAAAAAGAGATTCGCGAGCTGGCTGCATCTGTTCTCAGCCAGGATGAAAAAAAAGGCCGGCGCGGTACATGACGATGATGCCGGGGCTGGTTAACTTCAGCACAAGCCGGGGGGTCTTACTATTATTGTTTGGGGTCCAGCCGCATCAGGCCTTCCTGGGTGGCTGATGCCACCAGATCACCCGCTTGATTGTAAATCAATCCTCGATTGAAGCCCCGGGCTCCGGAGGCTGAAGGACTGTCCTGTACGTACAAAAGCCATTCGTCCGCGCGAAAGGCGCGATGAAACCACATGGCATGATCCAGGCTCGCCATCTGTACGGTATCTTGTAGATAGCTGACCCCATGCGGCCGGCTTGCGGTGTCCAGCAGTGACCAGTCGGACAGATAGGCTAAAACACACTGGTGCAGGCGGGGGTCATCGGGCAGGGCCTGGCGCGAGCGCATCCAACACATCTGATTCGGGGGTAAAGCCTGGGGGGAAAACAGATCCACGGGATCAATGTAACGCACCTGCACAGCGGTACTGGGTTCAAAAGGGATGTCTACCGCTTCCGGCTGGTTTTTCGCCTGTTCCGCGCGGAGGTCTTCTTCGTCGGGAAGAGACTCGGGGTTGGGGACCTGCGGCATGGAAAACTGGTGTTCCAGACCGGCTTCCATCACCTGGAAAGAAATGGACATGGCAAATATCGCCTGACCGTTTTGCAATGCCACAACCCGGCGGGTGGTAAAACTGCGGCCGTCTCGAATGCGGTCCACCTTGTAGAGGATCGGCACCTGGGTATCCCCCGGACGCAGAAAGTAACCGTGCAGGCTGTGGGCGGAGCGGGCCGCTTCAACGGTTTTTGCCGCGGCAACCAGAGCCTGGCCAATCACCTGACCGCCGTAAACCCGCTGCCAGCCCTCGTTGGGGCTGGTGGCGCGGTAGTGGTTCAGTTCGATCTCTTCCAGATCGAGCAGGTTGATCACTTTTTGCAGCGATTCCATAAATGTCCCTGTAGGGGTTTGTTCGGATCTTTAGTACTTATAAGATTCGGGTTTAAACGGCCCTTCCTGAGCCACACCAATATATTTGGCCTGGTGCTGGGTCAATTGAGTCATGGTGCCGCCAAACCCTTCAACCATAAGCTGAGCGACTTCTTCGTCCAGCTTTTTGGGCAACACTTCCACGCTGATGGGTGCCCTTTGGTTTTCCGGCTGGTCTGCCCAGGCCTGATCGTACAAGTGCATCTGGGCCAGCACCTGGTTGGCGAATGAACCGTCCATCACCCGGGATGGATGCCCCATGGCGTTACCCAGATTAACCAGCCGGCCCTCCGACAGAAGAATGACATAGTCGCTGTTATCGTCGCTGCGAAAGACTTGATGGACTTGATCCTTGACCGTGTCCCAGCGCCAGTTGTCGCGCATGTAGGCGGTATCGATTTCGTTATCAAAGTGTCCTATGTTGCAGATCACCGCACCTTTTTTTACCGTTTGCAGCATGGCGGAGTCGCAGACGTTGGCATTGCCGGTACAGGTCACGATCAGATCCGTGTCATCCAGCAGGCGCACATCAATGTCCTCAGCCTTGCCGGTATTGATGCCGTTAATATAGGGAGAAACCACTTCGTAACCATCCATGCAGGCCTGCATGGCACAAATGGGGTCAATCTCGGTCACCCGCACGATCATGCCTTCCTGGCGCAGACTTTGGGCGGAGCCTTTGCCCACATCCCCGTAACCCACCACCAGGGCCCGTTTGCCCGCCATCAGCATATCGGTGCCGCGTTTGATGGCGTCGTTAAGACTGTGCCGGCAGCCGTACTTGTTATCGTTTTTCGATTTGGTCACGGAATCATTCACGTTGATGGCGGGTACCTTCAGGCTGCCGTCTTTCATCATTTCGTATAAACGATGTACGCCGGTGGTGGTTTCTTCGCTGATGCCGTGGATGGTATCCAGCATGTGCGGATACTTGTCGTGGAGCAGTTCGGTTAGATCACCGCCGTCGTCAAGCAGTAAATTGGCGTCCCAGGGTTGGCCGTCCTTGAGCACGGTCTGCTCGATACACCACATATATTCTTCTTCGGTTTCGCCTTTCCAGGCAAAAACCGGAACATTCGCAGCCGCCATGGCGGCTGCGGCATGATCCTGGGTGGAGAAGATGTTACAGGATGACCAGCGTACCTGGGCACCCAGGTCAACCAGGGTTTCAATCAGCACGGCGGTCTGTACGGTCATGTGAATACAGCCGATGATTTTAGCACCTGCCAGAGGCTGATCCGCTTTGTACTTTTTACGCAGCGCCATGAGTGCGGGCATTTCCGCTTCCGCGAGGGATATTTCCTTGCGGCCAAAATCGGCTAATTCAATATCCGCAACTTTGTAATCTGGCATGTTTTATTCCTCTGTGATTAATCGTCAGGTGTGTGGGTCAGGCTTGCCTTGCCGTGTAGGTATGCACCTGCACCCGAAAGCCGTTGCGCTGAGCTAAAAACTGTTGCTGGACCAGGCTGAAGCCGCCCTGGGTGGCCCACTGTTGAAGCTGGTTGGGGGTAAACCCCAGCCATACATCCCCACAGGCTTCTTTCACCCACTCCTGATCGTGGGCGCAAAGTTCCGCAATCACCAATAAACCGTTGGCCTTCAAGAGTTGGCCGGCGTGGCGGAAAAAAGCGGTGGGGGACGCGCTGTGGTGTAAAACCATGGACGCCAGCACCAGGTTGTACCCCGGAGTGGCGGCCAAATCAAAAAAGTCCTGTTCCAACAGACGCACGTTGGGGTAGGGCTGAGTGGTTTGCCGGGTGGCGCTGAGCATTCCCTCAGCGTTGTCCACGCCCACAACTTCAGCAAAGTGTTCGCTCAGCGCGGTTAGTATCGTGCCGTCACCGGGGCCAACCTCCAGGGCGCGCCGGCGTTGCAGGTCCGGTTGCTGAACCGCAGCCTGGATTACCGCGTCAGCATAAACACTGGGCGCGCAGATCAGTTCCGTTTGTTTAGCCAGGGCGTCAGCGTGGTCGTTAAAAAACTCCCGGGAACGGCGTAACCGCTCCCGGTACACCCGTTGAACCCTGCGCGTCTGGGTTGTTGTCAGCGGGGTCTTATCCAGTTCCTTAAACAACGCGGTGAGAAAGGGATGACCCACGGATGTGCAGCGATAATAAAAGATGCTGGTGCCTTCGCGCCGCTTGTTCAGCAAACCCGCGTCTGTCAGGGTTTTCAAGTGGTGACTCATGGCAGGCTGGGCCATGCCAAAAATAGTGCCCAGTTCCAGCACGGCAAATGAGTCATCCGCCAGGGCGCGCAGGATATTGGCCCGCAGGTTGTCACCTACCGCCTTGCTCACCCGGATGACATCCGGGCCCGCGGTGTTTTCCCTGGCGGCACTGAGTTTTTGGGCACTGCTTTGCATGGCGGGGCATTTTAATCACTTTCATCTAAATATCAAAATATTTTGATATTTAGTTGTAAGTACATTTATGCGACCATGCCGTTGATCTCATTATTTGGATAGCGTTGTTATGAGTCCCTTGCTTTCCAGCAAATTACCTGACGTGGGGACCACGATATTTACCGTCATGTCCGCGCTGGCCCAGGAACAGGGGGCCATCAATTTGTCACAGGGTTTTCCGGATTTTGACGGGCCGGCACATCTGCTGGACCGGGTGCAGTATTACCTCACCCACGGCCACAACCAATATCCGCCCATGGCCGGTGTGCTGCCGTTGCGCCAGGCGATTGCCACCAAGGTACAGCAGATGTACGGAGCGGTTGTGGACCCGGAAAACGAGGTCACCGTTACCGCCGGCGCCACCGAGGCATTGTTTTGCGCCATTGCCGCCACGGTGCAACCGGGTGATGAGGTGATTGTCTTTGATCCGGCCTATGACAGCTACGACCCCGTTGTCCGTCTGCAGGGCGGCAGGACCATTCATGTGCCCATGCGGGCGGAGGAAAACTTTGCCATCAATTGGCAACAGGTTGCGGATGTGGTCACCCCGCGCACCCGCATGATTATCATCAATAGCCCACACAATCCAACCGGTACAATATGGCGGAGCCGGGATATTGAAGGGTTACGCCGTGTGGTTGATTCCAGGGATATTTTTGTGTTGTCCGACGAAGTTTATGAACACATTATTTTTGACGGTCAACCCCATGAGAGTATGTGCCGGTACGAGGACCTGCGGGCTCGCAGTTTTGTCGTGTCATCGTTTGGCAAAACCTATCATGTTACCGGCTGGAAAGTCGGCTACTGTGTGGCTCCACCGGCGCTGACCGCGGAATTCCGGCGTATTCATCAGTTTGTTAATTTTACCGTTAACACCCCGGTACAATTAGGCATTGCGGATTTTCTGGCGGAGTGTCCCGGTCATCATCTGGACTTGCCGGACTTCTATCAATACAAACGGGATCTGTTTTGTGGTTTGTTACAAGGCAGCCGGTTTCACCTGACCCCGTCCGGCGGCACCTATTTTCAATTGTTGAACTACGCTGATATCAGCCGGGAAGAGGATGTGGCCTTAGCCCAGCGATGGACCCGGGAAATAAAACTGGCCGCCATCCCGATCTCGGTATTTTATCAGGATCCGCATCAGCTCAGTCAGCCGTTGCTGCGTTTTTGTTTTGCCAAAGATGATGCCACCCTCACCCATGCGGCAGAGGTCCTATGCAGCCTTTAACCCTGTCTTTAGTCCAAAGCCATACCCTGTGGCACCAGCCTGAAGCAAACCGGGACCTGTTTGATGGTTTGCTCAGCAAGCTTCCTGCTGACAGCCAGCTTGTGGTCCTGCCGGAGATGTTCAGCACCGGCTTCAGCATGGCATCAGCAGACATTGCCGAGCCCATGACCGGACCTACGGTGCGGTGGATGCAGGCCACCGCAAGCCGTTTGCAGAAAGTCATCTGCGGCAGTGTGGTGATTGAAGAGGGTGGGAAAATCTTTAATCGTTTCCTTTGGGTGCCGCCGGATGGGGTGGTGGCCACTTACGACAAACGTCATCGTTTTCGGATGGCTGATGAGCATCAGTTTTACCAGGCAGGTGGGGCAAAGGTTTGTCTGACCCTGGGTGAATGGCGGATCTGTCCGATGATCTGTTATGACTTGCGCTTCCCGGTCTGGTTTCGCAACCGGCAGGATTACGATCTGTTAATTTGTGTGGCCAACTGGCCGCAGGCACGCCAGGACGCGTGGCATACCTTGTTAAAAGCCAGGGCGATTGAAAACCAGGCTTACGTGGCCGGGGTAAATATTCTGGGCACGGACGGCAACGGGGTGGCCTATGCCGGTGGCAGTTCAATTTATGCCGCCGACGGCATGGTGGTGGGTGAAGCGGCTGACAAAGCCACGGTGATGACCCACCGGCTGTCCGGTGACGCTCTAAAGGATCTGCGAAAATCTTTTCCGGTGTGGCAAGATGCAGATGATTTTTTGTTAACAGAGTAGTTATGAACACATTAAACGGCAGCTTAAAGTCCCCTTTTATCGTATTACTGTTGACCGTGGGTCTATACGGCTGCGGCGAATCCGCACCACCGTCCTCCACGGCAGACAGCACCGGGACAGGGGTAGAGGAGGTTGCGGAAGTTGACGGGGCTAAGATTTATGGGCAATTCTGTTTTTCCTGCCATGGACCGGGGCTGAACGGGGCACCCAAATTGGGCGACAGCGAAGCCTGGGCACCCAGATTGGCCAAGGGGGTTGAGCTGATGCTGAAGACAACCATTGAGGGTATCCCGCCGGCTATGCCGCCCCGAGGGTTGTGTATGGCCTGCAGTGATGAAGAACTGCGTGCCGCCATTGTGCATATGAGTGGGGCGGAATAACACAATATTGGCGAATTTCACCAGTATTGGCCCCGGTGACGCGCTCAAATAGCCGGCTTATTTGGGAACCAGGCGCAAAAATGTTGGAATGATTATTGCTTATCTCAAGGGTATGGATTGTGGGTGATTAAGCAGTAGATGGAGGTAGTTCATGGCCAGCCGCATACGTCCCGGTGACATTGTTTCCCGGCGCAAAGGCCCGGTAATGCACAAAGGTATTGCCGTGGGCCACAACCGGATTTTGCACAATACCCCCTTTAAGGGTGAGCACATTTGTTCAGAAGCGGAATTCAGTAACGGGCGCAGGCTGTATGTGCAATCCCTGGATGTTCAAGCCAGGCGCAGGGTCTTGCAAAGCCACGTGGAAACGGGCCGGACAAGCCGGGGATATAATCTTTTAACCAACAACTGTGAGCATACGGTCTCCCGCCTTGCCCAGGGCCGGGCGCAAAGCCCGCAGTTGCGCAGTTGGGTGGTTGGCACGGGTCTGGCTGTGGCTGCCTTTGCGCTGACCCGCCACCCGGCCGCTGCTGCGGCCGCTTACGCCTTGGGCAGAAAAATCACCGGCAAGTTAAACCGCTAGCACACACTCAGGTGCCGTTAGTGGTCATAAAATTCTCCCCCACCGGGGCGCGATAGCCTTGGCCGTTAATCACAATATGCCGGCAGTGCAATTGTAAACGCGGTGCCTGCTGCTGGGGATCGGTGGGTGAGCCATACAGGTGGTCCCCCAATATGGGATAACCCAGCCAGCTCAGGTGAACCCGGATTTGATGGGTACGCCCGGTTGTGGGTTTAATCAGCAGCAGGCTTGTGTGAGGGCCCTGGTAAAGACAACGCACCCGGGTCAGGGCGTCCACACCGTCCCGGTCCTGGAGTACCTCATAACGATGCGCCACACAGCGGATATTCTCCCGCTGACCGGCCACCCGGTATCGGCTTTTTCTGCCTTTGCACAAGGGCAGATTAATCTGTTGGGTAACACCGGTTGGAAACTGCCCCACAACCCAGGCGAGATAGTACTTGTCGACCTGCCGGGCCGCAAAAGCCCGGGTCAGGGTTTTCTGGGTGGCGGCGTTGCGGGCTATTAACAACACGCCACTGGTGCCTTTATCCAGACGGTGTACCAGAAAAGGTTTGCCCGGGTGTTGTTTTAGCTGATCCCAAAGGTTGTCCTCCGCGTGCCGGTCCGCCAGCAGGGAAAGTGGGGCCGGTTTGTTCAACACCCAAAGGTCGTCACTTTTTGCGAGCAGGGGTAGTGGCTTCAAAATGCTTCAATCGTGGTCAGGCGTGTGTAAAGTAACATGTATTGAAGTTCAGGAAATCGAGCGTGAATTTAAGAGACTTGAGGTACCTGGTTGCCGTTGCGGAACACAAACACTTTGGTCGTGCCGCCGAGGCGTGTTTTGTCAGTCAGCCGACCTTGTCCACCCAGCTGAAAAAACTTGAGGAGACCTTGGGGGTCACCCTAATCGAACGTACCAACCGCCAAGTGATGCTGTCGCCGGCAGGGGAACAGATTGTGGCGCAGGCCCAGAAGGTATTGCGCGAGGTCAATACCCTTACAGGCATGGCTGAACAGCACCGCGACCCGCTGGGGGGTGATTTTCGCCTGGGGGTGATCCCCACGGTGGCTCCCTATCTTTTACCCAAGATCTTAAGCCCCATGCGCAAGGCTTTCCCGAATCTGCGGCTGCAGTTGATCGAAGCTCAGACCGCACCGTTAACACGAATGTTAAAGCAAGGTGACTTGGATGCTTTGTTATTGGCCTTACCGTTAAATGAAGAGAACATCCGCGAACTGGCTTTGTTTAAAGAGCCCTTTTTGTTTGCGGCGTCAAAACAGCACCCCAAGGCGAAACAAAAGAGTGTTGCCCTGGAAGACCTCAAGGATGAACAGGTCTTGTTGCTGGAAGATGGACACTGCTTGCGGGATCAGGCCCTGGACGTCTGCAATACCCACAGGGCGGTTGAGAATACCAACTTCAGGGCCACTTCCCTGGAGACCTTGCGTCAGATGGTGGCGGCGGATATTGGCATTACCTTGATGCCCGAGCTTGCGGTCCTGAACCGCCAGTCCCAGGTGCGCTACTTACCCTTTCGGGGGCAAACGCCCCATAGGGTTATTGGCTTATGCTGGCGCACCACTTCCACCCGGGGTGCCCTGTTGGAACAATTGGGTGTGGTTTTGCAGGAAACCGTGCAAAACCTGCTAAGCTGACAGATCCCCGGCCAGGCTTTGCGATATGCTTGGGCTGACGGTTATTTCATAAGGCAGGTCAGGGTGGTCGATACCCATGTGGACGGTGTCCCCAGCCTTGGCAGCTTGTTGTGCCGCGTTGTCCAGCTCAAAACGTAAAAAGTGCACCGCGGCAGCCTTGTCGTCGGTGGAACGCTCCAGATCTTCATTGGCAACAGCGAATATTCGCTCACCCTGGCCCACCCTTACCCATACCTTATGTTCCACTCCGGGCAGCTTGGCCAGCGCAACCCGGCGCTCTTCCACATCCGGATATTCAATCATAAAGGTGGCTTTCCAATTTGCGCCATCGGGAATCAACGGGTTGTACGCGGCAAGCTCTTCCTCAATTTCGGCCCGGGTGAAAATCCGTTCCACGCGCAACATTTCCTGAACCTGATATTTCATGGTCAGCGCGTCTTCAAAGTACAGGGTGGCATGGGGGCCTAACAGCACTTGCCGATTCTTTTTGTGTGCAATGACCTGAGCACGAAAGGTCTCCCGTTGCTCCGCATATTCTTCCAGTGACCAAAGGTCCGCCCGGGTGAGTTTCATAAATCTACCTCGTTAATCAAAGCCGCCTAAATACCGTAGGCGGTGCGCACCATGGAAATGGGATGGCTGGCCGCGGCCTGGTCATCGTCAGTGCCGTCCTCACCCGCCAGGCCATGGGCGATCAAACGGCCTGCCATGGGGCAGTCCGAGCCAAAGGTATCCGGGTTCGCCTCCTTAACCCGGCGCACGACCGGCCGCGCAATTTTCATGGCTTTGTCATAGGTTTCTGCCTTTACAGCATAAGTTCCGTCGTGACCGGAACACCGCTCAATGGCGGTAACTTCGGTATCCGGAATCAGGCTGAGGAAATCCCTGGTTTTCATGCCAAAACTCTGCACCCGCTGATGACAGGCCACATGGTAAGCCACTTGCCCCAGGGGCTGTTTGAAGTGGGTATCCACCAGATCTGCCTTGTGCCGCAGCATCAGATATTCAAAGGGATCAAAAAAGTGTTGGCGCACCTGTTGCACCGTTGCATCTTCCGGGTACATCAGCGGCAGTTCCTGCTTGTACATCAACACACAGGATGGAATGGGAGCCATAATGTCATAACCGTCTTCAATGGCTTGGACAAAGATGGGCATGTTGGCATCTTTGAGTTGCCCTACTTTGTGCAAATCACCCAGTTCCAACTTGGGCATGCCGCAACAGGCGGCATCTTGTAGTATTTTTACCGCCACGCCGTTGTGCTTGAGCACTGCAATCAGATCTTCAACCACCTGAGGTTCGTTGTGATCGCCGTAACAGGTGACGTAGATGGCCACCTTGCCGGTGGTGCGGTTGCAAGACTTAACTTCCCCGGCGGGATGTTCTTCTGATAACCTCTTGGTTAAGGGGCGGCTGACAAAATTGGGCAGTGGTGCCCGGGCGTGAATCCCCGCCAGTTTTTCCCCCATTTTACGCAGCCCGGGGCTGGCTGCGGCGGCATTGGCCAGGCCCGCCACCCCCGGCGTGGAGATGGCATCAAAAATTGGATCCGTTGAGGTGATGAGCCGATCCCGCCACTTGGTGTCTTTGTGTTTGAACTTATAAGCCTTGGCGCGCAACATCAGGTGGGGGAAGTCCACGGCCCATTCGTGGGGCGGCAGGTAGGGGCACTTGGTTTCTGCACACAAGTCACACAAAAAGCATTGATCGACCACCTTCATGTAGTCGTTCTTGTCCACCCCATCCACTTCAAAGGTGTCCGATTCATCTACCAGATCGAATAAGGTGGGAAAGGCGTCACACAAGCTGACGCAGCGGCGGCAGCCGTGACAGATATCATAGACCCGCTCCAGTTCGGCATATAGATCATCTTTGTCGTAAAACGTATCGCCTTGCCAATCGATGGGTTGTCGATCCGGGGCTTCTAAGCTGCCTTCACGGGTGGCCATATGATTATCCTTGTGATCCTCTTTATGCGAATATGCATGGGTGGCGTAAAAAAGGGGCTCCTGGCAGCCCCTTGCTTATCGTGTGTTTTACCTTTGTCAGGCTACTCCATATTGTCCAGGGCCTTCTGGAAACGGTTAGCGTGAGAGCGCTCAGCCTTGGCCAGGGTTTCAAACCAGTCGGCAATTTCGTCGAAATTTTCATCCCGGGCGGTTTTGGCCATACCCGGATACATGTCGGTGTACTCGTGGGTCTCACCGGCAATGGCAGCCTTCAGATTGTCTGCGGTGGTGCCGATGGGCAGGCCCGTGGCGGGATCACCTACAGCTTCCATGTATTCCAGATGTCCATGGGCGTGGCCGGTTTCTCCTTCCGCGGTGGAGCGGAAAACGGCAGCAACGTCATTTTCTCCTTCAACGTCTGCTTTTGCCGCAAAGTATAGATATCGGCGATTGGCCTGGGATTCCCCGGCAAACGCGTCCTTCAGGTTTTGTAATGTATTGCTGTCCTTCAGATCCATGGTTACATGAACTCCTGTGTCAGTTTTCAAGTGTGGGTCTTTAACGTAAGCACCCTAAGTGCGTGGTCAGTATAGCGGCTGGCGCGGCGGTTTGTATTCGAAACTGTGAATGATGGTAATAGATGCCATCTATAACTCAGCGGAAAATACCACATACTTTCAATGATAATGATTCCTATTATCAATACCGGTCGCTTCCCGTGAGGGAACCGTTGGGAATAGATTGACAGGTTGTTGCCGGGTTATTCATCCACGTTAATAGTATGATGGCCGGTTTGAGAACAGGGCAATCTACCCATGGAACTGTGGCTGGGGATTACCCTCATCGCTGCCTTTCTGCAAAATGTCCGGTCATTGCTGCAGAAGCGGTTGACGGGTGATCTGTCCGTTAACGGCGCTGCATACGTGCGGTTTTTGTACGCCCTGCCTTTTGCCTGGCTGTATGCGCTGTGGCTTTGGCAGGGAGAAATTTCCGGGCTGACGCCAGGCTTTTTTATTTATATGACCACCGGGGCTGTTGCACAGATGGTGGCCACGGCGTGTTTGCTCAGCGCCTTTACCCAAGGCAATTTTGCTGTGGGCACTGCCTATTCAAAAACCGAGGCGGCTCAGGCTGCCTTGTTTGGGCTGATTATCCTGGGCGACACCCTGGATGTCTGGGTGATCTCCGGTATTGGCATCAGTCTGGTTGGGGTGATGCTGCTTTCGGGCCAGATTTCCCTGCGGCAGTTGTTTCGGCCCCACCGGGCCTTGTGGCTGGGTTTGCTGGCCGGGGCGGGCTTTGCCGTCTCCGCGGTGGGCTTTCGCGGTGCCAGTTTAGCTCTGGGGGAAGGTACTTTTTTGCAACGGGCGGGGCTGACGGTGATGTTTGCGGTCACCGTTCAAACCGCCACCATGGGCCTTTATCTGGTATTGCGCGAACCCGGCGAAATGCACCGTGTCCTGAAGAACTGGCGGGTTGCCCTGTGGGTGGGCGCCATTGGGATGATCGCATCAGCAGGATGGTTTACCGCCATGACCCTGAAGAACGCAGCGGTGGTGAGGGCTGTGGGTCAGATTGAACTGATTTTTACGGTTTTCACTTCAGTGTGGCTGTTAAAGGAACAACTGCGGGCCCGGGAATATGTGGGCATGCTCCTGGTTTTGTTGGGAATTATTCTGCTGATCTAATACACCTTGGGTGCTTGCGCGGTCGTTAAATACAGCTTATTCGGGTCAAGCACCCGCTAACTGATGTAGGCGTAATACTCAATCCCGCGATCGTCAAAATTGGCATTCCCGGTGCCCACCCGCTCGATGTAGAACACCCCGGGATGCTGGCTGGTTGGTGAGTGTTCAAGGGCATCGTGCAGGGCTTCGTAGTCCTGGGCGGAAATGTCCACAGCGTTTTCCAGCTGTGTGGAGAAGTCAATTTTCTGTGCCGCTTTTTGCCAACCATTGACAAATTGCATGGGAATAATCTCCGCCGCATCGCCGCTGCCGTAGCCAATGGTGAGGATCTGCTCCCCGGTCAGGTTGATTTGCTGCTGTAAGGCGCTTTCAATACCGGCGGCCATCCAGGCTGGGAGCGAGGCGGTATACAAATTACCCACTTCTTTCATCTGGGCACTGCCCAGGTCGGTCATCAATTCAGAAAACCGTGATGTATTGCGGAAGTGTTTGACCACCCGGGAACTTAGGGGATAAATTTCTTCACCAATATTACCGTCTTCCACTAACTGATACACGTTGGTATCGCTGATCAGTTCGGTAATGAGGCTGTCGACATCAACATCTGCTCCCTGGGCATATTGGATGAGTTCCTGGTGGTCGTCCGCGTCCCCCAGGGCCAGGGCTAACAGGAAAGTAAACGCCAGGCCGGTTTCCGCCATGCGCTGGTAGGGACGGTGCAGAAAGCTGGCCACCATGCTACGCATAAAACGGCTGGGTTTGGTGGCAATTCTGGAAAACAGGTCTCTGGCTGCCGCTAATACTTCGTCGATATAACAGGTGGTGGAATATTTGCCGTTAAATATCGGGAAATCCCGGGGCTGCTGGAACGGGCCTTCTGCCTGACCCATGAAACGGACAAAGGGTTTGCGAAAGTCCGGCCCGCGGTAAGCGGATGCACTGCCGCTGATGTCCAGGTCCACGGTTAACAGTTTTGCATCCGTTTCGATCAGCATGGCCACGGCACCGGCGCCTTGGGTGGGTTCGCCGCTGGAGGCACGTTCGTATTCAGCGATGTCCGAACATACAACAATGGCAATGCGGTTTTTGCCGTCGGTAGCCAGGTAACGGGTGGCGGCCTTAAGGGCATAAACACCGCCCAGGCAGGCGTGCTTAAACTCCGGCACTTCACAGGCGCGGCTGATACGTGACTTACCCAGCGTGGGTAATACGCTGTTGACCATACCCTTAACGATCACCGCACCAGCGGAGTTGTCGGTACTGGACTCGGTACCCAAGGCCAGGAAACCGATCTGCTCCGGATCAATATCGTATTGCTGGATGAGCCGCAGGACAGCCGTTGCTGCCATGGTGTAGGCGTTTTCATTGGCGCTGCGCATGCGGAAACTGGTGCCCACCACGGATCTGATCTTATCAAATTGGTCGCCGGTCCAGCGGCACCAATCGGATAATTGAACGCGGTTGGCAGGCAGATAGCTGGCGAAGCCGCTAATGCCAATGTTCGGGTTTGTCATACAAACTCCAGTTCGAGTACCTAGTATTGCGGCGAACCGACGGTTAAGCGCGCGCTATTTTATATTTCCTGCACCTTAAGTTCGAGCCTTTCCGGGCCGTTTAAGGTGTACCTATTTTTTTGGCGGTTTATCCGGTTGCGCCGGCAGGCGGTGGCCGAATTCGGTGCTTAAACGTTGCCATTCGAGTTTAAACCACGGGGTAAATAACTGGGGTTGTGTGTTAAGCATCACCTCCAGCTCCTGGGGCGGACACCAGCGCCAGTCCATGATCTCGGTGGCGTTGATATTGGGTTCGCCGTTAAACCGGCTGATAAACACCGAGCACAACTCATGTTCGCTACCCAGGCTTAAGTAGCTGGCCTGGTATTCAAACTTATACACAAATTCAACCGGTTGACTGAATCCCAGTTCCTGTTCACTGCGTCGCAGAACCGCCGCTTCCATAGTCTCCCCCTGCCTGGGGTGAGAGCAACAGGAATTTGACCAGAATTCCGGCCACAGACGTTTTTGTGGTGCGCGTTTCTGCAACAGCAGATGGCCGTGGGCATTAAATACAAACAGGGAGAATGCGCGGTGCAGAACACCCTGCCCATCGTGGCAGGTTTGTTTATCCAAACTGCCCAGGACCAGGTCATTGGAATCGACCAGAATCAGATGCTCAGCGGCGTCTGAAACAATTTCCGAACGAACGTGCTGCAGGATATTCGCCAATAGTGGTAAAGGCATAGTTTAACAGCGCCCGCGGTATGGCGCACAGTTTTTAGCATCGCTCAAAAATACCGCCCGGCCGGCGGCAAATGTAAAACAGACGTTAAACCCGCGTTGATTTTATTGAGTCTGATGGTCTGTGGCCGCACCATGGACAAACGCAGTTAATGCGCAACGCGAAAGGAGTGACATGGGTATTCTGACGTGGCTTTTATTGGGTCTGGTGGTTGGTGTGTTGGCTAAGTTCATTATGCCCGGCGAAGACCCCGGTGGCATCTTTGTCACCATCGCAATTGGTATAGCAGGTGCCTTTGTGGGCGGCTTTATGGGTTCGGCGTTGGGACTTGGCGACATTACAGGGTTCAACCTGATGAGTGTCGGCTTGGCTACCGTGGGTGCCATTGTGTTGTTGGCGTTGTATCGCATGTTTCGCTCGGGAGCAAAATAGGCCTCTCTCGTGTTTTAGGTGTTGTGGTCCCGGCGCCCGGCTGTTCAGGGCTAGCCGGTAACACCTTCCCGGGTTCTTGTCCCGTGAGAGGAACACGGGCAGATGTCATTCAGGCACTAGACACCGCCCTTGGGATCATTACCTGACGGCGTTAATTCATGCCAAAATGTGTCTTTTTGTGGGAGAGACACTTTGAATATCGGATTGGCCATGGGCTTCAGTCAGCACACCCCTCCGGACTTTATCCGGGAAACAGCCCAGCTTGTTGAAGATAAAGGCATTTATGGCATCTGGGTACCGGAGCATGTCATGTTTTTTCCGGAATATGCGTCCACCTATCCCTACAGCGATAACGGCCGGATACCCGGAGATCCGGTGGGTCTGTTGGATCCTTTTACCACCATGACCTATATTGCGGCGCATACACGCAGACTGCGTCTGGGCACGGGAATTTGTCTGGTACCCCAACGCCAGCCGGTCTATACCGCCAAAATGGTGGCGGATGTGGACTACCTGTCCGCCGGCCGGGTGGACTTTGGTATTGGGGTGGGTTGGCTTAAGGAAGAATTCGACAACCTGGGTGTGGATTTTGCCCAGCGCGGGCGTTTGTGTGATGAATATCTGGATGCCATGACTGCCCTGTGGTCAGCGGGCGTGACCCAGTTTGAAGGTCCAACGGTGCAGTTGTCTCCGTGTCACTTAAATCCCAAACCGGTCCAGACCCCACATCCGCCGATCATTGTGGGCGGTGAAAGCAAGGCGGCGCTTAAACGTGTGGCCCAGCGTGGTCAGGGCTGGTACGGCTTTGATCTCACACCCGAAATGCTGGAGGCAAAGTTGCCGGTACTGGAAGCTGAGTTGGCCGCCGCCGGGCGAAGCCTGGACGATATTCAGCTTATCGTCAGCCCGAATCGCCATCCGGTTAATCAACAGACCATTACCGGGTACCGGGCCCTGGGGGTCCAACAGTTGGTAGTGCCTTTGGGGGCGTCCAGCCTGGATAAACTGGCGGTAAAAATTGATGTGCTGCTGGAAAACGCGCTGGGTTGAGGAGCAGGCGGACCTATGTCTGATAGACAAAAATATTGACCAACAGTCCATCCTGGTGAAGAAAGGACGGGTTGATGTCAAAAAGCCGTGGTTTATAAGGATTAAATTACAATTTCTTAATGCTTAACCACATACAGCCCCGGGCAAGTTTTGCAGAATGTACGCTTAAGTGAACGTTTGGACAGATTCATGACAAGTCAGTACAGCAAGGTTGCACGGCAGGCAGAACAACCCCGCACCTGGTTTAGATCGGATCGGGTCTTCCTGGAAGGGCAAAACCATTGGTACTTTCAGACCCGTGAGGGTATCTCGGTAGGTCCTTATGAAAGTCAATTCGAGGCGGAAATTGAGGCGGGCCTGTTGAAAGAACTGTTGAAAGAGCACAACGACGCGGAGACCATCAAAAGTGTGATCCGCGACTTTGTCCTTGATTCTTATGCCATGGGCCGCCCCTTAAGTCCGCGTTTCCGGGAGTTCGACAAGCGCGAGGCGATCGGCGCCTAGCCGCGCCTGATGCACCTTAGGTGGCGGCGAGGTTGTCGTCACCAATAATCAAGTTGATGTTTTCAACATCGCCACCCCCTCATCTAAGCGGGATTATTCCTCCTGGCGTACCTTGGGCCTACCGCAGGTGGGCCCACCGCGGGCCGGCAGGGAGTGCAAGTTAATCAGCCCATCGGTAATATACGCGCCTCGTTTTTAAGGCATATTCAGCGAATGGCAGGCCAGACCGGTACCCCCTCCGACAGCGGGCAACATTCTTTTGTCGACATGGAGCACAAGATCCTGAAATTTTGGGAAGACAGTTGTGCCTTTGAAAAGTCATTAGAAAATACCCGGGAAAAAAAGCCCTACATCTTTTACGACGGCCCTCCCTTTGCCACCGGCTTACCTCACCACGGGCACTTGGTGGCCAGTACCATTAAAGATATTGTGCCCCGCTATTGGACCATGAACGGCCGTTATGTCATCCGGCGTTTTGGCTGGGACTGTCACGGACTGCCCATTGAACACGAGATCGACAAGCAGCTGAAAATGTCGGCCCAGGATGCGGTTGCCCAGCTTGGGGTGGCGGGGTACAACGATGAATGCCGGGGCATTGTTCAGCGGTATGTTAAGGAGTGGCGCCATACCATTACCCGCCTTGGACGCTGGATCGATTTTGACAACGACTACAAAACCATGGATCCCCAGTATATGGAATCCGTGTGGTGGGTCTTTAAACAACTCTGGGATAAGGGGCTGATCTACCAGGGTGTTAAGGTCATGCCTGTGTCCACCGCCCTGGGTACGGTGCTGTCCAATTTTGAAGCCACCTCCAACTATATGGATGTGCAGGACCCGGCTATCACCGTATTGTTTAAGCTTGAGACGGAAGATGCGTACCTGGCGGCCTGGACCACCACCCCCTGGACTCTGCCGTCCAATTTAGCCATTTGTGTGGGGGCGGATATCGACTATGTCCTGGTCCATGACGCGGCGGTGGATAAGAAATTTTACGTGGCCCGGGAGCGTCTTTCTGCTTATGACAACCTGGAGGTTAAGGCGCAGTGTAAGGGCCGGGACCTGGTGGGCAAAAAGTATCAGCCCATCTTCCCCTACTTTGCGGATCAGGTGGAACAAGGCGCCTTTGTGGTGGTCAGCGACGACTATGTGACCACCGAAAGCGGTACCGGCATGGTGCATTTGGCTCCGGCCTTTGGTGAGGATGACCACCGGGTTCTGAGTGAACATGACGTGGCGGCTTTTGCCTGCCCGGTCACCGTAAACGGATTGTTTGCCGGCGAAGTCACGGACTTTGCCGGCCAGCATGTCAAGGATGCGGACAAGGACATTATCAAATATCTGCGTCAGCAGGGGTCTCTATATCAGCAGGGTGTGATTCAACACAGTTATCCCTATTGTTACCGGTCGGATACACCGCTGATTTATCGGGCCATTCCATCCTGGTACGTCAGCGTGACCAAAATCAGAGATCAATTGCTGGCGGCCAACGAAAGCATTCACTGGGTCCCGGACCACATCAAACACGGTCGTTTTGGTAATTGGCTGGAGGGTGCCATTGATTGGGCAATCTCCCGCAACCGGGTATGGGGGACGCCGCTGCCGGTCTGGGTGAACGATACCACGGGTAAGGCGTTGTGTATGGGCTCGGTGGAAGAGCTGTATCAATATACCGGCGTGCGCGTTGACGACCTGCACCGCGAGTTTGTGGATCCGTTAGAGTTTAGCGTTGATGGTGAAGAAGGTGTTTATCGCCGCATCGAAGAGGTGTTGGATTGCTGGTTTGAGTCCGGTTCCATGCCTTATGCTCAATTGCACTACCCGTTCGAAAACGAAGATATCTTCAGCGCCGGATTTCCTGCTGAATTTATTGCGGAAGGCCTGGACCAGACCCGGGGCTGGTTTTATACCTTGACGGTGCTGGCGGCGGCCATTTACGACAAGCCCGCGTTTCGCAATGTCATTGTCAACGGCATGGTTATGGCGGAAGACGGCAAAAAAATGTCGAAACGCCTGCGCAACTACACCCCGCCGGACGAATTGATGGAGCAGTATGGGGCGGATGCCTTGCGCCTTTACCTCATTAACTCGGGCCTGGTCAAAGGTGAAGAGCAGCGTTTTGCCGACGCCGGGGTGCGGGATATGACCCGGCGGGCCCTGCTGCCCTGGTTCAACGCCTTCTCTTTTCTGCGCACCTACGCGGCTATCGATAACTGGTCGCCGGACAAAGGATTGCACCATGGCGACAACGTTCTGGATCAGTGGATTGTATCCCGGTTGCAAACCCTGAAAGCGGATGTTTCAACAGAAATGGAGCAGTACCGGCTGTACAACGTTGTGCCTAAGTTGTTCGACTTTATTGAAGATTTGACCAACTGGTATATTCGGCTGAACCGTTCGCGGTTTTGGGGTGAAGAAGTGACGGCGGACAAAATCTCCGCCTATAGCACCCTGTATATGGCCCTGGTGGAACTGTCCCAGGTCATGGCGCCTTTTGCCCCATTTTTGTCGGAATATCTCTACCGGGAACTGGCCGGGTTGTCCGGCCAGCCCGCATCTCCTGAATCGGTGCACCTGTGTGATTATCCAAAAGCGGAAAACGACTTGATTAAGCCGGAGTTGGAGCAGGCGGTGGACCGGATGCGGCAGGTTATCCTGCTGGGGCGGCAAAAGCGGGAAGAGGTGAAAATTGGCCTGCGTACCCCCCTGGCCCGCCTGACGGTGATCAATCGGGATACGGACCTGCTGGCGCAGATGCAATCGTTGGACGGTTATCTGCGTGACGAGCTGAATGTGCGTGAGGTGGATTATACCGATGATGAAGAGTCCTATATTGAATTGGTGGCAAAACCTAACTTTCCGCTGTTGGGGAAACGGCTGGGCAAGCGTATGAAAGAATTTCAACAGGTGATCAACCGGCTGGATAAGGGGCAGATATCACAGTTGCAACAAACCGGGCAACTGACCCTGCTGGATGAGACCTTTGACGCTGAAGAAATACAGGTTCTGCAGCAAGCCCGGGCGGGGAAAAATACGGTATCCAATTCCAAAATTGCCGTGGACATGGACTGCCGGTTGACACCGGAATTGATTCGTGGGGGTTATGCCCGCGAGGTGGTGAATCGTATTCAGCGTGCCCGCAAGGATCAGGGTTTTCAGGTGAGCGACCGTATTCACGTGGTTTATCGGACCAGTGGTGAACTGGCGCTGGCGACCACGGAGCACGAAGACTATATCAAACAGGAAACCCTGGCTCTGTCCATTGTTGACCTGACCGATGCAGGGGCTGCACCCGTGGTTGCGGAAAATGAAGCCACGGTGCAGGCGGAAATTGATGGAGTAGAATTTTCTTTTGCCCTGGCGAAGGCCGGTTAAACATGCGTTACGAATTTGTGCCCGCCAATAATGACTCCCGTTTGGACCACGTGGGCACCTACAAGCGCACGGTGCCGGTATCCCTGGAACGGATGTACGAAAATGCCCTGGACTGGGAACATCTGCCTCACCTGCACAGTTCCAGTTTTGCCGCCATCAAAATGGTGGCCTGTGGCGCCTGGGGATGGCGGGCCCGGGTAACCTCGCCGGGAGGCGAAGACAGTTTGCTTGAATTGCGCCTGGATCGAAGCTGCAGGCGCTGGATTACGCGGAATATTGAGGGGCCCAGTCAGGGTGCGGAAATATGGACTCATGTTTTTGCAACCGGCGAGCGGCAACTGGACCTGGTCATCGATTTTTTTGTGCCCAATGTACCGGCGCCGTCCAGAGACAAGGTGGGCATGGCGTACGCCCGGGCTTACGAGACCCTGTACGATGAAGATGTGTGGATGATGTCCGAGCGCCAGCGGCGCTTGGACCAACGTCTGGATTCAATTCGTGTGAAAGAGAGCACCCAGGTGGAGGTGCCTGACGCATCCGCGCTGCCTGTTGCCGTGGTGTTGGCGGGCCGGGACTTTCTGGTTAACCGTTTTGCCGATGAATGGGTTGTGTACCCCGCCGCTTGCCCACACCAACTGGGGCCGCTGACAGACCCTATCAATGAACAGGGTGAAGTCACCTGTCCATGGCACGGCTATCGTTTTGACGTTCGTTCCGGCCGGTGCACCCTGGGCGGCAGTCAACAGCTTGGCCGGGTGCCCACGGTGGCGGAGAAGGACGGCACCCTGATATTGACCTTTTGACCTGACCTACCCGTGTCCCATGCATCTAATCTGTGCGCGGACGGCTGTGCGGGGAAACATTTACGGATTTACAAAGAAAAAGTAGGGGAGCTGAGATCTTCTCGAGATCTCCAGCCCAGCCTACTTTGAATATGTGAGGGATATCCGTGGGAAGGGGAGGGAGGGAGGATGCGGATATCCCTCTGGGAACTGTGTGCAATGTCTGTTGCGATGTGGGTATGTTACTTTGGGTAACATTAATTGCAACCATAAGTAACGCAACAGTGCGTTGCGTATTTGCAACGTGGGCGTTCATGCCTTAGTCTGATCCCATGGAATGGGATGACTTACGCTATTTTGCCACCTTGGCCAAGGTGGGATCGGTGCGGGGCGCTGCGGAACAACTGGGGGTAAATCCGTCCACGGTCACCCGGCGTCTGGATCAAATGGAACAGGACCTGGGGGTGCGTCTGTTTAACCGCTCGTCATCCGGCCTGCGCATCACCCTGGAGGGTGCCGGGGTGGTTGCTCAGGTGGAGGCGGTTGGGCTGCAGATTGAAGACATTCAGCAGACGTTAAAAGGTCTGGACCAGCGGCTGGCGGGTGGGATTCGGGTGGCGGTGCCGGATGTATTGGCGGTCAGCTTTCTGTTGGACGAACTCAAACCCTTTACCACCCTGTATCCGGACATTGACCTTGAAATCATTCCCAGCTATCAGGATATGGACCTGAAGTTGGCGGATGTTGATGTGGCCATACGCGCCACGGATCACCCGCCGCAAAACATGGTAGGCAGGCCGTTGAGCCGGGTGACGCTGTGTGCCTATGCCGGCCCTGAGTTGATCCAAGCCCACCCGGCGGTGATGACCGGGGCTGGGGTGCCTGGGGTACCCTGGGTTGATTGGGTGGGTACCGGAGAAGTCATGGCTCTGTATCGCGACCTGCAAGAGACCTATTTTCCGGCAGTGCGGGTCCATATACGATGTGGGCAAATTCAAATGCATCAAACCGCCATCAGGGCCGGCATGGGCATGGGGATTTTGCCCCGGTTTTTGGCGGATGGGGATGACAGCCTGGTGCGCTTGCCCCACATGCCGCCGCAGATGGGCCCGATGTTGTGGTTGCTCAGTCACGCGGATTTGCGTAAGGCCCAGCGGGTGCGGGTTTTTCTGGACCATGTGCGGGGAGTTTTTGAACGGCGTCAGGATGTTCTGATAGGAGAGATGATTTGAACAACACACCCCGGAAAGCCTCCCGGGTGGATCAGCCCCTGGCTTCACCCGCCTCCCATATTTATTTTTCCCAGCGTTTGCGGCTGCACTATATCGACTGGGGTAACGGCGACGCACCCCCTCTGGTGCTGGTGCACGGCTTACAGGATCACTGCCGCACCTGGGACGATTTAGCCGGGCAGCTGAAACAGTTTTATCACATCATGGCGCCTGATCTGCGCGGGCATGGGGATTCGGAGTGGCTGCGGGGTTCTGCATATACCTACATCGACTACGTCTACGATTTGCACCAGCTTATTCAACAGTCCGGCGCCCGGGAGATTATTCTGGCTGGCCACAGCCTGGGTGGTGCCATTGCCGCACTGTTTGCGGGTATTTTTCCCGAACGGGTAAAAAAACTGGTTGTCATTGAGGGTATTGGCCTGTGGACCGACCCCCAGCCCAACTCCGTGCAAAGCCGCTTACGCGCCTGGGTAGAGCAAACCCGGGCTTTGGCCGGGCGTCAGCCCCGGCGCTACCCGACTTTGGAAGCGGCATACGGGCGCATGCAACAGGCCAATCCAAATTTAGCTGCCGCACAAGCCCTGCACCTGACCATTCACGGTTCCAATCAACAGGAAGATGGTTCATTTTCCTGGAAATACGATAACTACACCTTTAACTTTTTGCCCACGGGTCTGCCCCAGGCGGATGTGATTGAGCTGTGGCAGCAGATTACCTGCCCGGTGCTGATCATAAACGCGGACGGGGGCCTGCCCCACCGTATTGGTCAGGATGGGAGTCTGGCCTTTTTCTCCGGCGCGCAATTACAGGTGGTAAAAAACGCTGGGCATTGGACCTATCATGACCAGCCCCAGGTCATTTTGCAGGCCATGGAGCGGTTTCTGGCCTGACCAGCGGTTGCGCCGCTGCATTGCGAGGCGCAAACTATTGGGCTAATTCTTGAGGAAAAATTAAGCGAAGATGCCCAGCGCTCCGCTCCGTTTGCGATGCGAATTTGTTCATAATCCACTAGGGATCACGGCGGCCAGACCACGTCTGTCCTGGTGGGTGGAAGATCAGCGCGCAGCGGAAATTCAGTCAGCCTACGAGATATTTGCCGCCTCATCTTGCGAACTGCTGGGTATTGATGAGCCGGATTTGTGGCGCAGCGGCAGGGTCGATTCCCCCAACTCCGCCCACATTGAATATGACGGTGCTGAACTCGCCGCCAGCCAGCGGGTGTGGTGGAAGGTGCGCACCTTCGACAGCGACGGTCTGGGCAGCGCCTGGAGTGAACCGGCTTTTTTTGAGATGGGTCTGGCCACCAATGACGACTGGCAGGGCCGGTGGATCGCCAGCCCGCTGGCCGGTAGCCGCAGCCGGGGCGTACAGGCCAGTGCTCTGCGCCGGGAATTTTATCTGGGCTCAGGGGTGGAGCGGGCAACTCTGTATGTCGCCGCGCTGGGAGATTACAAGTTTGCCGTAAATGGGACAGCCCTGCCGGCCTTGCATAGCGCCGCGGTGTGGTGTGATTACAGCCAGGAGTGTTACTACCAGACTTTTGATGTTGCGGATCACCTTGATATTGGCACAAACGTCTTCAGCGTATTGCTGGCTGACGGGTTTTATGCCGGATCGATTCCCGGGCTGGGACGTACGGTTTATGGCGCCCGGGCGGCCATCCGGATTTTCCTCAAGGTTGATCTTGAGGATGGACAGCAACTTTCCGTCGCCAGTGATGAAACCTGGCGCTGGTATCCGAGCTGGATTCTGGCTGCGGACATCAACGGCGGCGAACATGTAGATTTTAACCAGGTGCCGGACGGATGGCAGCGGACAGGCTTTGATGACAATCACTGGTCGCCGGTGCGTATCGAGCCGGCCTTTGCCGGTGAGTTACGCAGCCAGCTGTTTCCGGCTCTGAATGTCACCCAGGTTCTGCGCCCCCTGGAGCTGCCGCCATTGCCCCGGCGGTCCGGGCGGGTGGTGATGGAGTACGACTTTGGCAAGGCCATTGTCGGCAGGGTGCGGGTCAGTTTGCGCAGCTTTGCGCCGGATAATGTCCAGGTTCAGTACAGCTTAAACGATCAGTTTACGAAGGTGGGTGTCGACGCCTATTCCACCACCGCCGGTGCCCTTGAGGGAGGCCATGTGCAGATTTGTGAGCCTGAGTTTGCCCTGCACAGTTTTCGTTACGCCCGGGTGGAATTTACCCAAGGTGTAAGCGAGATTGAAGATTTGTTGGCGCTGCGCATTGCCTATCCGGAACAGCCGGCGCTGAAACTGCGTTCGGATCACGCCACCCTGAACGAGTTGATCAACGTGTTGGACAACAGTATCAGCGGGGTAGCCCTGTCGGTGCCCATGCGGGGGGTTGAGCTTTCCCAACGGCTGCCGCATGCCGGGTATGCTGCCACCTGGGTGCCGATGTTTGCCCAACAGGAGCGCAGCCATGCGCTGATTACAAAGTGGTTGTGGGATATGGTCAGCAGCGGCCGCTCGGGGGAACCGGCGTCAGCCTTTGTCCCCGCTCTGGGTCAGTCCGGCGGACCGGTACAGGCGACGGCGGATGCCGTTGCTGATCCGGTTGCCCAGTTTGAAACCTTTGTCCAGGTGTTGTGGGCGATCTATCGCCATCAAGATGACCTTAGAACCTTGGAACAATTTTACCCCGAGGTCAGGATTGGCGCCTTGTCCTATCAACGCCACAGCCACACCCTGGTGAGGCAGGACGCGGATCCCGGCTTGTACGGCGCCGGGGCTCATGCCGGTCTGGTTGCCACGGCAACCTTATACGGCACCTTAAAACTGGCCGGCCGCATGGCGCTTATCCTTGGGGAACTGGACGATATAGCGTGGCTGAACAAGCTGGCGGACGATCTGCGCACACAATTCCGTCAGCGGTTTTTGACCCTGGACGGTTATCTGGCCGGAGACAGTCAGTCGGTTTATGTGGCGGCCCTGGCGAATGAATTGTTGGAAGGGCACGAAGTTAACCTGGCAGAGCGTGGGCTGATTAACTTGCTGCAAACCGCCAATTATCATGCCGACGTTGTGCCCATGGTGTTGCGGCACCTGTTGCCGGCCCTGTCCAATGCCGGTCGTTTGGACATGGCCTATATGGTGCTGCTGCAAACCTCTCAACCCAGTTGGTTTGGCAATATTAACGCCGGTGAACAACTGGTTGCCCGGCATCCGGGACGCTTTGATATTGCGGAGATCGGTTTGATTGAATGGCTGGTGGAGTCCATGGTGGGTATTGCCGTCGACGAAGACTATGCGCAGGAGCTGAATGGCTACCGTCGGGTGCGCATCCAACCCATGCCACCGCTGGGCAAACAATTCCTTGCCGGTTCTCCCATCAATATGATCTCCGCCTCTCTCAGCACCCTGCAAGGTTTGTATGAAGTGGGTTGGGAGATAAAAGAAAACTGTTTTGAGCTGGATGTGCTGATCCCGCCGAGCTGTACCGCCGTGGTGGTGATGCCCGACGGCATAGAGTACCCGGTGCGCAGCGGCCGGCACAGTTTTATTATGGATTTTGGCGCCGGTGGTGACGGGGTCCCGACGCTGCTGGATGTCAACGTCGGCTGACGCGCTTAAACATATGGACGGCATACACGATCTTGGTGGTAAACATGGGCATGGCAAGGTGGTTGATCACCCGCCGGGTGAGCGCTACCCCGGTTTTGCCCAACGCTGGCATGGGGTGATGATGGCGGTGGTGAACAAGCTGCTCACAACCGGGGTGGCGCCAAATGTCGACTACTTTCGTCATGCCATTGAGCGAATCGATCCGGTCAGCTATCTGGACGACGGCTACTATGGCCGCTGGCTGGGCGGGGTGGAAACCATGCTGGTGGAAGCGGGCGTGCTTACCCAGGATGAAATCAGCGCCCGGGCCGGACACCTGGGGGCTCAAGCCGACACCCGGATTGCTGCCCGTCCGGAAGGTTTGCGGGAGCAGTATCCGCCGCCCGGGGCCACCACAGGACATGCCGGCCGGGAGTGTACGACACCGGCGTTATTCAACGTAGGGGATTGGGTAGTGACCACCCCAACCGCCGTCAGTGGTCATACCCGGCTGCCCGGGTATGCCAGGGCAGCCCGGGGGCAGGTTGTCGCCTGGCACAATACCTGGGTTTTCCCGGACACCAATGCCCATGGCCGGGGCGAGTGCGCAACACATCTATATACCGTGCAATTTGTTGCGGCTGAGCTGTGGGGGGCAGACACCGAACCCGGGGTGGAGGTCTGCCTGGACCTGTTTGAGCCTTATCTGGAAAAAATTGATGAGTGAAACAACCGCGGCCATTCGCGCTGAAGCCTTGGAAAGTTTGTTGACTGAACGCGGGCTCTTGAGCGCAGAGGACGTGGATGCGGTGATTACCCGGTACAATGAGCGTGTTGGGCCTATGAACGGTGCCAGAGTGGTGGCCAGGGCCTGGCGTGATGGGGACTTTAAAGCAAGGCTGCTGGCGGACGGCAGCGCGGCTATTGCGGAGTTTGCCTTTGAAGGGGGGCAGATCGACAAGCTGGTTGTGGTGGAGAATACCCAACAGGTACACAACGTGGTGGTCTGTACATTGTGTTCCTGTTACCCGTGGGCGGTGCTGGGACTGCCACCCAAGTGGTACAAGGATCCGGCGTATCGATCCCGCATCGTGCGCGAACCGCGCAAGGTGCTAAAGGAGTTTGGTACGGAAATACCGCGGGAGAAAAAAATACGGGTTTGGGACTCTTCTGCTGAAGTGCGTTATATGGTGTTGCCGGTCCAGCCGCAAGCCTGGCAGGGATTGGCTGAAGCCGAACTGGCCCGGCGTGTGTCCCGGGATAGTATGATTGGGGTAACGGTTCTCGATGATGTCTGAGCCGCAAAACCTGCCCCTGGCGGACGAACTGCAGCCGCCCATGGCCAATGGTGAGGTCTTGTTTGCGGAACCCTGGCAGGGCAGGGTATTTGGCATGGCCATCACCCTCCACGAAGCCGGGGTATTCACCTGGCCGGATTTTCAGGCCGAACTGATCAAGGTGATTGCCGGGTGGGATGCGGACCACCAGGAGGTTGAAGGGGAAACGGACGAGTATCGTTACTACGAACACTTCCAGACTGCCCTTCATCAGGTACTGTCAAATCAGGGGGTGGTGTCTGTTGAAGCTCTGGCTGAGCGCAGTGATTCTTTTGCCCGGCGCCCCCATGGACATGATCATCATTAGGGCTCTGCGTAGCCGCTAGACTGCCCATTAACTCAATGCTGGTTGGAACCCCGTTGCGCAGCCAGATCCAGGAGAAAACCCTTGACGTCATCAAAGTTACCGGCAAATTTTATCCGCAACTTCTTTTTGCTCAGCTGATAGTCGTACATCGGATCGTAATACTGGGTCAGCAGGTTGCTGATCCAGGCTTCATGAGTACCCCGTCCGGCAAAGGCATTGTCCAGCAGTTGGGATATCCGGGTATATCTTAACCCACCCAGGCGTCGGGATATCCGTTGCAGAGCCTGCTGATACTGGGCCTGCAAGGCCCGGGGGTCGCGTCCGCAGGCCAGGGGTTCACCCACATATTCGTCATAGATGTGTCGGCAGCGGGTATCCAGATCCGCTTCAACCAGGGCAATCGGGGCGCTGCGCATCGGTGCAAGCCAACTCTCCGGCAGACCAAGGCGGCCAATTGTGCGGCTTTCATCTTCTACGTACAGAAGGTTGGATGGGTGTACCACACATTGATAAGCCAGGGCGTTTTCGAATGTCGCCTGACCGGGTTGCTCCTCAACATGACCGCCAAAGGCAGAACCGCGATGATTGGCATACCCCTCCAGATCGATGCTTTGCGGCAATTGATTAATCAGCACGGTTTTGGCCACTCCGGTACGGCCCCCGATTACCCACCATGCCTTGGTTTGAGTGGCTGTTTCCAGGGCCTGTAGACATTGCCGGCGTAAGGTTTTGTACCCGCCGGCGACCCGTTCTACGGTTATGCCGGCGTCGCGTAACCAGGTCTGGGCAAGCTGTGAACGGGCTCCCCCCCGCCAGCACATCACCAGGACTTGATGGCCCCTGGCGGCATCGATCCACTGTTGCAGCCGTGCAGCCTTAACCTGGCCGGATACCAGTCTGTGCCCAAGCGCGGTGGCCGCGGCATTGCCCACCTGTTTGTACGTGGTGCCCACCCGGGCGCGCTCGTCATCATTCAGAATAGGCAAATTAATGCTATGGGGCAGGTGGCCCTTTTGATATTCCGCCGGCGCGCGGACATCGATAAGACGTTGTTGAACCGCCGCAAAAGTCCCCAAGCTTTGCGCCGGGGAGGTATCAGGGGGCTTTTTCGGTGATTGTTGTGGAGGATTTAAATTGTTCAAGATGTTCTTTTAAGATGTCCATCACATCTGTTCTTTGTTGCGCTGTTGCCACGGCGATGGCTTGCTCCTGCAGTTTAACTGCCTCTTCGAAGTTCCCGATAGCCGCGTGGGCCGCAGCCCACGTGTCCAAGTACTCAGGACGTTCCCGCATTGCGGCGTCACTCATCAACTTATCCATAATACGCTTGGCGTAACGGCCGCGCTTAAGCCCTTCAACATCGGATACCGTTAATGTCCAGGCCACTTCGTTGACGATGTCTGCGTTGTCCGGTGCCTTCCTGACGGCGCGCTTGTACCAGCGCACCGCGGAGCGGATAGATTGGGGGGTGCCGATACCCCGGGCATATAGATTGCCCAAAACGACCATGGCTTCCGGCTGTCCATCCCCGGCGATATTTTGCAGCGCGGAAAATATGCTGGAGTTTGCCGCGCGGGTCGGATCTGCGGTCAGAAACCGCCCGTAATTGATAATGGCTTGAGGGTCGTCGCTATTGGCGGCCAGGGCAAAGTACTCGTCTGCTTTAACCAGATCTTTGTCGACCTGCCTGCCGTTGTTGTACAGATGTCCAAGATAAATCAGGGACTCGGTGTGGCCCAGGTCTGCCGCTTGTTCTAACAGCGGCAAACCAGCCTCTTTGTTGTCTTCGCCAAAGTAGTTGTTCAGGTAGAGGTTGGCCAGGGTGTACATGGAGTTGGTGGAACCCAGGGCAATGGCGTGCATATGGTTTTCCAAAGCCAGATCCTTGAACTGTGCCTGGGTTTGCTCATCTTCACTGTCTTCAGCCTTAGTCATGTAAATACGGGCCAGCAACCGGTTGGCCAGAAGGTTCCCGGTGCGAGCAGCCACCTTCAGCCAGCCGATTGCCTGATCATATTTTTGCAACGAAGCCAGGTAGGCACCAATGGCGCTTTGGGCCGCGGTATCTCCGTCAGCGGCAAACAACCGGATCAGCACCCAGGGGTTGTTGACATAGGACAACTGTGTTTCGAGGTCGGGCGGGGCGGCCTCGTCGGTTGCCGGGCTGCCCGACTGGGTGAAACCCTCAAGCAAGTGTTCCAGGTTAAAGGCGATATGATCCAGGGCACCCTTATCACCCTTTCCGGGTTGGACAACCATCAGGTAACCCAGCGCTACGGAATTGTTGCTTTGAAAGATAGAACCCACCGGCGACCCCCTGTTGGTTTGAGCAAAGGCGTGGGCGTCGTGGATGGTCATGACCGGATAAGGGGCGCTAAACGACCCGTCGCCCCCACGCTGCATAGCTTGCTGGAGATAATCCAGCAAGGCAGTGTGGCGGTTGTAAGCCTCGTTCGCCCCCACGTGAGCATAAAACTTTTGCAGTACAAAGTGTCCCGTCTGGCTTGCCGGATAGATGTCGAGAATGGCGGAACCCAAACTACCCAGCTTAAGGGGTTCATCCGCGGACAATTGCAGAGCCTGTGCTTCCAGTTCATTCAGGCGCTTGAAGTTAGCGGCAAAATCATCCCCGGCCAAAAATTCATCTTTTGCCAAACCGAGCTGGCTGATCAATGGCTTGTAAGCGGGATCTTCCAGGAAGGGGTTTGCCGCAGCCGGGAAACTGATGAAACTAACAAAATAGAAAACCGGCAGGAAAACCCAGTGGGCAAACTTAAGATTGCGGCGCGGCAAAATGGCGCGGGGGGTGGCAGAAAATAACATTGGTGTGTTTATAGCACTCCATAAGCGTGGATGGAACTCAGACTCGAACATTGGTGTTTGATCTTATTTGTGCGCCTTGTTTAGACCCCAAGGTCCTTCGGATGTTCGTTGGCGAAGGCAATTTCTCATCAGGTGCCGCCGGTCGGATTAACGGGGGGTTTCTGGTCAAAAGCGGGTAGGCTACACTCTGTTTCGACCTATCCATATCGAGATTGCCATGCGCCTAGGTGCCAAACTTGAAATGCCCAGTGCTGAAAACGCGTTGCCCGGCCGTCAGGAAAAAATGTCGGTACCGGCGGAACATTTTGTCCACGGCCGGCCTTTGTTGCCTCCGTTTCCGGGAGATATGCAGTGTGTCCAGGTCGGTATGGGCTGTTTTTGGGGGGCAGAGCGATTGTTCTGGCAGACCGGGGGTGTTTATACCACGGCGGTGGGTTATGCCGGTGGTTTTACCCCTAACCCGACTTATGAAGAAGTTTGCAGCGGCGCCACCGGGCACAATGAAGTGGTGCTGGTGGTCTTCGACCCTGCGGTGATTTCTTTTGCCCGGGTGCTGGGTGTGTTCTGGGAAGGGCATGATCCAACCCAGGGTATGCGCCAGGGTAACGATCTGGGTACCCAGTACCGCTCGGCCATTTACACCTACAATGAGGAGCAGCACACCGCCGCCCTGGCCAGTGCCGCCGCCTATCAGCAAGCCCTGGCAAATGCCGGTTACGGGCAGATCACAACTGAAATTCTGCCGGCACCGGAGTTTTACTACGCTGAACACTATCATCAGCAATACCTGGCCAAGGTGCCCAATGGCTACTGTGGCCTTGGCGGTACCGGAGTATCTTGTGGGTAGATTGCCCGGCGAAGGATTATTGAACGTGTGAGCGTTGTTTGCCGCAGCGGCTGCAGCGCTGCACGCTGATCAGCTTGCCCTGTTTGACGTCATACTGCTTTTTGTCGTCAAAAACCCATTTATGGAATCCTCTGGCGCACAGGGTGGTCTCCTTGCCGCGCCGTTTCAGCCGGTCTTTTTTGTATCGTTGCAGGTTGATGGGTTTATCCATGCCTAAATTCTACCCAAGCAGGCGCTGGGAGTATAAAGTTTGGCGGTTTTTTTCTATTAAGGATTAAGTATGGGGTTTCCGCTGGCGGGGTTGCGGGTCCTGGATATGTCGAGAGTGCTGGCGGGTCCCTTTGCCGGACGCATGTTGTCGGACCTGGGTGCTGATGTGGTCAAGCTGGAGCCCCCTGAAGGTGATATTACCCGTATCTGGGGGCGGCAGGTTGCCGGGGTATCGGGTTATTTTAATCAACAAAACGCAGGTAAACGGGATATCTCCGTTGAATTGGGCGGGCAGCGCGGTGCCGGCCTCGTTAAACGCCTGGTTGGGGTGGCGGACATCTTGATCGAAAATTTCCGGCCGGACGTGATGGGCCGGCTGGGTTTGGACTATGCCACCCTGGCGGCGGTAAATCCCCGGCTGATCATGTTGTCAATTTCCGGATTTGGTGCGGACAACCCCGACAGCCGCAGGGCGGCATACGCCCCCATTGTACATGCAGAAACCGGCCTGGTTGAAAGACAGGCGGAAATCAGCAATGCCTTTCCGGCGGATTTACCTTCGTCCATAGCGGATACAAATGCCTCGTTGCACGGATTAGTAGCATTGTTGGCGGCACTGTACGCCCGGGAACAAACCGGCCGGGGTGACCATATTGACCTGGCCATGGTGGACGCCACCATGGTGACCAACGACGGCATGAACTATGCGTTGGATGAAATAAAAAGGCCCATGCCGAATGAAGTCCATGCCACCTCTGGTGGGCATCTGATGCTGGCGGGTGATTTTCGGTTCATCTGGCATCAGTTACGCAAGGTCTACGGGCTGACCGATGGCCTGGACGAAGATGCTGACTTGGCGGACAAAATTACCGCACGGCGGCAAGCTGCTCATCAGTTCTTTAATGAAACTTGTGAGGACCGGGACGCGGTTATCACGGCTCTGGATAAGATGAATATTGCCTGGGGGGATGTGCGCAAGGCAGGGGATACCCGGGATCTTGCCAGTGTCCGCGCCCGTGGCACCATTGCTGAGGTGGACGATCGGGCCGGTGGTGTGCGCCCCATCCCCGCCTCCCCCTATCGTTATGCTCATGGTCAAGCCCGGATTCAGGGCGGGGCACCCCATCTGGGTGAGCACAATGTTGAGGTGCTGGCGGATTGGTTAGGCATGACGGATGAGGAAATTGATACCTGGCAGGACGTACTGGTGCAACAGCTTCCACAAACAGAGTCTTAGCAACCAGGGCCGGAATGAACAAAGGGCTGGGCATCGGCATTGATTTTGGCACCACAAACTCCGCGGCAGCGGTGTTTGACGGGGAACAGATCACCTTGATTGGGTTGGAGGCCGATGGGCCGATCATGCCTTCAGCCACCTATATCGACCGGGATTATCAAACCAAAACCGGGCAGGCGGCGATTGATCAGTACATTGCTGACAATAGTGGCCGTACGGTGGAGTTAACGCCGGAAGTGATTGGCGAGGTCAGCCAGTTTGTGGACGGTGAGGGTGGGGATGAAGAACCCGGTGCGGTGGATACCGCCACCACAAAAATATATGGCGCACCGGTCACCGATGGTGGTCTGCAAGGGCGGTTATTCCGGGGCACCAAAAGGCTGTTGGGGGATGAGCATGTACGGCGGTTGATGGTATTTGATCAGCCTTTTCGTCTGGTGGCGTTAATTACCCCGCTGCTGTTGCGTATTCGCCAGGGGGTTGAATCCCGGACCGGCGGCATAAGTGATGCTCACCTGGGCCATCCGGTTAATTTTGAAGGCCGGGATGCTCACCGCAACCAATTGGCCCTGGCGCGGCTGTCCGAAGCCTACAAATATGCCGGTATTCGCCAGCAACACTTTTATCCCGAACCCATTGCCGCCGCGGCCAGCTATCTGCATACCCATCCGGATCAGGGGGGCGATTATCTGCTGACCGTTGATTTTGGCGGCGGTACCCTGGACCTGTGTGTGCTGCGCCGTTATGGCGGGCACTTTGACGTGGCGGCGACTCACGGTATTGGTCTTGGTGGAGACCACATCGATCAGCTGTTGTTCAGAAAACTGTTATTTCCACTGCTTGGGGAAGGTGAGCAGTGGCGCCGGCGGGGGATGGACAGGGAGATTGAAACCCGGTTTCCCTTTGAAGACTTTGCTGATCTGCTGCTCAACTGGGCGATTACCTATACCCTGAATCAGAATAAATTTACCACGCCGGTGATGGAGTGTATTGCCATGGGCGGGCATGCCAGGCGCAAGTTCGAACGTCTGCGTGAGGTCATTAAGCACAACCTCAGCTACCTGCTGTTCTCCCGAATAAAAGAATTTAAGGCAGCCCTTTCCGATGCAGAGGTGGCCACGCTGGACATTCCGGAAATTGATGTGGAAATTGCCATGCAGCGCACTGAATTTGAGCGGCTGATCCAACCCCTGCTTAATCAGGTTGCCGAGGCGGTGGATGTGGTATTGCGTCGGGCCAATTTAACCCCGGAGGATATTGCCGTGGTCCTGCGGACCGGCGGCTCCAGTCTGATCCCGGCGGTGAAGGGGTTGCTGGATAGCCGCTTTGGTCAACGGGTGGTGGAACACGACCCCTTTACCAGCGTGGCAACAGGGTTGGCAGTGGCCAACTTCCACCGGCTGCGTCTGGCCTGAAGTCGTTTATTCCGGTTCCTCGACAGGTTCCCAGGAGGGGTCCAGGGTGGCAAAAAAGGTCTGCAGAATGCGGTAAGTGAGCCCCCATACAAAGTGCCCCTGCTCCAATCGATAGCCGTTGAATACTGTGGGCACGCCAGCCATGGGATAGGTTTCGGTGTCGTGAATTTCGTTGCGGGCCATGGGGGGGAGTGCGGTCCATACCACTTCCGCCACCTCATAGTTCGGCTTGAAGATTGGGTCACCGTCGATTTGAAAGGCGTGGGGGGCAATCAACATATCCAGGATACGGCCCCGGGGTTGGGCTTGTTGATGATTCAGGGCGCCGAGGTAGTCGGCGCGTGACAGATCCAGGCCAATTTCTTCAAAGGTTTCGCGCATGGCCGCAGCCTGCAGGGAAGGGTCACCGGGATCGCGGTGACCGCCGGGAAAGGCCATGTGCCCGGACCAGGGGTCGCCATCCTTGATCGCGCGCTGGATAAACAGCATCTGTGGCCCCTGTTGGGTCTCGCGCATGATGATGGCAACAGCCGCCTGGCGGGTCTTGGACCGGGGTTGCACAAACTCCGGGTTGTGGGCAGCCAGGGCCTTTCTGATTTTGCTGAGGGTATACAAACTGGAGTGGTGCTTGTGTTGATGAAAACATGCATCATACCCCGAAGCGAACAATGATGTTGATGATGAGCAAACCCGATAATAACAATTCGACAAGCAATAGTGGCGCCAGGGATGCGGACCCGGCGATCAGTCCCAGGCACGCGGCACGGCTTAACTCCCAGAGCAATCATTGTTTTGTCTGTGGGCCGTCCAATCCAATTGGCCTGGGGGTAAATTTTGACATCAAAAACGACGTCTGTGTTGCCAGGTTCACGCCCAAGCCCGAACACATGGGTTATGACAATGTAACCCACGGCGGTATTATCTTCAGTCTGTTAGACGACGTTATGGCAAATTGGATATGGCTGCGCGGCGACCGGTGTTTTACCGGCAAAGCGGAAATTCGCTACCGTAGTGAGCTGCCGGTGGGTACGCCGGTCCGTCTTGAAGGCCGGTGCCTCAAGCGTCGTGGACGCCTGGCTCAGATGGAAGGTAAGGTGATTCGCGAAGCAGACAACGTAGTGGTTGCCGAGGCGACGGCCGCCTTTATGCTGGCAGTCGAATAAGGTCTTTTTTGAGATAAGCAGGAGCGCTAGAGATGGCTTACGTTACGGTAATTGTTAGCCTGGCCTTAATCCAATATTTGTACTTTGGGGTGGCCGTGGGACGGGCCCGGGGACGGCATGGTGTTTCCGCCCCGGCAACCAGCGGGGATGAGACCTTCGAACGTTTTCACCGGGCTCATCAAAATACGCTGGAGCAGCTTGTTGTATTTGTGCCGTCCTGTTATGCCGCGGGCTACTTCGCCAATGCACTGGCGGCGGTTGCCTTGGGGGTAGTATTTTTGGGTGCGCGGGCTTACTACTTCCGCAGCTACATTGCCGACCCTCAATCCCGTGGCGCGGGAATGATTGGCACCATGGTGGTTAACGTGGTGCTGCTGGGTATGGCCATGGTGGGCGCGGTGCGGGTCATTCTCCTGCAATAAACTCAGCTGGGCGGGTGCACCTGATTCCATTCGTTCAGCCGTTCCCGGGCGCGCTGTGCATCAAACGCACTGCCTGTCCCGGCGCCGCTGGGTGCTGCCAGTTCAACCACGTAGCCGTTTGGATCACGGAAGTAAATGGAATGAATAAAGCCGTGATCGCTGGGCCCACGGACTTCCATACCCGCGGCCTTACCCTTGGCCAGCATGCGCTGTAAAACCGGCATGTCCACGCTCAGGGCAATATGCAAGTCAAAATCGTTTTGCGCTTTAAATTCAAAAGCTTCATCAGGTGCTTCAAAGAACGCAATACACGAGCTGTCAGCCATCTGGTAGAAGGTGTGTAAGACGTCTGCCTGGCGGCCGGTGGCCGTGGTTTTGATGGGAAAAGCTTCCACCAGGGGTAGCTCCAAAAAATCCTCGTAAAAGGCCCGGGTTGTTTCACTGCAGCGGCAACGATAGGCTGCGTGGTGCAGGCCATGAATGTCTGTCATCAGGTAAATCTCCTTGTCAGCCAATCCAGCAGTAGCGCGTTGGTCTCATGCGGACGCTCTTGTTGTACCCAATGACCACAATCCAGGCTGTGAACTTCCAGATCGGCAACCACTTGATCCAAATCCGGGGATTTGGGGACCATGTCATAGTCGCCGTAGATCATTAAGGTGGGCTGGGTGATGGTTTGTTCGTAGTGGCCGGAAATTTCCCAGTTACGGGAGAAGTTCCGGTACCAGTTCAACCCTCCGGTGAAGCCGGCCTGGTCGAAGGCATCGACAAATACCTGAAGCTCGGCGTCGGACATAATCAGGTCGCCGGGCACATCTGCCAGGTTAGCCATGGCGATCATCGGCATACCCTCAAGTTCCATGGGGGGGTGATGCCATTGGTTGGTGCGATACAGATTCCGCAATAGCTGCCTGCTGTTTTTGGCAAAAATTTCATCTGCCACGCCGGGCTGGCGGTTGAAGTGCACAATGTAAAAGTCCTGCCCCAGGGCTTGCTCCCACAAGCTTATCCACTCTGTGGTCCCCCGCTGCATAAAAGGCACACTCAGGTTGGCCACGCCGGCCACTCTTTCCCGGTGCATCATCGCCAGATTCCACACTATAAGGGCACCCCAGTCATGACCAACAAAGATGGCGTCTTCGTAACCATAATGGTTGAGCAAACCCACCAGATCTCCGGTTAAGTGGGTGATGTCATAGTCGGTCACCGCCGCGGGCCGGCTGGATTGGCCATAACCCCGCTGATTGGGGACAAGGACATGGAAGCCGGCGTCAACCAGGGGGGCTATCTGGTGGCGCCAGGAGTAGGCGTGTTCCGGCCACCCGTGGCACAGCACTATGGCCCGCTGATGGGCCTCACCGGCACCGAATACCTCCAGTTCAACACCGTTGGTGGGGACAAGTACCGGTTCCGGAAAATCCGGCGCCGGCAGCGGTTCAAATGGTGTTTGCAATGTCGGTAACCCGTCTCGCCTGGGGGGATTAATCTTAATGCTCAATTTGCGCGGTGTACACGTTGGGTGGAATTTTGAGGCCGAAGGCCGGTTTTTGCCGGGGGCAAACTATTTTTAGTGATTTGCGACAAATACTCGGTAATATTCAAAATATGCAAATGAACGAGGTTATCTAGGTTATGCAACAAGCCAATGACACGCATAGCCTGTTGGTGGGTTATGTGTTATGGATCTTCGGCTTCCTGGGGGCGCACCGTTTTTACTTCGGCAGACCCGTAAGCGGTACAATTTATCTGTTTACCCTGGGTCTGCTGGGTATCGGCTGGTTGGTTGATCTGTTTCTTATGCCCGGACTGGAACGTTCCGCGGACCGACGATACCAATCCGGGGAGCTGAATTATACCGTCGCCTGGATTTTTCTGGTGTTTTTAGGTGTATTTGGACTGCATCGTTTTTACCAGCGCAAGTGGGGAACGGGGTTGTTGTACCTGGTTTCCCTGGGTTTACTGGGTATCGGGGTGATCTACGATTTCTGGACGTTAAACGAACAGATATCCGCGGGCAATTCCGAGCGCCAATATCGTAGTTAACCGGTATGGCGGCCTTTTTACGGACAGGAACTAATTAAGCTTGTCGTAACGGGCGGATTTGCTCGCGTAAGCAAAATTTTCGATACCCGTTTGTAACCGCATATCTTGTGTCACCGCTGCCGTATTATCATCCAGGGGGATGCCGGTGGCGTCAGCTACCCGGGTGATGCCGTTAAAAGCCGCCGCCACGGTTAATGCATCAACCACCTGCTGGGGACCCATGGTGGCTTCCGCCCGTCCGCGGATCTGTGCCATGTGTAACCAGTCACCGTTGATTGTGGTTTCGGTCAGCTCAGCCAGGCAGTCACCTTGGGGCACCCCGGGACTTAAGGATGTATCGGTGACGCTCTGCAGATCAGCGTTGTGGCCTTCTTGCGCGCTGCTCGCCCGGAGCAGCATGGTATGTGAGGTGGTTCAGTAGAAACACTCATTCATGGCACTCACCCGTGCCGCCACGTATTCCGCCTGACTTTGGCTGATGGAAAGATTGATATCCTTCAGCGCGTAGTGGGGGCGGAAAGTGGAGAAGAAGAGGCTGAAGGCACTGGGCACCAGCCCCAGGGCGCGCGCGATATTGGGCACTACGGGCAAGCCGGTATCTGCCATTTGTGTTGTCCCGGCGGCGATGGGTACCCAGGCGCCGTCATCCACGGCATCCGGGTTAACTTCCCCACTGGGTTGTCCGCGTTTGGGTGTCGGCAGCTCAGGCACTCCGTAACCCAAGCTGTTGTGCAGGGTGTCGATGATGACAACACTGCAAACGATGCTGACAATTTCCACGTAGGTTTCTTTTCCCATGGCTTGCACCAGGTGGTCAAACCAGGCCTTGGTTAATCTGCCCGGGTCGGTGCGCAGGCGGTGGATCAATTCAACCATTTCGGGTTCTAAAGGACCAAGGTAGTCGTGCTCGCCCGCGACGGCATTGGGGCTCAGTGCCTGTTTCCGCTTGTGACACAACTCGCAGAATAGTGCGTCCCGGGTGGTGCGTACCACCTCCACCCGCTGGGCACCGGTCAAAAAGGCTCCGGGGGCGGCAATGGCTTGCCAGCTTTGTGCGTGGGCCGTGATCAGGGTTTCCCTGAGCAGAGTGTCATGAGCGTACATGGGGGGTCCCCCGTTTCTGTTGCCTGTTTACCACCCGGGTGCGGTCCGTGCAGTATACTCGCAACTCGCCGGTCAGCCACAATTCATGTGATCCGGCTTCACCAGGGTGCTGATGAATGATCAACAAGGGCAGCACCGGGACCCCGGGCTTTGATACCCTTGCGCTGCACGGGAGGTTCCCGTCAGACAAGCGTGGGAAGAAAGGACAAAAAGTTTTTTCTGGCAAGCGTTAACTCGTTCCATACCAATAAGGAGAACAAAATGGCGGAAATGTGGCTGGCGGGTCTATTGTGGGTGATCACCCACCTGGGAATTTCAAGTTCCCCGGTGCGCCGGGTGTTGGTGGATAAAATTGGCACCGGGCCCTATCTGGCATTTTATTCCATAGTGGCGGCGGCAAGCCTCGCCTATCTGATCTGGACCTATGGCCGGGTTCCCAGGTTTGACTACCTGTGGCTGCCCAACCCGGACTTGTACTGGGTATCCAAAATCACCATGCCTTTGGCCTTTATATTTTTGTTGGGTGGTTTTCTGGTCACCAACCCCACCAACCTGGGCGTGCGTCTGGATGACCCCACCCAGGCGGCCGACCTGGCCCGGGGTGTCACGCGCATTACCCGGCACCCGCTGCAGTGGGCCATTGTCATCTGGGGGCTGGGGCACATTGTTGCCAATGGCGATCTGGTCTCCATTATATTTTTTGGCAGCTTTGTACTCTTAAGCGGTCTTGGGGGTGTGCTCATCGACCTGAAGAAAGCTCAAACCCTGGGGCCGGGCTGGGGATCTTATGCCCGGGTGACGTCGAATTTACCCTTTTTAGCCATTGTCACCGGGCGCAACAGATTGGTGTTGTCAGAGTTGTGGGTGCCGGTGTTGTTGGGCCTGGCGGGTTACGCCGTGGCGTATTACTTTCACGAGGCACTGACCGGTTCGGTGATTGTCTGACCGGGCTGGCGGACCAGCGCTTCCAGGGTTTCGCCGAGGGCATCGTGGGCGCCGGAGAAGAAGTGATCCGCACCGGGGATATTATGGTGGGTTACTCCCGGCCATTGACCAATCCTGTCCTGATCCACAAAATCGTCACGGTCTCCGGCGATGGCGTTGATCACCGTATCCGTCCCGTCCTGTTCCGCAAATTCCATCATGCTGATGGGGGGTGCAATGAGAAAAGCCCGGGCGGGGGCCGCGGTTGCCAGGCTGCGCCATACCACGTTGGCGCCAAAGGAGTAACCACACAGCCACAGTTTGTCCCGGGGGTATTCTTGCTGTTGCCAGTTGACCACAGCCAGTAAATCTTCAGTTTCGCCAACGCCGTCACCATAAGTGCCGGCGCTGGCACCCACACCGCGAAAATTAAAACGAATGCAGTTAACCCCGTGCCGTAAAAATACCTGGGTGGCGGTGTTGACCACGGCATCGTGCATCGATCCCCCATACGCCGGGTGGGGGTGACATAATATGGCGGTAATGGTTTTTTCGTTAACAGCCTGGTCTAAGGTGGCTTCCAGCGGTCCGGCGGGGCCCATAATTTCCATAATGCTTTTCTTTTATTGCTTCGTTTTAGTTTCGTTGAAATTCTGTTTTTACCTGTCGCACAAAGATGGTAACAATTTGTTACCCCTACAGGGATAAAACCACTTGAAATTTTTCCCTCAATCCATATTTTGCCAACCGTAAAATTGGCTTAAGGACAACTATGATCGAGGCTAATAACCTGGTTCGCCGTTACGGAGAATTTGCCGCGGTGGACGACGTGAGCTTCAACATCTCACCCGGGGAGGTGGTTGGCTTGCTGGGGCACAACGGTGCCGGTAAGTCCACCATCATGAAAATGCTCACCGGCTATCTGGGCCCCACTGCCGGGGAGGTGCGGGTTGACGGGATCAGCGTCCAGGCAGAACCTCTGTCCGTGCAGGCACGGATGGGCTACCTGCCGGAGAACTTACCCATTTATCCGGAAATGACCGTTGCCGAATACTTGAGTTTTGCCGCTCAACTGCGTGGGTTAAAGCCCAGGGATGTTGTGCCCCAGGCGGTGGCCCGCACACAGCTGAAAGAAAAAGTGCTGGATCGTCTGGACACCCTCAGCCGGGGTTACAAACAGCGTGTTGGGGTGGCCCAGGCCATTTTGCATAACCCCAAATTTCTGATCCTGGATGAGCCGTCCAATGGTTTGGACCCCAACCAGATTCAACAAATGCGTGGTCTTATCCGACAGCTTGCGGAACAGGCCACGGTCATATTGTCCACCCATATCATGCAGGAAGTCAGTGCGGTATGTGATCGCGCCATCATTATCCGCAACGGCAAGATTGCCATAGACGAACGTCTGGCGGACTTACGCCGCAGCAATCACCTGCGGGTGCGCAGCCTGGCAAATGCCGGTGACCCGCTGGGCGGGGCATTGGCGCCGTTAGCCTTTGTGCGGCACAGCCACCAGGAAAGTCCCGGGCTGTGGCATGTGGAGGTTGACCGGGAGGTAGATCAAGCGGCGGCGGATATTTCCCGCGCCCTGATTGCGGCGGAATTGCCGGTTTACGAAATTTCTCCCATCACCCGGGACCTGGAAGTCATATTTAAAGAAGTAAATGAAGGAGGGCTGCAAGGTGAGGTTTAATATGATCCGGCAGATTCACTCCAAGGAACTGAATCAATTTTTTGCCTCACCCATCGGCTACCTGTTTCTGGGTGCCTTTTTGGTGGCCACCCTGTTTATATTTTTCTGGGTGGAGTCGTTTTTTGCGCGCAACATAGCGGATGTGCGTCCCATGTTCGAATGGCTGCCGGTGCTGTTGATCTTCCTGAGTGCAGCGCTGACCATGCGCATGTGGAGCGAAGAACGGCGTAGCGGTACGCTGGAGTTTGTGGTCACGGTACCGGTGAGTACCGCGGAATTTGTGCTGGGTAAATTCCTGGCCTGTTTTGTGTTGTTGGCCATTGCCCTGTGCTTAACCTTACCCTTACCCCTGAGTGTTGTCCTGTTGGGCAATCTGGATTGGGGGCCCGTGGTTGCCGGCTACATTGCGGCCCTGTTGCTGGGTGGTGCCTACATCGCCATCGGCTTATTTGTCAGTGCCAAGACCGACAGTCAGATTGTCAGCCTGATCAGCGCAGCGGGATTGTGTGGCCTGTTTTATCTATTGGGTACCGAAACCATAGTGGGTCTGTTTGGCGGGGTGGTCCGGGATGCTCTGGTTGCGGTGGGCAGCGGCTCACGTTTTGATGCCATCACCCGGGGTGTTTTGGATCTGCGGGATTTGTACTTTTATGTGTCGGTGCTGGCCACCTTTTTGATCCTGAATATCTATGCCTTGGAACAGCGGAAGTGGGCCGGCGGGGGTGACCGTGGGGGGCAGCAGGGTTGGCGCATGGCTTGCGGATTGTTGGTGGTTAATGTGCTGTTGGCGAATGTCTGGCTGGCCAATATCAATGTCCTGCGTGTGGACATGACCCAGGGTCAAATCTACTCCATATCCGCTTCCACCAAGGGATATCTTGGACAGCTTCGCGAACCCTTGCTGATTCGCGGCTATTTCAGCGCCAAAACCCATCCCCTGCTGTCACCCCTGGTGCCTCGGATGAAGGATCTGCTGCGCGAATATGAAGTGGCCGGCGGCGGCAAGGTCCGGGTGGAACTGGTAGATCCCGCGGATGATCCGGAACTGGAGAACGAGGCGAATACCAAGTACGGCATTCGTGCCATTCCGTTTCAGGTCGCAGACCGTCATCAGGCGGCGCTGGTGAATTCATACTTTGATGTACTGGTCCTGTACGGGGATCAGTACGAGGTGCTGGGCTTTCGGGATTTGATCGAAGTTAAGGTACAGAGCGAAACGGACCTGGATGTACAGCTTAAGAACCCTGAGTTTGACATTACGCGCAGCATCAAACAGGTTCTGTATGGATTCCAGGGGGGGAATTCAATTTTTGCCAACATCAACGATCCGGTGGAATTTGTCGGCTATATCTCATCCCCTGATCTGCTGCCCCAGCCCCTGGTGGAACTGCGCCAACAGTTAAGCGGGGTGTTGGCAGACCTGGCCGCTGAGGGGGGTGGTAACTTCAGCCATCAGATGGTTGAACCCGAGGCTGACGGTAATGCGGTTGCCCAGCAGATTGCTGACGACTATGGCTTTCAGCCCATGGCCACCAGCCTGTTTGATACCCGGCAGTTTTACTTTTACTTAACCCTTAAGCAGGACGATGTGGTGGTGCAGATTCCCATCCCGGAAGATATGACACCAGCGGGGCTCAAGCGGGGCTTGGAAGAAGGTTTAAAACGGTTTGCCTCAGGTCTGTTGAAGACGGTGGTTGTGGCCAAACCGGCTTCGTTACCCCCCCATATGTTGCAAGGCCAGGCGCCGCAGGAACACAGCTTTGCTGAACTGGAAGGCTTTTTGACCAGCGACTTTAATGTAGTCAACAACAACTTAAGTTCCGGACAGGTTCCTGCAGAGGCGGATCTGCTGATGATCTTGGACCCCACGGATTTCTCTGCACAGCAGGTTTTTGCCGTGGATCAGTTCTTGATGAAGGGCGGGACAGTGGTTGTGGCCAGCGGGGCTTTTGATGTCCGCCCCACCGCCGGGACATTAACCGCCACGCCACGCAATACCGGTTTGCAAGACTGGCTGGGTCATCAGGGTGTCGATATTCAGCAGGCGTTTGTGATGGACCCTCAAAATACCGCATTTCCGGTGCCCATCACCCGGCAGGTGGGTGGGTTTACCTTTCAAGACATGGCCATGCTGGATTATCCCTACTTTGTGGACGTGCGCGGCGAGGGGATTGCCGGGGACTCGCCTATCTTCACCGGCATCCAGCAAATGACCTTGTCCTGGCCCTCACCGATTACCGTAAGTGCCGGGGCTGAGGTGAAGTTCACACCGTTGTTGCAATCCAGTGGCGACAGCTGGCAGACCGAAGGTACCAATGTCATGCCCAAGGTGGATGAGCAGGGTTTGTCGGAATTTAAACCCGAAGGTGAGCAGGGTGCGCAAAATGTTGGCGTGCTGCTGGAAGGCACGTTCACCAGCTATTTTGCCGAAAAGGGTTCACCATTGTTGGCTGCGCCCGAAAGCCAGAAAGCCCGGGACGGAGATGAAGCTGGTGATGAAGCGGACCTGGGTGTGGTTTCCGGGGTGATCAGCAAGTCTGCGGAATCTGCCCGTTTGCTGGTCTTTTCCTCCAGTGACTTTCTGGCGGATCAGACCCTGCAGATGGTGGGTTCGGCGACCGGTACCCTGTATGGCAATTCGGTGCAGATGATGGCAAATATTGTTGATTGGGCGTTGGAGGATCAAAGCCTGATCGGCATCCGGGCGCGGGGCAATTTTAACCGGACATTGCCCGGCATGCCGGCAGGCGAACAGGAAACTGTTGAATATATAAACTATGGACTTGCATTGCTGGGGGTACTGGGGGTGTCCCTGATTTTTCGCCAGCGCCGTCAAGCCAGGGCAGCGGTATACAACAGCTGGTTTAAGGAGGCGTCATGAATTTTCGCATAGGACTATTGTCAGTGCTTGCTGTTGTGCAGTTGGTTGTGATTGCCGGTTTCTGGTTTATCCCCCGTGCCGATCAGGATGAGGGGGCAGTGTTGTTGAACTTTGATGCCGCCGGGTTATCCGGGTTGGAAATCAGCGATGTTGACCATACGATTACCCTCAACAAAACCGCAACGGGCTGGCAGGTTGAATCGTTGCCCGCTGATGAGGACAAGGTGGACGGTTTGCTTAACAAGCTGGTGAACCTGTCCGCGCCCTGGCCGGTTGCTGCAACCAGCAGCAGTGTCGAGCGGTTTGAGGTTGGCGAAGAGAATTTTCAGCGCCGTTTGCGGCTGCTGGCAAACGATGAAACCCTGGCCCAACTCTTTCTGGGTACCTCTCCCGGTTATCAGCGGGTGCATGCCCGCAAAGCTGACAGCGAAGAGGTGTTCAGTGTTGCCCTTTCCAATTTTGAAGTGGGTGCGTCCATTGATGATTGGTTGAACAAAGGCTTGTTGGCCACCGGTGAGCCGACAAAAATCGAAGTGCAGTTAGAAGACCGGTCCCCGGCACAGATTTTAGCCAGGGTGGATGACAATTGGACTATTGATGGTGAGCCTGCGGCATCAGGCCCGGCCCAAACCTATGCAAATCGCTTTAAAACCCTGTCGGTTCTGGGAATTGGAGATGCCCAGGCGGTTGATAAACGTGCCACTATCCGGGTAACTACGGCAAGTGCGGAACATCATCTGAATATCTTTCAGGAAACAGCGGCTGAAGACGGTGCGGGGGCGTCCGGGGGCGGCGACTACTTTATTGCCCGTGAGATTGCCGGCGACATAGCCGGTGAGGATGAGCCCCAGTTGTTTCGGCTACCTGCCTACGTTGCGGAGCAGTTACTGATGACCGACACTGATTTTAGCCCGGATGAGGCTGTGGAGGATGGAGATATCGGGGAAGATGCGGCTGGTGACGGTGCTCCTGCCGGCAGCGGTTAGTCCAGGTCGTTATCCACACAGACCATATTCCGGCCGCTGTTTTTGGCCCGATATAGCGCCCGGTCCGCAACCTTAAGGATGGTATCCGGGGCGGCGTTACCGTGGGTTACGGTAGCCACACCAATGCTGGCTGTGGCAGTCAGCGGGTGTCCGCAATGTTGTTGGTAAGGAAAGGCTTCGATACCCGCGCGTAAGCGCTGGGCCAGTTTGATGGCGCCGGCTTTGCTGGTTTCGGGCAGCAACATGGCGAATTCTTCACCACCGAGACGACAGGCCACATCGGTCACCCGTTTTACCTCGTTGACCACCTGGGCCACAGCGGTGAGCACCGCATCACCAACAGCGTGACCGTAGGTGTCATTTACCTGCTTAAAGTGGTCCAGGTCAAAAATAAGCACCGATACCGCGTTGCCGTGGCGCCGTACCCGTTCGAATTCTTCGTTAAGGCGCTGCATAAAAAAGCGCCGGTTAAACATATTGGTAAGCGGGTCGGTGTGGGCCATGCGTTCCAGTTCATCCTTTACCGCCCGTAACTCGCGCTCCGCCTGCAGCCGCGCGGTGACATTTCGAAAGACCAGGGCAATGTCGGATTTTGGGTTGGTGGTGTCCAGGCTGGTGGTAGCCACCTCGTAAGCCTGGCCGCTGATGGTGACTTCGGTATGGCCGTGATTGCCGCGCAGGCGGCTCATGGGCAAGGTGTCGATTAATTGCTGTATATTGGTCTGCAGAATGTGGTCTTGCGCCTTGCCCCAGGCGTGCATGGCGGATTGGTTAGCATCCAGGATATTCCCGCTATCGCTGATCACCAATACCGGATCTGTGAGGTATTCAACCACCCGCTCGCGCAGGACCGGTGTGCGGCTCAGCAGGCCTTTTCTTAAGATACCCAGATCCAGCAGCAAAATGCCCACCAGGGTACCCACGGTGGTAAAGTCAAACCACGGCAGGGGATTCAGGGGTGACAGGTAAAAGAGGTTAACCATAATGCCGAGGAGAGGGGCAAACAAGGCAGCCAACACCGTTTGGTAGTGCTGTTCTGATTGGCTGAGGGTAAAGGTCAGGATAGCGGTGGCCACCAGCATCAGGCCGTAAGAATAAACCGCGTTCAGGAAGAACCAGGGGCCGTGGGTGGTTACCAGCCCGATATATCCTTTGTACTCAATCATTGTCCAGGTTTCCCAGATCAACCCATGTGAGCCGTTGGTAAAGGCCAGGCAAACGGTGATGAAGGGGAGCAAACAGGCGCAATTCATCAGGCGCCGGGACATCTTCAACACCCGCTGGCTGTAGGTCAGCGCAAACATAAACCAGGCAACCGGGACCAGGGTGATGCCCACCAGGGAGAGCTGCTCCACCAGCAGCTTGGCATTGGGCTTAACAACCAGGGTGCCCAGCAATTGAGCCATGATCCAGAAGATCAGGGCGGCGAATAAGAAACGCAGGGCGTGACCGCCGGGCACGTAGGCACGCACCTTGCTACGACGATAGGCGGCAACGGCAACAATGGCGGTAATCAGCGGCGGTAGTGACCATACAGTCAACTGAAACACGAGTGACAGGTCCTTTAGTCATACGTTATTGGGTTTTCAACCGGTTAATGATTAGTGCTACGGGGTTTAACCTCAAGGCTGGAGGTGAAGAACTGTGAACACCTTCACACTATGGGTGCAGCTATGCGATTCTTGTCAGCCTGGACCTTTCGGGGTTGTTGCAGTGTCAAAAAAACCACATAGGAAAAGCCATGTCGCGAAACAGTGATTTAACCCAGGCGCTAAAGGGTGCCTTGAAAAAAGCCGGCCTCACCTACGCGCATGTGGCACAACACCTGGAGTTGAGCGAAGCCAGCGTAAAACGTTTGTTTAAGGATTGCGCTTTCAGCGTGGCGCGGATGGAAAAAGTATGTGAACTTGCCGGTGCGGACTTGCTCGAACTGGTGCGCAATGTGGATGACAAACATGAGCGGTTGCTTGAGCTTGGTGAAGCTCAGGAACGTGAGCTGGCGGACGACTTGCACCTGTTTATCGCAGCCATCTGTGTGCTCAACCGCTACCGCTTTGAGGACGTGCTCAGTGAGTACGATATCGATACCCATCATCTGCAACAGTTGTTCACCAAATTGGACCGGCTGGGGGTGATTGAGCTGCTGCCCCAGAATAGGTATCGCCTGTGTGTGTCCCGGGGATTTCGCTGGCGCCGCAATGGGCCTATTGAACAATTTTTTGTCCGCAGCGTGCTGACCAATTTTCTGGACAAAAAGTTGGTACGCACCCAGGACAGCTTCCGCTTTGCCTGGGGTACGGTCAGTGAAGCAACCGCCAGTCACTTTGTGCAGAAACTGCGCCGCCTCTACGAAGAATTTAACGAAGCGGCTGATGCAGATGCACAACTGCCCCTGGCCCAGCGCACCGGCGCCGGGTTACTGCTGGCCTTCCGCGATGCCTGGGAACCCGACGACATGCGCGCCCTAAAACGAAACCGCTAACGTTGGGGTCTGACCCCAACGTTAGCGGATTGGGTTGGAGGCTTCTGTTGGTGTTGGTGGGCGGGTATATTGCAGGCTCCTTTCTCAGCGATTGCCGTATCTATGTTTGATCTGTATACCTTTGCCACGCCCAACGGTCGCAAGGTTTCCATTGCGTTGGAGGAATTTGGCGCGGAGTACAATGTTCATACGGTGAACATTCTTAAGGACGAACAATTCAGTCCGTCCTTTCTTGCCCTGAGTCCCAATAACAAAATTCCGGCTGTTTACGACTGGGACGCCCGCCGTAGTCTTATGGAGTCCGGCGCGATTCTTATCTATCTGGCTGACAAATATCATCAGTTTTGGGGAGAGGACAGGTATACCACCCTGGAATGGCTGATGTTGCAGATGGGTGGTGTGGGCCCAATGTTGGGGCAGGTACATCATTTCCTGCACTTTAACCCAGGTAAGGCACCTTACGCCGAGGCACGCTTTGCCGCAGAAGCTCAACGTCTTTATCAGGTACTTAATACCCGTCTCGCCCAGGTTGAATACCTGAGTGGTGAATACTCCATTGCCGACATGGCCACCTGGCCGTGGATATCCCGGTTCGAATGGCATGATATCAGTTGGTCAGACTACCCTCATCTCAAACGCTGGTATGTAGAAATGGCACAACGTCCGGCGGTGCAGCGGGGTTATGACGTCCCGGCGGTGGTAAATCCTATTCCCCTGCCGTAGTGCCTGTGCCCAGAGCCGCGCTGAGCTGTTTGATCAACTCTGCCCGGTTGTGTTCCCCATAGGGTTGCGCTTTGCCAACCCCCCAGACGGGGCCGGGCCAGGCGGTATCCTCCGGATTTCGGGCAATAATATGAATGTGCAGCTGGGGCACCTGATTACCCAGCGCAGCCACGTTCAGCTTATAGGGCCGGGTGACCTGCTCCAGAACCGTACAAGCCTGGTTAATTTCTTGCCACAAGGCGGCTTGGTGGCCGGAAGGCACCTGATGCAGGTCCTTAAGATCAGCAAGTTGTGGTACCAGAATCAGCCAGGGATAACGTGCATCTTCCATCAGCAAAACGCGGCACAGGTCAAGTTTGGCCACGACAGTCGTATCGGCTGCCAGTTGCGGATGAAGAACAAAGGTCACAAGAACACTAACGGCTGGGATGCCCGCCAACCCAGATGGGGCTGGACCAGGCTGCCGCATCGTTGGCCTGGAAAACCCGGAGGTAGTAATAGTCACCTTGCCGGGTACCTTCGTCGGTGAATTCAAAGGAGACGTCCTGCTCGCCGGTTTCGACAATTTTTCGCAGCACAATCTGATCGGTGTAACCCGCAAAAGTCTGGCGATGACTCACCCGGCCCTGCTGCATATCCTTCAGGGCCAGCTCAAAGGTGAGGGCGGGTATGCGTTGGTGGGGGCGGTAGATTGGCGGTGCGCCGCCGGTTTCCGCATGTTCCACAATATCAAAACGTAGCTTGCTGGTGCGCTGAATATTATTCAGGTGCAGCAGATAGGAACTGGTACCACCCCGGGTTTTAGTGTTAAAAACCAGCCGGTTTGGGGATGTGGTTGAAGTTTCCACCGTCTGGGTGGGAAAGGTTGCGTCATAGGCCTGCATGCTGACAATGTCAGCATTGCTGACCTCCAGGGTGCCTTGCCAGGTGCGCCAACCCCGGGGATTATCTCCGGGGTTGAGCGGCTTTGAATCGGATTGAAAGGTCAGCAAAAAGGTCTCGTCCTTGCCCAGTTTGTCGCTCTCTTCAGCATAGTATGCTCGACTGAACAGGACCGCTTCGTTTTTGACCACCTCGATACGGTCAATGGGTGCGGTACCAATCACCCGGCCGCTGATATTGCGAGTCTTGTTAAACGCGGTACGTTCGCCCATGGCGGCGCCGTTCACGGAAAAGTCCACAATGATCCGGTCCCCTGTAGTGGCATAAGTGCGCAGGCTTTTCATCGCGTTAAACAGGTCGTCTGCGGTTCGCGCGGGAGCGATTAACGCACCTAATCCCCCCCGCTGGGAGAGTGAGCCGCCAAGCGGGGCGGAAAATCCCGGCTGGCTCAGATGGTTGTCCGAGGCAGCAATAAAACCTACCTGGTGGCCATGTTGCAGATAAAGACGCCCAAACCACTCAAAATTGCCGTGCTGGCTCATAATCTCCACCAGCGGCTCCAACTCCGCATCGCTCAGGCGGTAGTCACCGGCCTGGTGAGCGTGAGGGATAACGACTACATCCTCGGGCTTGTTCTGTGCCCGCAGCCCCTGGTAGAGACGGGTGAGGGTAGGATAAAACTGCGCCGGTACCCGGCTTTTGTTCTGGGGGTGACGGAACAGCACGTTGTGATGTCCACCGGAGGTATTGTCAACGGTCCATTCATAACCCAGAAAGGCGACAAATTTGCCGTCCCGGCTGTATGTCTCAACGTTGTTGCGCAACACAGCCCACTCGGCATCATCCAGCCAGATGTCGTGTTCGGAATGGGTGACATAATCCAGTTGAGCGTCATCCCGTGCCCAGGTCATAAACCGCTCAGGGGTGCCAATACCTTCCGCAAAGCCTGAATGTCCATGGGTATCTCCCCAATAGATAGGTAACCGCTCTTCTGCGCTCACCCAGATGGGATTCCCCGTGCCCTGGATTTGACCATCACCGCTTTGAATGGTCACAAAGTAGGTCCCCGGAGTGTCTATCCGGGTGCTGATCCGGGTAATGGGTTCTGTCTTGTCCAGGGTCTGCCAGACCTGGCCGTTCAGCAAAACCGTCCAAGACGGAATGTCACCCACGGCGCGGTTATAAAATTCATCCCGGGCTCGCACGGTCAGGGTAAAGTTTTCACCGGGTTTGACAATGGACGGGGCAAAGGCGGTCACTCCACGCACCTCCCGTCCGCTGATCTTGATTGGTTGAATAGGCAGGCTGAAGTACTGTCCCTTTTCGGAAAAGGACACATATAGCGGCAAAGGCATACGATCGCTGGAGAAACTGGGGGTCAAAATGCCGGGCGATCCGCCGCTGGTATCCCCGTAGGTAATGACCACTTGATCTCCGGGTTCCAAGGTACCCGAAGCCACCTGGAAGGCTAAGGTATTACGCGGTTGCCTGAATCCACCGTGCATACCCTTGCGTGGCACCGTACGGGTGACGAAGGTCACCCTGGGATTGCTGCTCTTAATGGAGATATAGTGGGGTGCCTGGGCATCCACAGTTTGCCAGTCACCAAAATTCGCCATGAAGTGACGGGCCACCAGAAAAGATCCGCCCGCTTGAATAGGTTGTTGGCCAACGGTATAGGTTTGCTGAATGGTGGCATGGGTGGCTGCGGTAAAAGGCCCCAAGTCTGCAGTCAGGGTGCCGATGCCGTCCGGTGAATTGTCCAAAAAGGCGAACTCGCTAATCAACCGGTCCAGGGCCCGCAGAACCTCAGCATGGTCTGGTGTTGCGGCCTGCTGTGGATCCCGGCCCAATACCCGGGCAACCACCAGGGTTGCATCAACGGGTACATAGCCGCCGTTAATGGCATAGGCGTTTAACCAGTCCCAGACCAACTTTGCCCGTGCCGGGGCATTAATTCGGGTGGTGGGAATGCGCCCCAGATCCACCTTCAGCTGATCCACCCGGCTGCGAAGGTCCGGCGGCATATAGTCCTGGGCTGACCCCGCAGCGGGCAGGGCCAGGCTGAGGGCCAACAATACCCACACTCCCGGCAAGCCCCAGCCCGGCAAGGATAGATTCAATCTGATACCGCGCACCTTAAACCCTGTACCCCGGGTGCCTGTACTCCCGGCCCTTGCAAACTTAGCCCCGGCGGGCGTCACCCGGCTAATGGGGCTGCTCGCCGGCAACCGTGGTGCGGTGAAGAACCCGGCGGTAGCCGTCGTAACCACCCTGGGCGCAGTGCTGGACAGAGCGATTGTCCCACATGGTGAGCATATTGGCTGACCACTTATGTTTGTAAACAAACTTTTCCTGTAAGGCGTGATCAAACAACCGCTGTAACAGGGTGTCTGCCTCAGGTTCGGGCATATCTTTAATAGTGATGGTATACACGGGGTTAACCCACAGGGCTTTGCGGCCGGACTCAGCGTGGGTGCGAATCAGCGGATGCTCCTGGGTTCGCCAGGCGTCATCGTTGGGCAAGATGGTCATACTGCGTTGATCTCCGCCGCTGCGCTGGTAACCCTCGTGACTGTAGGGCCGCCGGGCGCTGTGTACCGCAACCAGATGTTCAATCTCCTGACGCAAGGCCGGGTCCAACTGCTCGTAGGCGCGAAAGCCATCCGCATAGTGGGTGTCACCACCATGGGGTGGAATGATTTTGGCGTGCAACAGGGTAGCGCTGGGTGGAGCGGCCTGAAAAGACCAATCCGAATGCCAGGACCCGCCAAAAGGCGCAACCGCTTCGCTAGGCTCCCTACGTATTTCGAGAATGTGCTGGTGCTGATCAATGGATTGTACGTAGGGGTCGTTGCCGAAGTCGCCAAAGTACCGGGTAAAGCGTTCCAGCTGGCAGTGCTCCAGGGGCTGGTCCGGGAAATAGATCACCTGGTGGGCCAGCCAGTGCTGTCGAATTTCTTTCACTGTCTGTGTATCTAGCGGCTGACTGAGATCTACCCCGGTAATGGCTGCACCAAAGTTGTTGGCCTCTGGCGCAACCTGGAGCTCACTCATAAGTCTCCCCAGTTGACATTCAAGACAAATAGGGTGGCGACGGCAACCACCGAACCGATGACAAGAATGGTCAGAAAAACCCCGGCACCGTCGTCCTGGCTGGAGTGGGCGTGACTCTTGTGACGGGTTACCGCATAGATGGCACCCAGAAAAATCAGCCCCGGAATAACGAACTGAACAAGATAACGCATAACTTTATACTATGGGTCTCATGAGCCCCGAGGATACCCAGGAAAGGCAAAAAAAGTCTAGGGTTGAAACACATCAGGCCTGATCATTCGGGCCAAGGGTAAAGCGGCAAAACAACGAAAATAATGAGTAAATAAAGAGTAAACAACAAGTATGGGTTGGATAGCGCAGCATTGGCTGGCGGTGAGCTTGCTCTGCCTCTATACCGGGGTGCTTTTGTACAACGCCTATGTGGGCGGCAAGGCCAGTGAAGATCTTGCCGGCTACTATGTGGGTGGGCGCAACCTGGGCGGGGTGGCCATAGGTATTTCCTTTTTTGCCACCTTTGCCAGCACCAACAGTTATATTGGGCACGCGGGTAAGGGTTATGCTTATGGTCTGCCCTGGTTGTTCATGGGTGCAAGCCTGGTGGTATTTACCTGGTTGTCCTGGCGGTGGGTGGGCCCCGGCATGCGGCGGTTTGCCCAACAGTGGGATGCCCTGACCATTCCGGACTTTTTGGTGGGGCGCTTTGCCCAACCCGACCCAACTCAGGGTCAGGGCCCGCTGTTGCGAGGGGTGGCGGCCATAGTGGTTGTATTTGCCAGCATTCTTTATCTCATAGCCATTTTTAAGGGTGCGGGGCATTTGTTTCAGCAGTTTCTTGGCATTTCGTATGAGCTCGCCGTCGGTGTCACCCTGCTGATTGTGGTCCTTTATACCTCCATTGGCGGGTTTGTATCGGTGGTGCGTACCGATGTCATCCAAGGTTTGCTGATGGTGGCTGGTTCGCTGACCATTTTTTACTTTGTCACTACCGCGGCGGGGGGTGTGGGTGCCATTACACAACTGAGTGACCTACCCGACAAGGAATTCCTCTTTGACTGGAATGGGGGGTTACCCTTCGTGGTTCTGCTGGGCATCTCCTTGTCCGGGTCGCTGAAGCTCCTGGTGGACCCCCGCCAGCTTTCGCGATTTTTTGCCCTTAAGGATGAACGTGCCCTGCGCCGGGGGATTTGGGTGGCGGTGCTCGGTTTGTTAGTGATCCAGGGTTGCCTGTTCCCCGTGGGGATTTATGCTCACCTGATCATGGCTGAGGTGGTGGATACGGATCTGATTGTGCCCACCATGTTGGCGGATACTAACGTCTTTCCTCTGTGGGCGGCAGACTTTTTGATTGTGGCCATTCTGGCAGCCGCCATGTCTTCCATGGACAGCGTCCTGCTGGTGGCGGCATCCACACTGTTTAAAAACCTCATTGCCCCTTATACATCGCGTCAGTCACCGGCGGGGCAGGTGAGCCGGACCCGGGCGGCGGTGGTTGGCTTTGCCGTGGTGGCGGCTATTCTGGCGCTCAACCCGCCGGGAGATATTGTCGAAATCACCATATTTTCCGGCAGCCTTTACGCCGTATGCTTTTTCCCGGCGGTAGTCCTGGGCCTGCACTGGCGGCGCGGCACCAGCCGGGCGGTTCTGGCCAGTATGGCGGTTGGGGTCACCACGCTGATCGTTTGGATTAGCCTGGGTTGGCGGGATACCGTGCATGAGGTCTTTCCGGGGCTGTTGGCCTCCACGCTCACCTATGTGGTTCTGTCCTGGAGCGCATCAGCCCCCGCCACGGGGTCTGGTGACCCGGCGGACGCTGACCCTGTTGCGGTGCCGGCGGACGTTAAAGCGCAACGGTGAGGGTTGCTAACCTGCCTTTTCCGCTTCTACCCTGGCGATGCTGGGATGTTGCGCCAGCTTAGTCAGCAATTGTGCTATGTTGTCGTGACCGTCCAGCAGATTTTCGCCGTAGATGGCCTGGGTGATTCCGCTGGCCAGGCCAAAGGTATAAAACGTGTAAAAGTCGGCCAGGGTCAGGGTATCGCCGACCGCGTAGGGACCACACACCATCAAACGCCGGACCGCTTGCATGCCTTTGGCCAGATCCTTGTGGGTGGATGCCTTAGTTTCTTCGCTCACCGTCTGGCCAAAAAAAGCCTCGGGCAAACAGCGTCGGGCTACCAGTTCTACGTTCAGTTTCAGATGGCATACCAGTTCTATTACCTTGCCGGCGGCAAAAGGGTCAGCGGGCAGCAAAGCCGGAGTGGGCTGCAGCCGATCCAGGTAGGCGGCGATGGCCAGGGATTCGGACATATATTGCCCATCCACCCCAATGGAGGGCATCTTGCCCATGGGGCTGCGCACCAGATTGTCTTCTTCCTGGGTGGGTGGAGCTTTAACTTCCTCAAAAGCCAGGTCCTTCTCGATCAGCAGTGCCTTGGTTAGGCTATAGTAGTTGCTCATTTTCAGACCGTAGAGTTGAATCATTTTGGCGCCTTATGCTTACGAATCGTATAGTTCTTTCATGCTACTAAAAATTTGGGTAATCTGCCCTGGTTTTGCCCGGCATTTTTGCCGGAACGCTTTATGCTCTATCAGCAAAGTCGTATGCCCGCGGTCAAAGTTTGTGCCGGGTGAGGGTTAGTCCATCAGCCTATGCCAGGGTGTCCCGGGTCCTGAAGGACAGCCGGCGGCTGTTGGTTATTACCGGGGCTGGCTGCAGCACGCCGTCCGGTATTGCAGACTACCGGGACGAACAGGGTGAATGGAAAAGAGTTCAGCCTGTACAGCACCAGGAATTTATGCGCACCCACCATTGGCGGCAAAGATATTGGGCGCGCAGCCAGGTGGGTTATCCGGAATTTATGCGGGCGGCTCCCAACAAGGCCCACCAGGCGCTGGTGCAATGGGAAAACAGCGGCAGGCTGGTGGGGGTCATTACCCAGAATGTGGACCGATTGCATCAAAAAGCCGGCCAACAGCGGGTGATTGACTTACACGGCCGCCTGGATCGGGTTATTTGTACCCGGTGTCAGCGCACCTTGGCCCGGGCTTCGGTTCAGGACTTCCTGGATCTGCACAATCCGGACAATCTGTCCGGCGCATTCACCCCGGCGCCCGATGGCGACGCGGATCTGGCGCGGCTGGATTTCAGCCGCTTCAAGGTGCCCAACTGTGCAGACTGCGGCGGTATTCTAAAACCCGACGTGGTGTTTTTTGGCGACAGTGTACCCAAGACCGTGGTTGCCCAGGCTTATGCCTGGGTTTCCCAGGCGGACGCGCTGTTGGTGGTTGGCAGTTCGTTGATGGTTTATTCCAGTTTTCGTTTTGTCCGTCGTGCCCACGAACGGGGTATACCCATTGTGGCGGTAAACCGTGGCAAAACCCGGGCGGACGATTTGTTAACCGATAAAATTGTTGATGATTGCGAAACGGCCCTGCAGACGTTAACAGCGTTGAACTTTAGCCCACATTAGGAGTCTGCTGAAAAAGCAGACGCCTGTATCTAACCTGGGGTAGGATAGCAAAGGGTCTGCTCAACACAGCAAAGACTGGGATGTGGATTAGATGTGGATTAAAGGTGTGGGATAAACAAAGCCGGTTTGTAGGGTGTCATTCACCAAGGCGCAGAGTGCCCGGGCTGGCCCTGTGGGTGCTTCTACTGCTGGTGGGCATGGTGATGCCCGCCTATGCGGCGGAAAATGCTCAGGACGACGAAGCTGAGTTAAGCGTGGAAGAGTTGCTCAGCCGCGACCCTCAGGCCAGTGACTATGTGGATTCCCCTCGCTGCCTTAACTCCCATAAGATTCGCAGCGTGGACGTACTGGATGCCAAACATGTGGTTTTTCGCACGGGTAGAAACGAATATTATCTGGTGCAGTTCCAGCATCGTTGTCCGGGGTTACGCAAAGGTAATCCGGTCCTGTACGAAACCCGCTCCAACCGCCTGTGTGTAATGGATACATTGCGGGGATCTTATGGATTTCTGCGGGAGATCGAACCCGGCCCACCCTGTTTTATTCCCAGCTTCCAGAGTATCAGCAATGAGTCGTTGCTGGCGCTGAAGGATGCCCTTAAGGCGGCCCGCTCAGATGCCAAAAAGGCAGCCCGGGACCAAAAGAAAGCCAAGTCCGCGGACGGCTAGAACTTTGCGTTGCACCAAGTCTTCGTAAACGCGAAGCTAAGGAAATGGTTGTATGGAAGACCGCTGGTTAGGGTATGCCAAAAAACTTCAGGCGATAGCCTCCACCGGCTTACACTTTGGTGCGCGTCAATACGACAAAGAACGCTACGCGGAAATTGGCGCCATAGCACATCAGATGCTCAGTGATCTGGCCACGGTGCCGGTGGAGCGCATTACCGATCTGGTACCGGATTACAGTCAGGGATACGCCACCCCCAAGGTGGATGTGCGCGGCGCTGTTATTCAGGACAATAAAATTCTGCTGGTCCAGGAACGCTCGGACCAACTGTGGACCCTGCCCGGTGGTTACGCGGATGTGGGCATTTCAGCGGGAGAAAATGTGGCCAAAGAAATTCTCGAAGAGGCCAACATTGAGGTTGAGGTGCAACAGTTGATTGCGGTACGTCACAAGGCCAGACATGCGTTTAAGGCGGATGCCCGGGATTTTTATAAGTTCTATTTTCTTTGTGCCGCGTCAGCGGACTGTACACCCGGCGCCGGTCTGGAAACCATGAATGCGGGCTTTTTTGGCGTGGATGAACTGCCGGAGCTGTCCACCGGGCGCGTGATTGCTGATGATATACATATGGCCTTCGAATACCACCGTCATCCCCACCTGCCGACCTTTTTCGACTAGCCGCGTGTTTTTCCGGATCAGGCGGTCCTGGCCTTTCTGCCTACAGTTTCTTGTGGAAACTCCGGCAAACTGAAGCCGTTTCTCCAACTTATTTGCGTATGCAGTTGATTGCTGTATTTTATTAAAATACAAGATATTGAATCATACTGTATATCATATTTCTTGTATTTTATTAAAATACGAAGTAGATTTGCATACATGACGCGCACAACAAAAGCAGAAACCGAAATTCTGAACATGGCTCAAAAGGCCGCAGCAGAACTGATTGGCCTTGATATCGATGTTCTACAGCGTGAAATGCAGGTTGATAGAGGCGAACGCACAATCTACATTGACGCTTTGCTGGTTATTGATAACGTGAAGTATCAAGCGGAGATAAAACGCTGGACCCAACATATCCCAACTGGCGCGCTAATCGAACAAATTGCCCAGTTAGAAAACGGCATACTTATTGCCGATTACGTTAACCCAAATATCGCTGAACGGCTGCGCGATGCGAATGTTCAATTTCTGGACACAGCAGCCAATGCCTTCATAAAACAGCCAGGGCTTCACATCCAGATCAAAGGCAATCGACCGACAGGGGATGCAATCGCTGGTCCCAGAAAAGTCGCTCGTGCATTTACGACTGCGGGTTTAAAAGTAACCTACGCGTTGCTAAGGCAACCGGAGAGAGTCGAGCTACCCTACCGAGAGATAGCCGGGATTGCTGGTGTCACCCTGGGTACGGTTGGCAAGGCAATGGATGATCTAAAAGAACAGGGCTATATGGTTCAGCGCAGAAAGAAGAGAGTTCTCATTCGCAGAGCCGAGTTGTTCCAGAAGTGGGTTGAACGCTACCCGGCAACGCTTCGCGACAAAGTTATGTTGGGTAAGTTTAATGCCACTGACATGTACTGGTGGAAAGAAACTGATCTGCGAGATCTGGGCGGTTGTTGGGGCGGCGAAATCGCAGCGACACACTATACCCGGTATCTAAAGCCGCAAGTTGTGACTGTCTATCTCCCAAGAGAAGCGCTAAACAAGCTCATCACAACCGCTCACTTAACGAGGACCAGAACTGCGCAAGAGATCGCAACTGTTATTGTTTACGAAAAAACCTGGTTAGGTGATGGGGATGAAGGGTATACGGACCCCATGATGACGTACGCCGATTTGATGGCTACGCATGACGCAAGAAATCTAGAGACAGCAAGGAGGCTATATGACGAGCGAATTGCTCAACATCTCGGGGAAGCTTGATGACGCATCGATTCACGTCATCGAAGCGATTTCGGAGGAAGCCAACAACCTATCAATACCGTACTTGCTCGTTGGTGCTGCCGCACGCGATATGCTCATGCATCACTACTATGGCGTCGCTATTCAACGCGTAACCGAGGATGTTGATTTCGCTGTTGACGTAGCCGATTGGGAGAGCTACCAATCTCTCCGGGATTCAGTTTGGACCCAACCGGAACTGATCGATCATTATGACGGGGACATTGAATGCGTGGCTGCCCAATTCCTCGGCCGGCGTGTTGCTGGTCTAGCAAACACTGAATCTACCAAAGCGATCGAGCGTGTGTTCAGTATAGAATTCCTGGATACATTCTGCTCGGAAATGAGTGTGAGGGGCGTAGAAGACTTTGATGAAAATTATAAGCTGATGGCTGCTTTTATGGAGGGATTCAACGAGGATTAGCTCTACAAGCCAGGTTCCGAGATTCACTATAGAGTGTAATCCCCCCTCTTGCGGTTAAGCCTGTCAGACTCCTCACTCCAATTGGCGTCATTGATTAAGGAACCCTCAGATACTGCGTATTTAAGACAGATATTAGTCTATTTCCCGGGCAAAAATACGCTGCAGCCGCTCCAGGCTGCGGGTTAAATCCGGTTGATCCGTCAGCACACCGGCAAAGGGGTCCGGCCCCCGGTTGATCCGCCGCATGGCATTCCCGATATGATATTTGTGATTGGCCAGCCCCTTGCGCACCTCATGCCAATGCAGGGGCATGGATACGCTGGCGGCGGCTTCCGCCCGCACCGCATACGGGGCCACAATCAAACGGCCATGCCCGTTCTGCATATAGTCAACGTACACTTTCTGTTGGCGGGCGCGCAGCCGGCGGGTAATGGTGGCGATGTTGGGGTAACGGTTAACCACCACTGTGGCCAGCAGTTCACCCAGGGTTCTGGACTGTTCGTGATTGAGCTGGCGGTGCAGGGGCAACAGCACGTGCAGGCCGGAGGCGCCACTGGTCTTAACGTAGGCCGGCAGGCGGATTTCATCAGCCAGGCTGCCGATGGCCTGGGCCAGAACCACCACATCGCTGAACGGGGCGGATTTGGGGTCTAAATCCAGAACACACCAATCCGCCATCTCCAGGCTGCGGGCGCGGCTGTGCCAGATATGAATGGGCAAGGTGCCCATATTGGCCACATAGGCAAGATCTTCAGCCTTCTCCAGGATAAAGTACGTCACCGGCTTGGGTTCCTCAGTATCGCTCCACAGCTCCGCCCGGCGAATCCAATCCGGAACATAGTCGGGGACATCCCGTTGATAAAACGACTTACCGTCTACACCGTCGGGAAAGCGGGTCAGGACAATGGGCCGGTCTTCCAGATAGGGGAGCATGGCCGGGGCCACCTGCCGGTAATAGGTGACCACCTGTTGTTTGGTAAACCCGGGCTTGGGGAAAAATACTTTGTCCGGGTTTGTGGTGACCACTGCGGGCGCGGGCAGGGCGGACGGTGCCGGTGTTGGGGTATCTGCGGCACCGATACATTCCGTGGCGCTTTTATCATCCCGCAGGCGCCGGACGGCGGGTTGACGCAGGTGGCCATGCCGGGTGTATTCCGCGTAACCCACCTCAACCACCAGTTTCGGCGTCAGCCAGTACAGGGTTCGCGGGGTGTCCGGAATATCCTGCAACGGTGAGGTCTTGCGGGCCAGGCGTTTGAAAACCGGTTGCAGGCTTTGACGCAGGGTGTTGCTCAGTCCCGCTCCGGCGTGGCCCACATAGGTGAGGTTGTTGCCCCGGTATTCCGCAAGGATTAAGGCACCGATATCCCGGGGATTGTTACGGCCGGGTGACCAACCGGCAACCACAAAGTCGTCGGTGCGCTGTTTTCGCACCTTTATCCAATATTTGGACCGTCCGGGTGTGTAGGTGGTGTCCATTTTTTTTCCGACCACACCTTCAATACCCAATTGGGTTGCGGTGTCCATCACCTGCAAGCCTCTGTTCAGCACGTGTTCCGAATAGATGAATGCGCTATGGGGGGGAATTATTTTTTTCAGCAGTTTTTTGCGTTCAAGCAGGGGCAGGTGCCGCAGGTCGATGCCGGCCAGCCCCAGTAGATCAAAACAATAGTAGCTGGCGGGTTGGGTAACGGCGCTGACGGCCACCTGGTGGGTGGACATAGACCGGGCACGCTGTTGCAACAGGCTGAAATCCGGCCTGCCCATGGCGTTGTTGACCACCAGTTCGCCGTCAATGACACAATCTTCCAGAGGCAGGTG
>JANQMF010000099.1 GCA_028280225.1 Pseudomonadales bacterium | reverse complement strand
TTAGGAGTCTGCGCTTTCTAAGCAGGCGGGTAGTATCGCATAGCTGGGGACAGGATCGAAATGCCCGGGTTTGGTGCGGGTCTGCTGTCCGTTGCTTTGTCCTGGGGCGCAGCCTCAAGACAAATGGCTTGTGATGGTCCAAAAATCCCGGCCGGGTGGTCCCATCAACCAGCGCCGGGGTTGGCACGCTCCTTGCTTCGTAAGCAGTAGTATCAGCGAACGCCGGGAGCTACAAATGCCAGTTGTTAGTTTAACCTCTTCCAGGACCACAGCCGGTCAGCGGCGGGTCAAAAAGGTACCCACTCTTTACGAAAAAGATACCAGCAAGTATGCGGGACCCCATGCCTGGCAGGTGAGTTGGTGGGCAAAATTGATCCGCAAGGCCTGGCACCGCAGGACCTATACCCGATGGGTTGATGCTGCTTGTAGCGATCTGCAAGTCACCGGACTTGAACACCTGGAACAGATACCGGGCCCTTGTATTTTTGTGGCAAACCATCAAAGTCACCTGGACACACTGGTGTTTCATGAGGTGTTGCCGCCGAAAATACGCAAACAGGTATTTTATGGCGCGGCTCAGGACCGCTGGTTTGTCCGGGGTAAGAAGAAGATGATTCTTAAGCCCTGGTATCAGTCGCTGGCCCTGGGCAACTTTCCTATCTTGCGCGGCGGCGGCGAGCGTGCACTCAGGTATGCAAGCTGGCTGCTGAAGCGGAAACAAACCGTCTTTTTGTTTCCGGAAGGCACCCGGGCAACTTCTGGCGAATTGGGCGAATTTAAACATGGCGCCAGCATCCTGGCGTTGGAACACGATGTACCTATTGTACCGGTCTATTTATCCGGCTTGAAAAACATACGGCCCAAGGGGAGTCAGGCAGCTATTACCGGTCAGGCGGGGGTGGAGATTTTGCCTCCGGTGGTATTTTCCCCGGGGAGTGATGTTGCCGCGGCCACTGAATGTATTCGTCGGCGGATGAACCGCGTACACGTGGCCCATATGACCCATATGACCCATATGACCCATATCACCAAGGGGGATGGTGCGGAAAATACCTCCGGTGCCAGGCACGCAGCCTAGCCCGGGACCCGTTATGTAACCTGTTTGGGCAGATAATTCGCTCACATGAGTGCAACTCTCCCCTCTCTCCACTGCTCACGCAGGTTGCTAAAAGCGGCGCCGGTCAGGCGCCGCTTTTCTTATTGAAGTGTTGTTGGGGTCCCTAACCGTCCAGGGTGCGGCTGATCAGTTCTTTCATGATTTCGTTGGTACCACCATAAATTTTTTGCACCCGGGCGTCTTTGTACATGCGCGATATGGGATATTCGTCCATATATCCGGCACCACCGTGCAACTGCAGGCACTCGTCGATAATTTCGTTTTGTTTTTGCGTACACCAATATTTGGCCATGGATGCTGTTGAGGCATCCAATTGGCCGTTGATGTGCTGCAATACACAGTGGTCGACAAAGGTGCGTGCGATGAGGGCTTCGGTCTTGCACTCCGCCAGCTTAAATTTGGTGTTCTGAAAGTCCAGCACCCGCTGACCAAAAGCCTTACGGTCTTTGACAAATTCCAGTGTCAGGGTAAGGGCCCGTTCCATGTCCACAACCGCAGCCTGGGCAATATTCAGGCGTTCCTGAGGCAGTTGTTGCATGAGTTGCACAAAGCCACGGCCTTCAGCATCACCCAGCCGGTTGGTCTGGGGAACCCGGCAGTCTTCGAAGAACATTTCTGAAGTATCCGCTGAGGATTGACCCAGCTTGTGCAGATTGCGGCCGCGTTTAAACCCCGGATTGTCGGTTTCCACCACAATCAGACTGATACCCTTGGCGCCCTGGCCGGGATCCGTTTTGGCTACAACCACCACTAAGTCACAGTGTTGGCCGTTGGTGATATAGGTTTTTGCACCATTGATGACATAGTCGTCACCATCCTTGATGGCTGTGGTACGTACACTTTGCAGGTCGGAACCCGTGTTGGGTTCAGTCATCGCAATGGCGCCAACCATTTCGCCACTGGCCATCTTTGGCAGCCACCGTTGTTTCTGGCTTTCGTTGCCGTATTTCCAGATATAGGGGGCCACTATCTGGCTGTGCACCTGGTTGCCCCAGCCACCCAGACCCGCACGGCACTGCTCTTCGACCACCACGGTTTCGTGCAGATAGCTGCCGCCCCCACCGCCGTATTCGGTGGGTACCTCCGCACACAGCAAACCTGCCTGGCCAGCCTTATTCCAGGCTTCCCGGGCAACCAGGCCGTCGGCAATCCATTGTTCGTTGTGGGGTACAAATTCGGTGGCAAAGAACTTGCGTGCCGCGTCCTGGAGCATACGCAGTTCGTCGTTTAGCCAGGGTGAGGTGTAATTTTCAAATATGTTGGTCATGTTATTTTCTATGGGTCAGGTAAGCGTCAAAATTATCATCACCGGCCTGAGTCGGGCCGTTGCTCGAAAGCCAATCACGAATCAACAAGCTAGGGCCATCCGGCGCGGTCATACGGTGCTGCATAAACCTCCACCCGGGCATCCCGATTTTTAATACAGGCCTGCGGTTGTGAGGAACCAGCGGTCAGTACGTACAGTTTGGTGTCCCCAAGCATACAGGCATAGGCACCACGGCCAACCTCAATGGTATGGGTAACTTCACCGCCCTCAAGCTGGCGGATGACATTGTTGGTGGTGGGTGAGGCGCTCCAGATACCCCCTTCGCTGTCCAGGCAGATGCCGTCCGGTATCGCGCCTTCGGGCAGTTTTGCCCACATCCGCTTATTGTGCAGGCTGCCGTCCGGACGAATGCTGAAGGCGGTTAACTGTCCGGCAAAACTTTCGCCAACAATCAGGGTTTTGCCGTCCGGGGTAATCACTGTGCCATTGGGGAACATCACCTCCCGGTCTTCCACATGGACACTGCCGTTGGCATCCACGCGGATCAGCTCAGCACTGCGGGGTTCTGCCTGGTTGTGCAGGTCAAAGCCAAAGTTGCCCACGTAGGCGCGGCCCTGAGCGTCCACCACCATGTCATTACAGTGCCAACTGGCGGCGTCACTCAGATCCGCATGTGTGGTCAGTTGTTGACCGTCAAAACGCAGCAGACGGCGCCGGGTCATGGAAACGATCAACAGGTCTCCGTTGGGCAACCAGCCCAGACCGGATGGTTGGTCGTCCTCCAGGGTAAGCACGGTTTCCGCGTGTCCCCGGGGGCTGATTCGCAACACCCGCTGGTCGTGCATATCCGATAACCATAATTGGCCGTCATGCCATCGTGGACCTTCGCCAAAACACAAATTGTCGATAAGTAGATGTTCCGCTGAATCTGCCATAGTAGTTCTTTGCTGATGTTGATCCCGGATTTTACTCCGAGACCCTCCCGGGTAAAGGTCCAGGGTAAAGACAGGCGTATCGGATGGTATCACCCGGTTGGCCTTGTCCAGGTGTTTTTCCCCGCCTTTGCGCCAGATACGCTGCATCCCTGCAGCGTCTGGCGTATGATGCCGCAACCGGAAAGTGGTACCAGAAGTGGCGTCGACTCACAAACGACGTTCCACGGTATTTTTTACCCGATTTTTACCCACTTTGTGGCGTGTTGGGGTAACGTAGCTAGGCGCCTGGTCCATGCGGCCCTATAGTCGTGGTCCGGGAAAAATAAACAAACCAATTAGTTGGGGACTAAAAATGAAAGAACTAAACCGGCCGAACCGCTTTTTGCCTTTGGCTTTGTTGTTGGCCGTATTCTCGCTGGGTATGGCGGGATGTGGTGATTCGGGGGGCGGTGCTGCCCAGGATGCTGAAAATGCAGCCGATTCTTTGCAGGATGGTGCGGGGGATCTGTTGGATTCCGCAACCGACGGCATGGGTGATGCCATTGATGCGGCCAAAGATGTTGCCGGCGACGTGGCGGACCGGGCCCAGGACATGGGTGATACCATTGCTGATAGCGCGGGTGACGCCTTGGACGACGCCAAAGATGCGGGCAGCGATTTGATGGATAAGGCAAAAGATGCTGCTGACGACGGCACCGATGCGGCAAACGACGCCATCGACGGCCTAAAAGAGTAACCAATCTTGCCAATCCGCTAACGTTGGGGTCAGACCCCAGCGTTAGCAGTTAGCGACCTTAGTGGACGGTACCGCAGAGGTCGTTACAGCCACTCGGACAAGGCTGAGCCAATCTCTTCCGGGGTGATTTGCGGCGCAAAGCGTGCAACAACAGCCCCGTTTTGATCCACCAGAAATTTGGTGAAATTCCAGGCAATATCCGCCTTTCCCTCACCATCCGCTTTGGCTGTTTTGAGGAACTGATAGAGCTCACAGGTGTTGTCGCCGTTCACCTCGATCTTTGCGAACATCGGAAAGTTCACATTGTATTTTTCGGTGGCAAATTCCAGAATTTCTTCGTTTGTACCCGGTTCCTGGGCGCCAAATTGATTACAGGGAAAGGCCATCACGGTGAAGCCTTTGTCCTGGTTTTGCTCTTGTAGAGTACGCAACCCGGCGTACTGTGGGGTCAGTCCTCAGCGGCTGGCAACATTAACCACCAGACACAGGGTGCCCTTAAACCGGGCAAAGTTGATATCGGTTCCGTCGATAGCGGCCATAGATAGCCCATGAAAGTCAGACATATCCGCATATTCCTTACGCTTGCTGTGTAGAACTCTAATTTAGGCCATGTTCCCGGATTTTGACAGCAGTAATAAACGGCCCTGTACTGGGCACACACGTTGGGCAGACAAAAAGATATGCCGGCGGGATAGTGGCCCGGGGGGTGTGTTTATGCCAGATGATTGCGCCATTGGGTGCTAGCGTGCCTTGTCACTTATGGGTACCATCCAGGCCCCGTAATTTAATAACTCATTCCGAGTTCCCATAAAAGTTCGAATTAAACATAAATTCGACCAACACAAGAGGACAAAGAGATGCGTGATGTAGTCATCGTGGATAGTGTTCGAACCGGCTTGGCAAAAGCCTTTCGCGGAAGCTTCAATTTAACCCGGTCTGATGACATGTTGGCGCATTGCATCGACAGCCTTTTGGATCGCAACGATGTTGCACCCGACCTGGTAGAGGATGTGGTGGTAGGTGCCGCCAGCCATGCGGGTGAACAGGATGGCAATCTGGCGCGTCTTGCGGTCATCTTGTCGAAACTGCCCGTCACCGCCGCGGGTGTGACCATCAACCGTTTTTGTTCCTCGGGGCTGCAATCCATTGCCATTGCGGCTAATCAAATTGCCTCGGGGCAAACCGATGTGGCCATTGCCGGGGGGGTGGATTCTATTTCCATGCGCACCCGCCAGGAACCGGGAAAGGCCAAGCAGAACCAACGCCTGCTGGACGAAAAACCCGACATCTTTATGGCTATGGGCAATACTGCCGAAGTGGTTGCCCGGCGCTATCAGGTGACCCGGGAGATGCAGGATGAATATGCACTGCAAAGTCAGCAACGTTATGCCGCGGCGGTAGAGGCAGGCAAAATTGGTGAAGAAATTGTGCCAATGAAGGCCACCATGCTGAAAGTGGACAAAGAAAGTGGTGAAGAAAGTCATGTGGACGTGGTGGTGGACCGTGATGAATGTAATCGGCCCTCAACCACCCTGGACGGTTTGGCCGCCCTGCCACCTGCGTTTGAAGAAGATGGCAGTGTCACCGCGGGTAACGCATCACAATTGTCCGACGGTGCGTCCATGACGCTGATGATGAGTGGTGATCGGGCTGCCCAGTTGGGTTTGAAACCCCTGGGCATGTTCAGAGGGTTTACCGTTGCCGGTTGCGAGCCCGATGAAATGGGTATTGGTCCGGTATTTGCCATTCCGCGGTTGTTAAAAAATGCCGGGTTAAGCCAGGATGATATTGATCTGTGGGAGCTGAACGAGGCATTTGCTTCACAGTGTTTGTATTGTCGTGATGCTCTGGATATCGATAACGAAATCTACAACGTCCTGGGCGGCAGTATCTCCATTGGTCACCCCTTTGGCATGACCGGCTCCCGGCAAACCGGCCTGGTGCTGCGTGAACTTCGCCGCCGTAACAAAAAGTACGGTGTGGTCACAATGTGTATTGGTGGCGGCCAGGGTGCGGCGGGATTATTCGAAGCTGCTTAAGATGTAAATGGGTGGATGCGGGTCGATAGGAGAAGTCTGATCGGCCCACGCCACCGATGTTGATCAAAATTGTCCGACCAGGGGCCGGATTATCTTGATACAAATTGAAACTTCGCAGAAATTGTGGTGTAACAGGGTGGGGACAAAATAATAAATTGGAGAAAAAATATCGGCTGACGTACCGATATGATTTAGTTTGCATTACGTTTGCATTATAAAGGCTGCGGTGTCATGGATGTCAGCGCATACTTAATGTAATTTTGGGGTCAATGATTAAGGTAAACCGCAGACCATTACAGCAGATTCGCACTGCATTAGTACTGTTCGGAAGTTTAGCAGGGGCACTCCTGAGCCCTTTTGCTGCTGCGTTTGACCCTAATACCGACCGGCAATCACAGCCTACTCAGCCGGTAACGGGTGCTTTAGAACGCTCAAAAACCCTGATCAAAGAAATAGATCCCACAGAAAGCGCCCAACTGCTGGAATCTTATCGGCAAGCCTTGAATATGGGTGCTCTCGACCAGGTTACGGATGAAAATCTAACCCTTCTTGCCTCGCATTGGGGGGTGCTCAGCCCTAAGGAAAGACGTAACTTACTCGCTGAGATGCGCGGCCGCATGGCCCGCAGCAGTTCCCGTATGCAGCGTCTTAACCTGCCTAAGGGCCGGCAGTATGGCAAAGTTATCCGTAAAGTAAGAAAGGTCCGGCAACCCGACGGAAGCATTTTGGTTGAAACCCAGGTGTTGAGGGTCACGCCAAGGGGGGCAACCTCCCACAGAACGACCCGCACCCTGCAGCCGGGTGCCACGGAAGAACGCCCTTCGTTTGGAGTTGGTTTTGAAGTGCGCGCCAGGAGGCTTGCGCCAACCATGGCCCCGGCGGCCCCGGCCAAGGGAGCGGTTATCGACAACCCGCCGGCCCCGGTACATTCCCCCGCCACTGTGCATTCCCCCGCCACTGTGCATTCCAAGGTGCCTACCCCTCGGCAGACGCCGGCTACTGCACCTTAATCGGTCCACATGGACGTAGAAAGCGCGAACCTGCTCGTTGTTGATGACGATCCCGAGTTACGAGAACTAACCCAGGCCTATCTCGAGCGACAAGGTTTTGTGGTGACGTGTGTGGAATCCGGGGAGGCCATGGACGACTTTCTTGCTGAACACTCGGTTGATCTGCTGATACTCGACCTGATGTTGCCCGGGGAACATGGATTATCCATAGCGCGCCGCCTGAAAAAACATGCCAACATACCCATTATTATTGTCTCTGCCCAGGGTGAAGACGTGGACCGGATTGTTGGACTGGAAGTGGGCGCAGACGACTATCTGGCGAAACCCTTTAACCCAAGAGAATTGTTGGCCAGGGTGCGCGCGGTCCTGCGGCGCAGCCCGGGTCAGGCTGCGGAAAGCGCGGAACCCCATGAAAAATATGAGTTTGGTGTTTTTGCGTTGGATCCGGGATCCCACCGCCTGACAAAAAGTGGGGAGACCGTGCCCCTGACATCGGGTGAATTCGACTTGCTGGCGATTCTGGTTGCCCACCCAAATAAAGTGTTGGACCGTGATCGGATACTGGATTTGCTGACCGGTGCGGAACGCTCCCCTTTTGACCGGTCCATAGATGTCCGGGTAACACGCTTACGTTCGAAAATTGAAGTGGATCCAACAAATCCGGTGTACATTAGAACCATATGGGGTAAGGGTTATATGTTCTGCCCATCCGGAGATGCCTGAGTCGATCCCCCGCGGCCGCTTCTCCATTGTGCCGGCAAGTTTGTTGGCAAGAACCAACGTCACGCTGGGAGTCAGCGCCATTCTAATTGCCGTGATTGCCACTCTGGCGCTGTACAACTTTGTCATTGCGCCAATTAACGAGCAGTCTGCGGATGATGAGGCTGCCTTGCTGGTGTTGTCCGCTCAGACCTGGGTAGAACTACCCCCCGACGCGCGTCCCTACTTTGAACTGGAACTGGCCGAAAGCCACGATTTGATTATCAGTGAGGCGCGGCTGCAACTACCCGTGGTCACGGACTACCCCACTTACTTCGACCTGCTGAAAGACCAGCTTAGCCTGCGCCTGGGGTTGGAAAACATAGACATCCTTGGTGACGATGACCTGTATTGGGTAGACGTCCCCATGGGCGGGTACGACCTGCAGATAGGCTTCTCACCGCTGCGGCGGGATATTCAACTGCTCTACAGTGCCATTGTCATTGCCGGGCTGGGAGCGGCCATCGTATTTTTTACCTCCCTGTTTATAGTGCAACGTATCGCCCGTCCGCTGGTCAACGTGGCAAATCAGGCCGAGGCGTTTCGCGGCACCAAACAGATTGAACCACTGCCGGAGACCGGGCCCCGGGAACTGGCTTCACTGGCCAGGAACTTTAAT
>JANQMF010000093.1 GCA_028280225.1 Pseudomonadales bacterium | reverse complement strand
GTACCGGTGACCGATGCAAGTCTGGAAAAAGCCATTGAAGCGCTGAGCATAATGACCGGGGTACTTAACGACCCTGAGTTGACCGCTCTGGTTACCGCGCTGGAGGGCGCAACGCCGGGTAATGCGGATTCCGTTGTCGACGTGGCGCTGGATACCAATGCTCACATCACTTTGCAGGGTTTACCTACACGTATCGGTTTGGCGGACACCACCGAAATCACCGAGATTAATGATCGTGCGGAACAGCAGAGCGATATGAATCGCCCCATTGTTGCCCTGGGCGCGGATCCCGACAGTATTGGTTCGGGTGCAACTTCAGTGTTGAGTTGGGCTTCCAGCAATGCAGATCGTTGTACCAGTGAGTGGGGTGGTGAAATGGACACTCAGGGGGTCTGGACCACTCCGGCCTTAACTACGTCCACCCGTTATGCCATGTCCTGCTTTGGTCTGGGTGGAGCTACCGAGGCCTACATTGATGTGATTGTGGACAGTCAGCCCATTCCCGGTACGCAACAGCCTCAACCGGATCCTGTGCAACCACAGCCGGATCCCCAGCTGCCTGAGCCTGATCCCCAGGAACCTCAGCCTGATCCGCAAGAACCCCAGCCGGATCCCCAACAGCCCGAACCACAACCGGGTGTGTTGCCTACCGTATCATTGTCGGTCAACAACACATCGGTGCCGGTTGGCGGCAGTGCGGAATTAACCTGGAGCAGCACGAATGCAGACAGTTGTAGCGCGTCCGGCGGTTGGAGCGGGGCCAAGGCAACCTCCGGCAGTATGTCCGTTGGACCCATTACCACCTCGTCCACATTCACCTTGAATTGCACCAATGCGGCAGGCACAGCCTCAAACATGGTGAACGTGCTGGCGATGGGACAAATACAGCTGAACTGGATTGCACCCACCAAGGACATTGACGGTTCTGATATCGAGGGTCTGGCGGCGTACAAATTACATTACGGTCCAAATAGCGGCCAGTATGATGAAATTGTAGAAATAGCTGGTAACTTGACAAGTTATACGCTGAACCTGCCCGTAGGAACCTATTTCCTGGCGATGACTACCATTGATCAGGAAAGTGTGGAAAGTGATTTGTCAGCAGAGGTGGAATTAAGCGCCCAGTAGCCCGCTCGCTGGGGGCTTGTGGGTGCGCCAATGCTACAACAACCTCACATTATTATTGAGGTTGAGCTGATACAGTTGCCGCCGATTAACATATCGTTGAAGGATCATTGATCATGTACAGGCTGCAACCTTCATTTTTAAAAGTTGTTTTGCTTACCGCAGTCAGCCTGCTGGCATTGGGCTGCGGTAGCAAAACCGCCCAAGAGCATCTGCAGGCAGCCCAGGAAAGCGCAGCCGCGGGCAACCCGCGGGTAGCGGTTGTTGAAGTCAGAAACGCCATACAAAAAGATCCCAAACTGGCCGGTGCCCACAGCTTGCTGGGGCAACTGCAACTTGCCGAGGGTGACCTGCCCAAGGCGCTGAAGGCGTTGAACAAGGCCATCGATCTGGGTGCGGAGGATGAGGCTACCGAATTATCGCTGTTAAAAACCAAACTGGGCTTGGGTCAGTATTCAGCGATAGTCGGTGAACTGGCCGAGAAGGATGAACTGAATAGTCAATATCAAGTGGTTCTGGCGGAAGCGTATCTGTTAGCCCAGGACGGCGCGGCCGCTGAAACCCTGTATAAACAAAACTTGCACCTGGCTGAAGGATTGCTGGGTATGGCCAAGCTGGCCTTTGTCGAAAGTGACTATACCCGGGCCCTGGAATATGCCCGCCAGGCCACGGACAAAGACCCTGAATCCGCGGATAGCTGGTTATTTAAGGGTGAGCTTGAGCTTACCCTCAACGATACTCAAGCGGCTTTAAGCTCTTTTGCAAATGCCCGCAAAGACCCGGCGGCGGAAATTGCCGCCCGTTTGGGCGGGGTGCGTGCACACCTGATGAGCGCAGATCTCGATTCGGCAGACGCCCAAGTCGATGAACTGATCGCGCTGGTTAAAGGGTTACCCCAGGCACACTACTTTAAGGCACTGATCCGGTTCCGCCAGGATGATCTGGAGGCAGCGGAAAAAGCGCTGAAAGTTGTTAACAAACACGCAAAGAATAACCAACAAGCCCAGTACCTGATGGGTGTAGTGAAGTATCGTCAGGGCCACCTGTACCAGGCGGACAGCACCCTGCGCCAAGTGCTCAAGAGGGATTCCGGCAACGCAGCGGTCAGTAAATTGCTGGCTTCAATTGCTACCCAACTGGATCAATATGAGGAAGTGGTTGAGTTGCTCGAAGAGGTTGCTCCACAACATTCCGACCCACAGATGTGGGCAATGTTGGGATCTGCCCTGCTGCGGGTAGGCCAAGCTGAGCAAGGCACCGAGGCTTTGCAAAAAGCGGTTGCCCTGGCACCGGACATGGCGGCGTTTCGTAACCAACTGGCCTTAGGTTTGTTATCCAGCGGTGATCAGGAGCAGGCTGTGGCGGAATTGGACAGCGCCATCGAGCTGGGCGGTGATGAGTATCAGAGTGACTATCTATTGGTGATGATTAAGACCCGGGACGGTGACTTTGCCGGTGCCAATCAGGTGGTTGACGCCCTGTTAGTAAAAAGCCCGGACAATGCGGTGGCTTATAACCTGCGTGGGACCATAGCTTTAGCCCAGGGCCGGGAGGATGCCGCGGAGGAAGCCTTTGTTAAGGCCACAGCCATTGATCCCGGTTATTACCCGGCGGTGCAGAATCTGGCGGACATCGCGGAGCGCCGTGGTGACCACCAAAGGTCGGACGCCCTGCTGCGCACCCTGAGTGATGAAGGCAACGAACGCGCGTTGTTGGCCCGGGTCGACAAAGCGGTGCGCCTGCAGAAGTTTTCCCAGGCCCTTGAGTTGATTGAACAGGCGGTGAAACGTTTTCCGGAATCGGTGCCTGCCCACCTGGGATCAGCAAGATTGTTAATGGCTACCGGGGAATTGGTTGCTGCGGAGCGGGCCATAGATACCGCGGTGGAACTGGCCGGAGAAGTCCCGCAGGTACTGTTGTTGCAGGCGGAGATTGATTTACGTCAGGGTAATCATCGCGAAGCGGTGCAAGTGGTGCGGAAGCTGAGAACTCTGGTTGCCAGAAATAACGACAATCCCCAGATTCTGGCCTCGGTGGGTGCTTTGCAGCTGCGTACTGATGATCTGACCGGTGCGCGCAGGAACCTGGAGCGGGCTGTAGAGATTTCAGCGACGCCGTTGATTCCCGCACTGATTAGCCTGGTGAAGGTGGAACTGCTGGAAGACAATCCCGTAAAAGCCCGGGACTACTTAAAACAGTTGGACGAGCTGGGTGTTGCCGGAGAAGAAATGGCCCTGCTGCAGGGTGAATTCCTGTTGGCGGCCAAGCGGTATGATGCTGCCCGGGCCCATTTTACTGAACTTGCCGAAAAGGGCTCCAGGGCGGCAACGTCAAAACTAGCCTTATTGGCTATGCAGGGTGGGGATTACGAACAAGTAGATGAGTTGCTTTCCGCCTGGCTGGAAAAGCATCCCAATGACGGCGCCATGCAAAGATTGTTGGCCAGTGCCCATGTGCAACTGGGTCAGTCTGATGATGCCAAGGTGCGATATGAAGCCATGTTGCCCAGTGATGATCCGGTTGTGCTGAACAACCTGGCGTGGATCTACATGACCGAGGGTAATCCCAAGGCTTTAGAACTGGCGCGCAAGGCGTATAACATCGCCCCGCGTAACCCGGATATTGCCGACACCCTGGGGTGGATTCTGGTAAACCAGGGTGAAGTGCGGGAAGGTTTAGCGTTCCTGCGCGACAGCGCCCGAGTCCGGCCGGACAATGCGTCGGTACAATTTCACCTGGGTGTGGCCTACGTCAAACTGGGACAACGTGCCAGTGCGGTAAAAGCCCTGGAAAAAGCACTGGATCTGGGCAACTTCAGCGAAGCCCCTGAAGCGAAGCGAATGCTTGAGACCCTGCAATCCAGCTAACCCCTATCCGCTAACGTTGGGGTCAGACCCCAGCGTTAGCAGTTTCGCCAGCACGTCCGTACTAGGGTGGCGGTTGGTAAAATAATTTGCAGATATTTTACGATTTGCACGCTGTAAACCTAGACAGATTGCAAAAGGGGCTGGTTTCCTCAAACCACAATTACAATTCCCAACACTTCGCCCACAGTCATTCATGGCCCGGCTGAGCATAATGAAGACTCTTGGAGTTGGAGTTGGAGACAACCATTGACTGCGCCCATGGACAATAGCTTAGATGCAACCACCAGCGTGCGTAGCGGCGAAAAGCCCCGCACATGGTATCGCAGCGAACGAATTTTCAATGTCGACGGCAGTTGGTACTTTCACACCCGGGAAGGGATCGACTTTGGTCCTTTTAGCTGCCCGTTCGATGCAGAACTGGAAGCCGGGGTGCTGATCAACAAACTCATGCAAACTCCCCTGGAGAAGGCGCAACAGGTTATTCGTGCCCACAGCGTGGATGCTCAAGGGGCTGCCAGCGTGCTGAATTCTCCGGCGTTTACCGATTATTTGGTTGAAACCGGCGGTGTAGAACTGCTGGCGGATGTGCCCATGGCGGCACGGGCCCGCTAATCTGAGGTCACCGGTTCGGTTCAGGCGGCGCGCTGAGGGCAAGGATAGTCAATGTCCTTGGAAGTGTGGGGTTCTCTTCTCTCGAAAGGCGCGCCGCCCCTCTTTATAATCTTCGCTGTCGAAACAGCCATCCACCAGAGCCCGCACCTGGGCAACCTCGTGTTCCACACTGCCTTTCTCCCAGGCGTTTAAAGCCGCCTTGGCCGCCTGCACGGTAAGGGGTGCATTGCCCGCAATACGCTCAGCATAGGCCAGACATTTGGCCTCAATGTCGTCGCGAGATTCCACAAAATTGACCAATCCCATGTTCAGCGCCTCATCCGCGGACATAAATCGCGCGCTGAACATGATGTCCCGGGCGTGGCTGGGCCCCACTACCCGGGCAAGCTTGGCAAGCCCTTCATATTCATAACCCAAGCCAAGCTTGGCGGCGGGAATGCCGAAGGTAGAATCCGGGGTGGCCATGCGGATGTCGGCGGCTAAGGCTGTGGCCAATCCCCCGCCGATACAATAGCCTTCAATCAAGGCAATTAGAGGTTTTTCGATTTTTCCCAGCCAATGACTGGCCCGGGCTGAGGTTTTTGCGTATTCATCCTTTTGTGTTTTGTTGGACCGTTTACTGTCAAATTCTGAAATATCCGCCCCGGAGACAAAGGCTTTGCCACCGGCACCCCGCATAATCACCACCCTCACGTCGGAATTGCCGGCAAAATGTTCCAGTATGTCGCCAATACCTTGCCACATCTCCAGCGACAAGGCGTTGTGTCGTACCGGGTGGTTAAAGGTCATCCAACCCACTCCACCTTCCACGTGGGCCAGCATTCGTTCGGTTTTAAGTTTGAGCGACATAAATTCCTCTGTGAGTTAATGGGGTTGAGGCAGGACTACCCCGCCTGACGCTTGATTTCCGCGGCGCGGGCCAACAGTTTTTTTGCCCGGGTCAGGTGGGGAACGTCCACCATTTTCCCTTCAAAGCTGATGGCCATGATGCCCTGGGCCTGGGCTTCGGCAAAAGCCTCGGTCAAGCGGGTGGCTTCATCAATTTCCGCCTCGCTGGGCGAAAATGCCTGGTTTACAATTTCAATTTGATTGGGGTGAATTGTGATTTTACCGGTATAACCCAGCCAGGCTGCCTCCCGGCAATCTGCCTGCAGGCCTTCAGAGTCGTTAAAATCGACAAACACGGTGTCTACGGGTTGCACGCCACCGGCAGCTGCACTCAGCAAGGTCATGTTGCGGCAGTGGGTATACAGATCCAGGTAGCTCCCGTCCGGGCGGCGATTGCGGGGTGCACCCAGGGCGGCGGATAAGTCTTCAGCACCCCAGGACATGGCAATTACCCGGTGGCATTGGGTAAAGGTGTGTACGTTGAGTGCACCCAGGGGGGTTTCTGTAGAGACTAAAATCAGCGCCACAGAGTTGTCATCATGGCCGTAAGCCTTTTCCCACTTGCTGATTTCGGCGCTGATAATGTGCAATTCATCGATGGTGGAAACCTTTGGCACCACATAGGCATCCGGCGCATGCTCCATGGTCACCTCCAGATCTTTGAGGCCCCAGGGTGTATCCAGAGGGTTCATTCTCACGGTGCGTTCCTTGCCCTGGAAATCTACCGATCCCAACCACTGGCCAACCACCCCACGGGCGTCGTCCTTGCGCTCGGGAGTGACGGCATCTTCCAGATCCAGAATCAGGCAATCTGCGGCGCTGGCGATGGATTTGTGCAGCATCTTCTCATTGGCACCGGGAACAAAGTGACAGGACCGGCGCAGGCGGTCCACGCCGGGGCAACGCTGTTTTGCCTCACTCATGCCGGCTTCCGGATCATCATGGCACCCCGTATGCAACTGCACACTACCTCGCCACGCTGGTTGGTGGCGGTGTGCTCAAAAGTGACAATGCCCCGGTCCGGTTTGGATTGACTTTCTCTTTTGTCGACCACCTTCGAATGGGCGGTCAGGGTATCGCCAATAAATACGGGGTTGGGGAAGGTGGTTTTGTCAAACCCCAGGTTACCCAAAGTGGTACCCAAGGTGAGATCTCCTACGGACAAACCCACCACCAGACCCAGGGTAAAGATGCTGTTCACTAGAATTTGCCCGTGGATGGATGATTTGGCGAATTCGGCGTCCAGATGCAGTGGTTGGGGATTGAGGGTGAGGGTAGAGAACAGCAGATTATCGGTTTCCGTTACCGTGCGGGAGGGTTGGTGATCAAAGGTGTCACCGATATTCAGTTCTTCAAAATACTTACCTGGCATATTCCCTCCGCTTTGAATAGTTTTTAATGTGCTCTTTTACACAGACAAATTACAATGCCTGGAGCAAAAATCCAAACGGTAAGGTGGGTATGGACTTTCAACTGACAGACGAACAAGAACTCATACGCAGTTCTGTCGCCAAACTGTGTGCAGATTATCCTGATGATTACTGGTCAGCCAAGGACAAAGCTCACGAGTTTCCCTGGGACTTTTACAACGCCATGGCGGAGGCAGGCTGGTTGGGGATTGCCATTCCGGAAGCTTATGGCGGGAGTGGGCGTGGTATTACCGAAGCCAGTTTAGTACTGGAAACCGTGGCGGCAAGTGGCGCGGCAATGAACGGTGCAACCCCGCTGCACCTTTCTATTTTTGGCATGGAGCCGGTGGTTAAGTACGGCTCTGAGGAGATGAAACAAAAGTACCTGCCCGCCGTGGCGCGTGGTGAATTACATGTTGCCTTTGGGGTGACCGAGCCGGATGCGGGCACGGATACCACCAGTATTTCCACCGCCGCACGCCTGGAAGGCGAACACTATATTGTCAAGGGCCGCAAGGTCTGGACCACCAAGGCGCTGATTGCCGAAAAAGTGTTGTTGTTGGTACGCACCACAGCAAAAGATCAACTGCAAAAAAAGACCGGTGGTTTAACCCTGTTGTTGGCGGATCTGCAGCGGGATGAAGTTGATATTTCACCCATAGATAAACTGGGACGCAACGCGGTGGCCACGTGCGAAGTGGTTTACGATGATCTGCCCGTGCACGTGACAGATCGAGTGGGGGAAGAAGGGCTGGGCTTCAAATATCTTTTGTCTGGCCTTAATGCCGAGCGGGTACTGATTGCCGCCGAAGCGCTGGGCATTGGCCGTGCAGCCCTGCGCCGCGCGGTTAACTATGCCAACGAGCGGATTATATTCGGACGGCCCATTGGCAAAAATCAGGGTGTGGCCTTCCCTCTGGCAGAAGCCAAAATGCGCCTGGATGCCGCGGAATTGATGGTACGCAAGGCCGCCTGGCTGTTGGATCACGGTCAGCCCTGTGGAGCAGAGGCCAACATGGCAAAGTGGCTTGCCGCGGACGCGGCCTTTCAGGCCGCTGATCAGGCGGTGCAGACCCATGGTGGTTTTGGTTATGCAACAGAATACCACGTGGAGCGTTACTGGCGGGAAGCGCGCCTGATGAAAATTGCACCCATTTCTCAGGAGATGATACAAAACTACATCAGCGAGCACGTCTTGGAACTGCCGCGCTCATATTAGTGCCTAACTGCTAACGTTGGGGTCTGACCCCAGCGTTAGCAGTTAGCGACCCAGCTTTTTGCGCTTGTTCTCGACGTAGTCGACCAGAATATATTCACCCAACTGATCCGGGGAGGTATAGAAAACACGGCCGCCGTTGATCCGCGCTACTTCTTGCATAAATGCGCGGAGGTAGTCGCTGGACTCCAGCATAAAGGTGTTGATGGCAATGCCCTTGGTGGTGCAGCGTTTTACCGCGCGGAAAGTTGCGCGAATGGTCTGGGCGGTGGGTGGGTAGGCGAAAATGGCTTCACCCCTTTCCAGGTGAGCCGTGGGTTCGCCGTCTGAAATCATAATGATTTGTTTACTGCCGCTTGGATGTTTGGCTAAACATTTTTCCGCCAGCAGCAGCGCGTGCTGCATATTTGTCCCCAATACGTACTCGTCCCACTGTAAGTAGGGCAGGTCGTGGGCCTTAAGTTCCTTGGCATAAGCGGCAAAGCCAATAATATAAAAACTGTCCCGCGGGTATTGACTGGTAATCAGGTTGTGCAACGCCAGCGCAACCTTTTTGGCCGCCTGGAATGACCCCCGCAGGGCCATGGACCAGGAAAGATCCACCAGCATGGCGGTGGCAGTGGAGGTGATATGTTCGCTGCGATAAATTTCAAAATCTTCCGGCTGTAGCTGAACAGGGGCTCCGGGTCCGTTGCGATTGATGGCGTTGCGAATGGTACGGGGCATATGCAGATGGAAAGGATCACCAAATTCATAAGCCTTGGTCTGTTCAATACGTTCGCCGAACCGGCCTTCTTCCGGGATGGCGTGGTTGCCCAGACTCTGGCGTTTTAAGCGGGCGTAAATTTCACCCAGGGCCTTTTGCCCAATCATGCGCGAACCACGGGGAGTCAGTTCCCAACCTTTATCGTCTGAAGAGCGGACATAGCCGGCTTCCTCCAGCATCTTCATCAGCCTTTCCAGTTCCTCCAGGTGGTCAGCTTCTTCATCCCCCATAAGGTCGCGCAACAGATCTTTATCGATGTCGTCCAGATCCCCCCGCCGTTCAGCAGCCTGCATCTGATCCAATAATTCATCCATTTCGTGCATTTCCTGCATCAGGCGCATGGCCGCATCCAGGTCCAGGTTTTCGTTCCCCCCAAACCGGTATTGCTGTCCTTGAGGATCCAGAAAGTCTAACTCCTTGGCCAGCTTGGCCATTTCCGCCTCGAGTTCCGGGTCGCCAAAACGGCCGGCGAACATCTCCTGCAACGCAGCCCGCTGGTCGGGCGAAAGAGAGTTCATCAGAGACTGGGCGGCGGCCATTTGCTTGCGCATCTGATCCAACAGCTCGTCAAGGGATTCGGGGGGATTGTCGCCAAACATGTCGCCGAACTCTTCCATGAAGGCCTCAAAGCCCGGGTCTTCACCGGAAATTTTTTTCACCAACATGTCGTTCAGGGCTTTAACCATGTCCTTCATCCGCTGAATATCGCCGTCTGACATGTTGTTGACCATGTTTTCTATATCCTTAAAAAAGGTATTGGTCATGGCCTTGCGCAACTCATTCAGCAATTCGATAAACTTTTTCTGCGCATCGGGGTTGATGAATTCAAACTTCTCCAGGGTATTGATCTGCGAAGGAATGTCGTTGGGCAGTTCGTCCAGAACCTTTTCGTTGCGTTCAGCAATATCCTTAAGCAAGCTGTCGCTGAAACTATTTTCAGACGAATTGTCCGGGCCGCCTTTTTCTTTCCACTCGGCGATTCGCTCCCGCTCCATCTGAATAATTTCTTCCAAGCGCGCACGAAAGTTCTCGAATATGGAGTCGAGGTTAAACTGCTTCAGCTGTCTTTGTTTCCGTTCTTTCAATTGCCGGATCATGTCGCGCAAACCCTGCATATATCCACCCTGGGGCATTTGCATTCCCCGGGACATGAGGTTGCGCATGGCCCAGCGCAGGTCTCCATACTCAATCATGTCGTCAGCCAGGGCCTTCATCACCTCGTCTGCATCGAAGCCCGGCTGCTGACTTCCGTCCCATGCGCTGTAGCGTTTGCGTGGCGATTGTGGTGCTGTAGGCATGAGTTATCCCGAATAAGTTGCGCGGCCGGAGACCGCATATTTGTTGAGCAGCTTGTTAAGGTGGAGGCCCTCCAGAATAAATTCAACTTCTGCGGCACGTTCCGCGCTGTTTTGCGCGGTTATGCGCTCGCTTAAGCCGGGAATTTTGCTGATGATGACCTCGTAGTCTTCCGCATAGACCGCTTCGCCGATTTCAATGGTCAAACCGTCGTTAAAGGCATCAGCAATGGGTTGCAGGTCGTGGAGTTCATGATGGTGGTCAAATACCGCCTTGGTGGCAGCCTGAATGATGCGGGTGGTTATCTTGTCTTCCTGCCCATCTTCCATGGCTTCAAACTCAACCTTACCCTGGAACGACGATACGATGTAGTCAAGATCCGAAATTCGCGGCACCACGGCAGCTTCGTTGAGCACCAGAGCCCGGCGGAAAGCGTTGGCCACCATGGCCTCAAAGTTGCTGATTGACGCCCGCACGGAAACCCCGGAGCTTTGGTTCACATCCGGGCTCTTACGCGCATGATGCGTCACCTCCGCGATAATCTCTTTCATATAGGCCGGCACGGTCAGGGTATAGTCCGGCAGGTCCAGCACATTGGCCTCTTGATCGATGATTTCGATCTCCTGATGGATATATTCCGGGTAGTGGGTACGAATCTGCGCCCCATAACGGTCTTTCAACGGGGTAATGATGCGGCCGCGGTTGGTATAGTCTTCCGGGTTGGCGGTGGCGAGGATAAATACATCCACCGGCAGCCGCACTTTGTGGCCGCGAATCTGCACATCGCGTTCCTCCAGTAAATTCAGCAGACCCACCTGTATCCGCTCAGCCAGATCCGGCAGCTCGTTAATGGCGAATATGCCTTTGTTCATGCGCGGCACCAGGCCGTAGTGCAGCGTCAGTTCGTCAGACAAATAACGCCCCTCGGCAACCTTTATGGGGTCGACTTCGCCAATAATGTCCGCAATGGTGATATCCGGAGTGGCAAGCTTTTCGCCGTAGCGTTCTTCCCGAGCCAGCCAGCTGATAGGGGTACTGTCACCCTGTTCGTCAATGAGGTTCCGGCAGGCCCGGGTAATGGGGTGGAAAGGATCTTCCGGAATTTCCATGCCGGCCACCACCGGCAACCAGGGATCCAACAAGTTGACTAAGCTTCTGACAAGCCGCGACTTGGCCTGCCCCCGTTCACCCAGAAAGATGATGTCCTGGCAGCCCAGAATGGCATTGGTGATTTGCGGGATGACACTATCCTCGTAACCCACCACACCGGGAAAAAGGGGTTCACCCCGTGAGAGTTTAAGGATCAGGTTTTGGCGGACTTCTTCCTTGACGGGTCTGCTGGTGTAGCCGCTGGCTTTGAGTTCGCCAAGGGTGGTTGGAGAAGGTTTTTCTGTAGCGTTGCTGGGCACTGCCTGTATCCTTTGCTGTCACTCACTTTCCCTGTCGAGTCTACGATGGATGGATGGACAGCGCTACAACAAAGCCGCTACCCGTTTTTGCAGACGGGGAATGATCTCAGCCTCTACCCAGGGATTTTTCTTTAACCACAGGGTATTGCGCGGGCTGGGGTGGGGCAGGGGGAGCTGCCGGGGCCAGTATTCCCCCCAGTTGTGCACCGTTTTGGTCAAAGTCTGGCTCTTCGGGGGATTCAGGTGCCAATCGATGGCATAACGCCCGATAATCAGGGTGAGTTCAACATTTTTGAGCTGGGCCATCAGACCCGCCCGCCAGGTTTTGGCGCATTCCGGCCGTGGCGGTAGATCACCGCCCTTACCCCGGCCCGGGTAACAGAAGCCCATGGGCACCAGCGCAATTTTAGATGCATCATAAAACTGCTCCGGGGTTACTCCCATCCATCCGCGCAGCCGGTCTCCGCTGGGGTCGTCAAAGGGTATGCCGCTTTTGTGCACAGCGGTTCCCGGGGCTTGTCCCACCACCAGAATTTTTGCCTGGCGGCTCGCCTGTAGTACCGGCCGCGGACCCAGGGGCAGATGTTCCGCACAAAGGGTGCAGCCGCGAATTTCCTTCAGCAGTACATCCAGTTTGCTCATGCGTTGGCCCGTTGGGTGGGTTTGCCCAACAAACGGTCCGACACAATGCGCAGCTGGATCTCGCTGGTGCCTTCAAATATTTTTGTCAGCCGGGCATCCCGCCAGTAACGCTCCATGGCGTGTAACTTGGTATAACCGGCCCCGCCGAGAATCTGTAAACCGTCCGAGGTAACCCGTTCGGCCATTTCAGCGGCATACCATTTAAGCATGGAAGCTTCTTTGTCACAGGTTTCGCCGTTGTCCATCTTGGTGGCCACGTCATACATCAGGGCACGCGCTGCTTCAATTTCACCGGCCATGCGGGCAATTTTAAACCGGGTTTCCTGAAAGTCGCTGATGGGCACACCAAATTGTACACGTTCACCGGCGTATGCCATGGCGTCCTCCAGAGCACCCCGGGCCAGTCCAATGGAGCGGGCCGCGGTATGCGCCCGGGCCACGTTTAACATGTTCACGGTATTTTTAAAGGCTTCGCCGCTGCCGCCGGTGATGATATTTTCCTTGGGGATTCTGCACTCATCAAAGGCAAGCTCATAGGTATTCCAGCCGAAGTAGCCGATTTTGGGGATGGGTGAGCCCTGGCAGCCGGCGGGCAGCTCGCCTCTGGGTTTTTCGATGATAAAAGACTTCAAACCCTTATATTTCGCTTCTTCCCCGGGCGCCTCAACCCTGGCCAACAGGTTGATGTAGTCTGCCTCGTCAGCAAAGGTACACCAGTATTTGTTGCCGGTGATCACCCAGTGGTTGCCATCCAGCACGGCCTTGCAGCTGACGGCGGCCAGGTCGCTGCCAACGTTGGGTTCAGAAAGGGCAACCGCGGCCAGGAATTCACCCTGGGCGGCTTTTGCAGTAAGGCTGCGGCGTTTTTCTTCCGGCCAACCACCCACAGCCATTAGGGAGCTGGCCCGGGCGATAATGCTGGCAACGCTCATCCAGCCGCGCGCCAGTTCTTCTGCAATCAGGCAGTATTCGAAAACCCCCAAGCCCATGCCGCCGTGTTCTTCAGACATCTGGATACCAAAGTAACCCATTTCACCCATCTTGCGGCGAAGGTCCATGGGGATCTTGCCTTGCACCGGATCTAATTCGTTAGCTACGGGCAGAACCTCACGCTGGGTGAAGTCTCGCGCCACCTCCTGGATCATACGTCGCTCGTCGGTCATGTAATGCTGGGTCATGGAAAGTCAGTCTCGCGGGTGATAAGAATTAGACAAAAGCTAACCCAAGGGTCAGGGATGTCAATATCTGAACCGGGTGTGGCCGTTTTTCAGTTGGCTCACCACAAATTGACGGATGGCCGGGGTCAGGGTCTCGGCATTGTCTTTGGAGTGAATGGGTTCTCCAATAATCAGGCTGTATTTCTGGTGCTTCTTGTTCAGCAATTCGCGGAAGAGGGTCATGTCTTTGAGTTCGGTATTCAAAAACCACAGCAAATAGTACAAGGTGCTGTTGTGTCCGGTGATGTGTGTAGGAATGATTGGACAGTTGTATTTCTGTGCCAGGCTGACGCCGGTGGGCAGCCATTCCCGCTCTTTAAGACCAAACAGGGTGGGTTGCGCCAGGCGGCCGGAGGCGAAGATGACAATCAGGCGTTCGTCTCTGAACGCCCTTACCATGTTTCTTACGGTCTCCTTGCTCTTGGCGTGGTTACGTTTCTCTTCCATCCATTCCACCGGAATGATGATTTCGTCTAAGCGTTGTTGGCAGCGCACCGCATCGCGATTGGCAAAAAAACTCATATCCGGCCGCACCGCCTTAATGGCATCAAATACAGCAATGCCGTCGGCGATGCCTGCCGGATGGTTGGGCATCAGGACCGCCCGGCCGTCCGGGGGAAGGTGTTCGATGCCGGTCACAGAGACCTGCATTTCCAGCAGCCGGCTGACATGCTCAAAAACCTCAAAACCGCTCATGCCCTGCACATAGTCCACCAGATCGATGGCAGCCTGGTAGCCAAAAACCGGATAGAAAAACCGCTGTATCCAACCCCACAAGTGGGGGTGTTTTTTTAACTTGATGGCGCGTTCTTCGATCAGCTCATCAACAATGTGGTGCTTTTTGCTTAGATCCGTCATTTCCGGCCGTCTATGCTGCGGGTTTTAACAAAACGTTGGACGGCTTTGTTAAACCCGTCGCTGCTGTCCAAATTAACGGCGTGGCCGGCCGCAAGTCTGACCACCTCCAGATTGGGCATATGCGCTTGGGCCCATTCACCATAACGGGTAAAGCGGCGTTCATGATCACCCCTGCATAACAGCGCCGGGCGAGGATTTGTGGTGGCCAGGTTGCGCACACCGGCGTTAAGGATGGTCTGGGTCAGGGTCAAGGCCACCCCGGTTGGCGATAACTTTTGTGCATCAGCCACCAGTTGGTCATAAATGTCCCGGGGCAGCCGTCTGGCAAAGCGGGGGTGAACCGGGAGCCGTTCGATGGCGGCTTGGCCCTCCCGCATAATTTTTTCAGCGGACGCTGTATTACTTTTTGACCAGGTATCAATCTGCTTGTCGTCCGCCAGGGCTGAGGATGAATTGGTAAATATGTGGCCGGTAACATGCTGGGGATAGGTATGGGTATAGCGAATGGTCAAACCCGCACTCAGGGAATAGCCGCACAGAAACCATTGCTCAGCGTTCAAGGCACAGCGGATATGTTCCAACTCTTCAACATAGGCCTGGGGCAAGTAACGGTTGGGGTTGTCCGGCGCCGGAGAGCTACCGTGTCCCCATAGCTCAATGGTGACGGGGGTACACACTTGCGCCAGGGCGTCCAGGTTAGGCTGCCACTGTTTGGCAGAGGACAGGAAACCGTGCATCAGCACCAGGTAAGGGCCATTCCCGGGATGTACGGTATAGGCAAGGTGCGCTACTTTTTTGGCGGTTTGCTGGTGCAATGTCTGCATCTTCTTCTGACTAAAACAGATGCTAACATGAGCAAAAATTCATAGGGGTTTTTGTGCAGGGGCGGATCAAGATATTTACCACCGGTGGCACCATCGACAAGGTCTACTTTGATGCAAGCAGCCAGTTTGAAGTGGGCGACTCGGTGCTGGCGGATCTGTTGGCCGAGGCCCACGTGACTGCGGATTTCGGCGTTTGTGAGCTGATGCGTAAGGACAGTCTCGACCTGGATGACGCGGACCGGCAAGTGATCCTCGAAGCGGTCTCCGGCTGCCCTGAGCGCAGCGTCATTATCACTCACGGCACCGATACCATGACCGTGACCGCAGCAGAACTGGCGCGGGTTGTGGACAAAACCATTGTCCTGACCGGCGCCCTGGCCCCCGCCCGGTTTGCCAAATCCGATGCCACGTTTAACGTAGGCATGGCCTTTGCTGCGGCTCAAACCCTGCCGCCGGGGGTGTACATTGTGATGAACGGTCAGGTATTTGCCGGGGACCGGGTACGCAAAGACCGTCAGGGGAATCGTTTTGTTGCTTTTTAGTCCCGGGTGTTAAACTGCCGGGGCGGGAACAATCTTAAGGGCAGGTAACGGGGGGTAGAGATGAGCTACGACTTGGTGATTAAGAATGGCTTTGTGGTGGACGGTTCCGGCGGTGCCGGCTATGCTGCGGATGTTGCCATCCAGGACGGTAAAATTGCCGCGATGGGCCGGATCAACGAAAAGGCTAAACGCACCATAGATGCGCAAGGTCATGTGGTCTCTCCGGGTTTTGTGGATGGACACACCCATATGGATGCCCAGGTGTTCTGGGATCCCATTGGATCCTGCTCCTGCTATCACGGGGTCACCAGTGTGGTGATGGGTAATTGCGGCTTTACCCTGGCACCCTGTAAAGAAGAAGACGCGGATCTTGTCTTCCGCAATCTGGAGCGGGCTGAGGACCTGTCCAGAGACGCCATGCTGGCCGGCATCCGCTGGTCCTGGGAATCCTTTCCCGAGTTCCTGGACGCGGTGGATAATCTGCCCAAGGGGATCAACTATGCAGGCTACATTGGGCATTCCGCCCTGCGCACCTATGTGATGGGTGAGCGGGCTTTTGAGGACGAAGCGGGTGAAGATGATATCCGGCAGATGCAACATCTGGTTAAGGAGGCGATGCAAGCCGGCGCCATAGGTTTTTCCACCTCCCGTACCTTTAACCATATTACCGCCGACGATCGCCCGGTGGCGAGCCGGATAGCCAATTGGGACGAAGTGCGTGCCATAGTTAATGCCGTGGGCGAAACGGGCAAGGGAATATTCGAAATAGCGGGGGAGGCACCGGGCAGAGACCCGGAACGCATTCGCAATTATCATACCCGCCTGCGTGACCTTGCGGTGGAATCCGGTGTAACCCAGACCTGGGGCATGTTCAGCGTTCGGGTCGCGCCGGACTTCTGGCGGCCCTATTTTGATCTTCTGGACGAAACGGCGCAGGCGGGAGGCCGGATGTTTGCCCAGGTCCATACCCGGGCGTTGAACACCTTGTTATCATTTGAAAGTCATACCCCCTTTGACAAATGGGAGGTTTGGCGGGATCTGCGCAGTCTGCCTCTGGCTGAACAAAAAGCCAAGTTACAGGACCCCACCCTTAAGGCCAAGCTGGTGGAAATTGCGAACCAGGAATATAAAGGCCCCCGGGTGGTGGGCGCAGAACCCAGGCCGCCGGAGTGGGATTTTGTCTACCCCATGGCGGATATGAACTACGAGCAGCCGTCCATGGCGGAACTGGCCAGACAGCGCGGTGTTAATCCCGTTGAGTTGATGATTGATATGGCAGTGGAAAGAGATATGAAGATGTTTTTCCGTCAGCCTATTGCCAATGAGAATCAGGACCATGTGCTGGAGATGATGCAACATCCGCGGTCTGCGGTGACCTTCTCCGATTCCGGCGCACATGTGGCGCAAATTATGGACAGCTCTCTGCAGACCCACCTGCTCAGTTACTGGGTGCGGGAAAAGCAGGCCTTCAGCCTGGAGGAGGCGGTCAGACAGATCACCTACAACACCGCCACCATGTGGGGACTGCACGATCGTGGTTTGCTGCGCCGGGGCATGGCTGCGGATGTAGTGATTTTTGATCCGCAAACCATTGGTGCCCGTATGCCGGAAATTGTCTACGACCTGCCCGCCGGGGCTAAACGCCTGAAGCAGACCGCAGACGGGATCATGCACACCATTGTCAACGGCGAAGTGGTTTTGACGCACAATGAATACAGTGGCGCAACCCCGGGTAAGTTGTTGCGTAGCTGATTCGGCTTAAGCCGGCATGCCCGGCGGCACAGCCCGCAAGCCTGCGTGTTTTGGCGGTATAGAAGCCGGCGGCACAAAAATCCGCTGTGTGGTGGCAGCGCCGGGCACCCAAGGCAACCGTTGGCAGATTATGCGCCAGGCCACCATTCCCACCACCAGCCCCGGCCCCACTTTGGAGCAGGTGCGCACCTTCTTTGGCTCAGCTCAGCCGATAGTGGCATTGGGTGTGGCAAGCTTTGGTCCGCTTGGGGTAGACGACCGTACCGGGGACTATGGTGAGATATTGGATTCCCCTAAATTAAAATGGCAGGGTGTCAACTGGCTGAACGAACTTAAGGAATTGGCCGGCGCCATTGCGGTGCATACTGATGTTGTGGGTGCCGCAGTGGGAGAATTTGCCGCAAGCACGGGGTCCAAGCCTGAAATTTTCAGCTATGTCACGGTGGGGACGGGGATTGGCGCGGGTACCCTGGTCCGGGGGCAACCGCTGCCGGGGGCGCAACACGCGGAATTTGGGCACCAGTTTGTCCGGCGGCACAGTCAGGACACCTTTGCCGGGAGTTGCCCCTTTCACGGCGACTGCCTGGAAGGGCTGGCCAGCGCTGTGGCCATTCGCCAGCGGTGGGCACAAGCGCCGGAAAATTTGCAGCAGCCGCTGGCGTGGGAAATACAAGCCCACTACCTGGCCCAAGGCTGTGTCAACCTGCTGAGACTCACACATCCGCAGCGGATCGTTTTGGGGGGTGGGGTTATGCAAAGGCAGGGACTGCTGAACGGGGTGCACCAGGCGTGTGAAGAGTTGCTGGGGGGTTACTATCTGCCCGGCGGGCAATCCCCGGATCAACTAATTGTTCCGCCGCAATTGGGGGCGGACTCGGGTCTGATTGGCGCTGTCGAGCTGGCCTGGAACTCAACTTGATTCAGTGCTGGGCTTAGGGCAACATGCGACGCCTTGCGCACCCGTAGTTCAACTGGATAGAGCATCGGCCTTCGAAGCCGAGAGTTGTAGGTTCGAGTCCTACCGGGTGCGCCACACCTCCCTTATCAGCAAAAAGCTGCCA
>JANQMF010000089.1 GCA_028280225.1 Pseudomonadales bacterium | reverse complement strand
AGTTTGTGCTTACCAGTGGCGCTGACCTGCATCGGGCAATTGGTTTTAATCTATTCGTCAGCAACCGTGGGCGGGGCCGGGGGCGGCAGCTCCAACCCGGCATCCCTTTGTCCGGGCTCAACGCCCGCCCACCGCGACGCGACGGCAACTGCCGTCCACCTCTGGTGCAGATGCGCCTGATTGTGGATGGTGAAGATTTACGCAACGCCGCCAGCGGCGCGTATCGCAGCATTATCCAGCTAACGGTTTCTCCGGAGTAGGTTGGCAGGTCTGCGGGTCCATCACTACCAGTCCGTTTTCAGCCAGCGCCAATGCCCTTTGCGGAGGTATCAACCAACACCGCTCACCATTCGGCAGATCAATCTCAAGGGGCTTGTTGTGGGCCACCTCAACCTGGAACCAACCGAGTTGGTCGGTCCGTCCATACCCTTCCACATTGACAAAGCGGCCCAGCTTCACCGGGCTGCCGTCGGGTAACAGGGCCTGGCCGATCATCACATTAAGCTCATGGGCCGCAAAACGCAGGGTTTGCACATTCCCCGGATATAAAGTGACCTGTTGAGGCGCCTGGTCGTAGCCCACAATCTTGTCGCCCACCGGCTTAATACGAACGTTGTAGCGTTCGTAGGAACGCAGGGAAATAATATTCGGCTGCCCTACCCAGGCATGCCCCACAACCCGGTTGCCCACCAGAACAGCAAACTTACCGGTGAATGAGCCTTCTATTTCCACAATCACCGCACCGGCGCTGCCACCACCGTCCCCATAGGTGGTCCCCCCAGGGGTGTTAACCACACTAAAGCGATTGTTCAGCGCGTAGAACAGATCCGACCGTTGACGATTGCGCTGATAACCCAATTCAAAATCCGACTGCCGGAATCTGTCCGGAACATAACGCACCCCCAGCGCACTCCTCGCCTCGGCATGATCCACATAAACCGTTTGTCTTAAGGCGCCAAGACCCGCCAGGCCGGCAATTTCCACCGGATTCTGCCAATACCCATGCAGTTCCGGTTGGACACCGGCGTCATCCAGACGCACCCGCGGGCTCAGGGACGTTGCCCGGCCCCGGTTGCGTTGCCAGCGGATATTCACCCCCGCTCTTATCCAGGTGTCCATGGACCCGGTACCCCCGTCCACCACCAGTTCCGCTGATACCCCCATACCCCGGGTATGCCGCTCCCAGATGGAACCCAGGTAGGACACCCCCAGTTCGGTATCCCGGCTGTCCGCCCGGTTGCTATATCTGCCGCGCAGATAAAGATACCCCTGAGCAAAGGGCAAACCCACATTGGCGAAGAGCTGGGTATAGCCGCCCCGGCTGATGGAATATTCATCCGTCACGAGCGGTTCGCGTCCGGTGACATGGCGCAGATCGAAGCTGGCGTAAAATGTTTCCCGCTGAATATTACCGCGAAAGAGGACACCGACATCCGCGTTGTCGGTGAACATCCCGCCACCGTAAAGGTACACCCCGGGGCGCAGCCAGGAGGCCCCGGATTGTATGGCGGTGGTATTGTCGGCATACAGGAATTCATTGTCCCAGGCGAGATTCTTCCGCAAGCGCCGGCTGGCGCCAAACCGCAGCCACGCACCCGACCCCAGTTCCGGCAGGCCTTGCTCCACCTCCCGCAAAAGGCTGCCGCCCTCAAGATAAAACTGGGGTGTATCCATGGGCGGCATTTGACCGCTGCGGACAAAAAACTGAGTTTGTTCACGGACCGCGCCACTGCCTTCTTCGATGCGTATGGCAATGTCATAAGCCCCATCGGGCAAACTGGATGTATCGATCTGCTGGTTGCCCGCCGGATAAAAACGGGAAGCCAACAGTTCGTTGCCGCGATAGATATCCACCCGGCTGCGTTCGCGCAAAAATATCAGCACCGGCGTACCCAGAGCATGGTCCAAATCCGTGCGGCTTTTAGTGGAACTGGCAATCCGCAAGCCCAGGACGTCCACGTCCGCGGCAAAGGAGAGGTTCCCCGCCTGGGTTCGAAAGCTACCCACTGCATACTCCATATCCCGGCTGTCGTGCTGCCAGGCCAACGCGTACAGGGTGGCACCTTCGTTGGTCAGGCCGTAACGGGCATGCAAACGGGATTGATTGTGCGCCAGATAAGATTCGCTGGACAAACTGAATTGCCGCTCATCACCGGTACCCGAGGCACTCATACGTACATTGTGTAAACCCGATGTACCGGCATTGGCCCTGGGCAGGTACTTTTCCAGCGCCAGGTTGTGCACCAGCAACTGAGCAGGATGTATAAACAATGTCAGACGATAACGGCCCTCATCAAAAATCACACCCGCAAGGGCAGGACTCAGACGCCCGCAGTTTTCGCGCCTGCGGCTGGAACACAGTTGATCCGCATGTGTGGGCAAGGGGCCTGTCAGCACCTGGGCAACGGTCCGGGGATCTTTGAGATTAGGAATTTGCTGAACAACCTGAAGCGGCTCTTTGATCGTGACGTGATAAGGATCAAACTCTACAAAGGTACTGGCCAGAAACTCACCACCAAAATAGACATCAGCCTGGGTGGTCTGTGTGCCGGTCAGGTCTTCAAATCCCGGCGGCGGCTTGGCAGACAGGGTAAAATTGTCCGCCAGGGCCGGATTAAGGGTGAACCACCATAACAGGGCACACCGGCCCAACGCCGCCAGCCAACTTTGTTTATCCAACCCGGGAAACATCTCAGCGTTGTCGGCACCCCACCCAAACTAGGGGTAACGTTCGACAAAGTTCTGTGTGCCGATACTCTGATAATAGGTCACAGGCAGATCTTCCGGCAGGTCGACAATCCACTCGTTGCCGGGATACAACCGTCTTCCCGGAAGCGGCACACATTCCTGCCTGGGTTGTTCATCGTCGACACACTGATAACCTTCCCGCAGCAGAACGTTGGTATTACCGTCATTGCGCACCACCAATTGACGGCCGTGTCGCTGGGCGTGTAACTCCGGCTGGGGATTATTCGGATAGACAATGGCAAGAATTTCGTATCCCACCATGACTTTGACCCCACTTTGGGTCACCGTTTGCAGTTCCCCGGTGACCGGCCGCGCGGCAATACGGTATATTTTTTCCGCAAAGCTTGGCCCCAATTTCACCAGGCGTATTACCTTGGTTGCCCCCGGCGGTAATATTAATTTGTTGGGAGTGACCAGCAGACCCGCTTCCCGTGGATCAACAATCGGGCTGCGGTCTTCCTGCTCGGTGCCCGGTGACAAAATCAGGTTGGGCTCAACCTCAACATACATGGGCTCAGCCCCCAGGTTGGAAATTTCCACATCCTGCCGGTTGGGTTCGCCGGGTTCAAAATGCACAATAACGTTGCTGAGCACCATGTTGGCGGCTACCCCGGGGGCCCAGATAAACGCCGGCAGGCTGCACAATAGCGCCACAGCGAAGCTGACGCTGAGAAATTTATAGTTCTTAGTTAAGTGGTATTGCCCAAACATAGTAATCCTGTTTTCCTTAACAGTAGTGACGGTCCGGCGGCACAACATTCAGCACCAGCCGTCATTTTATAGGCGCGGGGCACAATCAATGTGCACCAGTTCACAATTTTTACCCCCCTGGACAAATTTCCCCACGCCGCCAATCCCCCCATGCCCAATGCTTAAAGAATGGGTTAAAGTCCCTCCCAAGAGGACCTGATTGGCTATCCTCGGCAAAACCGGATAGATCACCGCAACATTGGACTTATTACTTTTTATCAACAGCTTACGTACCGGGGGTGCCGAACGGGTCCTGGTCAGCCTGGCCAATCACTGGCAGGCCCGGGGACACCGGGTCACCCTGGCGACCCTGGCCCCGATTACGGATGATGTGTACACCCTCAACAACGGCGTCACCCGGGTCTCCCTGGCTGCGGAAGGGTTATCGCGCAATCCCCTGCACGCGGTCTGGAACAACATCCGGCGTATCACCAGGCTGCGCCGGCTCCTGACAACCCACCAGCCTGATTGTGTGGTTGCCTTTATGACCACCAGCGGTGTTACCGCCCTGCTGGCGAGTTTGCGCACCGGCATACCGGTTGTGGTCAGCGAGCGCAGCCATCCGGAATATATGCAGCTACCCCCAAGCCGGCGCTGGATGCAGAAACTCACCTACCGCCGCGCGGCCAAGCTGGTGGCCATGACGGAACACAACGCCACCTGGTTTCGCCAACAATGTCATTGTGATGCCATGGCTATCGCCAACGGCATTACCCTCCCCATGCCCGTATTTGAACCCACTATCAATCCGGACACGGTCATTCCCGCTGAGGCCAGGGTCATCCTCACCGTTGGCCGCCTGGTGGAAAATAAACAGGTTGACCACATCATTCGCGCCTTTGCCGGAGCGCAACTGGATCACCACTGGCATTTAGTCATTGTCGGCGCGGAAGGTGCCCAGGGCGCGGGACAAAAACAGCATCTGCAAAGCCTTGCCGGCGCACTGCAGGTTGCGTCCAGATGTCACTTTGTGGACCGGGTGGGCAACATTCAAGCGTGGTATGAGCGGGCAACCATCTTTACCTTTGCCTCGCGTTACGAAGGTTTTCCCAATGTACTGCTGGAAGCCATGGCCAATGGCTGCGCCGTGGTCAGCTATAACTGTGCCGGAGCCCCCCAGGACATTATCGACGATCAGCAAAACGGCCTGCTGGTGGAGGCCAACCGGCAGGCTGACCTGACCCACACCCTGGCCCGGCTATGCCGGGACCCAGCCAAAATTGACCGTCTCGGTACCGTGGCAAAACAGGTGACCGAACGGTTTTCCCAGGAAAAACTATTTGACCGCTGGACCAAGGTCATCGAACAAAGCCGAGGCTCAACGGGTTAGCTGCCTCTTAGCTGCCTCTTAGCTGCCCAGCAAAGTCCACCAGGTTCCCCACCACCTGGTGGGGTTGAAAGCTGGCCATATAGTGTTGCCGGGAGCGTTGCCTGAGTACCCCCCGGTCCGCACCCGCCAGTTTCACCAGCGCCGCGCACAGAGCTTGCGGTGAGTCTGCATCCACCAGAAAACCGTTGGCGCCATGACCCTGTGCGTCCGCGTCCACAACCAGGTCGCTCATCCCGGTATTTCTGGACAAAATCAGCGGCGCCCCCGCCGCCAGCGATTCCAGGGCAAACATACTTTGGCCTTCATATTTGGAGACCAGGATAACCCCGGCCACCCGCCTCTGCAGGGTAATCACCCGTTGATGTTCCAGGCGTCCTTCAAGAAGAAAGGCAGCCTGCACACCGAGGGATTGCAGCAAGTCCCGGAACGGCTCGAGCATTTCCCCCTCCCCGACAACACGCACACACAACCGGGAATAAATTTCCGGGGCCGCCGTTTTCAGCCGGGCCACCGCATGGGCCACCAGGGGAAAATTCTTCTGTTCATAACCCCGGGCATTCATGCGTCCCAGACAAAGAAGTTCCAGCGCCCCATTGTCCACGTCCGCTGGTTGAGCTTGAGCCGCAAAAACAATATTACTCACCACCCCGGTACGCTTACCCATCGCCGCCAGGTCCAATCCATGCCCCGCCAGGAAGCTGAAGTAGTGGGTATTGGTGCTGAGCACGTTGGGTAAACGCCGCAGGTTGTACTTGACCAACCGCCAATACAGGCGATCGATAAGGCGGGTTGAACCACTGAACCCCTCCATGGCATGGACCCCATGAATACGGGCCGCCACTCGCTGCAGGATTGTCCCGGGTATAAGGGTGAGCACCCCAGCCAGGGTGATCGGATGCTCAAAAGTTTCAACCAGGATCAGATCCCACGCCCGGGACTTCACCGCCGCTACGATGGGTGCAATCCAACTAGTTTGATTCAACAGGGCGGCATAGCGATAACCCCGCCACTTTTGCGGCAACCGCTGCACGGTCAGCCCCGGCGCCTGCCACTCTCCCTGCCCCCCGACAGGAACAGTGGTCAGCACGTGGACATGGATTGGCCTGGCATCATCAAGACAAGCACGCACCAGATTACTGATGGCATGGGCATATCCCCCCACCGTGGGGTAAAAGTCCGGCGCAATGATCAGCATGTTCATTGGCTCAATTCCTGGTTGGGGAACACCGGCAAGGACGTTTGGCCGGCATCCGCCGCGGCAAAGGTTTGCGCAAACTGCAGAGATTCGGCAATCACATGATGCATGTCCATATACCGATAGGTGCCTAACCGGCCCAGAAAGGATACCCCGCCTTGGGTCAGAGCCAACGCCCGGTAGCGCTGGAGCTTCTGCATGTCTGCGGGTAAGCGTTTTGGATAGTAGGGGGTGTCCCCCTTTTGGGTTTCCTTGCTGTACTCGGTCATAACCACCGTTGCCTCGTGGTTTTCCCAGGGCGCAAAGTGTTTGTGTTCGTGGATCCGGGTATAGGGTACGGACAGATCCGGGTAGTTGACGACCGGATTACCCTGATAGTCGCCACGATGTTGGTGCCGGGCCCAATAAACGGTGCGATAACCCAGCCGGCCAAAACAATGATCAAAGTAACCATCCAGGGGGCCGGTAAAAAAAACGTGATCCGCCAGACTTGCCATATCCGGGGTGAAGGGTGTATCCAGGGCACAGTCAATGGCGCTGTGATCGAGGATCCGCTCCACCAGGTGGGTGTAGCCTGATTTGGGAATCCCTTGCCATGGATCGGCATAGTAGTTGTCATCATCGGTAAACCGCAGGGGTAAACGTTTTAATATACCCGCCGGCAGTTCAGCAGGTTCGCAGCCCCACTGTTTTTTGGTATACCCATAAAAGAATGCATCGTACAAATCCCGGCCGATCATGTGCAGGGCCTGTTCTTCAAAATTTTCCGGCGGGTGGTCAAAGTGCTCCGCCAGGCTCTCAATATACAAGCGGGCTTCAGCGGGACTCATCTGCTTGTTGAAGAACTGGTTAATGGTGTGCAGGTTTACCGGCAACCTGAACAACTCCCCCCGGGTGAAGGCCTTGACGCGATTGACAAAGGGCATAAATTCCGCAAAACGATTCACATAAGCCCAAACTTGCGCATTATCCGTGTGAAATATATGGGGGCCGTAACAGTGCATCATGATGCCGGTGCCGGGGTCCCTTTCCGTATGACAATTACCCGCTACATGAGACCTGCTGTCGATGACCCGCAGCTCATACCGGTTAGTTTCAGCCAGTTCCCGGGCCAGCACCGCACCGGCAAAACCGGCGCCAACAATAAGTAACCGTGACTTCATCTTCATCCCTCAGGCCAACTTGGTGAAGGGAGAGGGCTGCAGGTTCAGCCGTCTTCGCACCAGGCGATACAACAATACAATCCTCAAACCCTGACACAGGGCGCTGGCCATGGCGGCGCCCTCAATACCGTGGCCCGGAATCAGTAACACATTTAAGACCACGTTGACCGCCGCGGTCCCGGCCAGGACCCGCAACGCTGATTTTTCCTCACCGGACATGGACAGCAAAAATCCCAAAGAACCCATGGAAGCACCCACCAGCTCACCCCCGGCAAGTATTAACAGGGCAGTGCCCGCTGCGCCGAATTCCGCGCCAAACAGCCAGGCGGCCAAGGTACCCCCCCACACCATCAACACCAGGGCAACGGGCACGGCAGACAGTAATATGAGCCGCGCACTCAGGGTAACCAACTGTTGCAGTTGTACACGATCACCCAATTGCCGCAACCTGGCAAATTGTGTGGGCAGCACCGCATTAGCAGCCTGCAGACCAAAGCCCACCAGGCCGGCGCCCAGCAGGGCAACCCGGAAAATCCCCACCTGGTCTGCCGGTAAATAATAACCCACCATGACAATGCCCACCTGGGCATTTAAAACACCAATGCCGGCAATCAGCGCAAAGGGTGCCGCCTGCTTGAGTATGGTGGACAGTCCCGGACCCCGGTCTGCCGGCGCGGACAAGCGCTTCGACTTTATGGTCCTGCCCAGCAGCAATCCCGAGCAGCCCAAGACCAGGGTTGTCACCAGGATCTGGCCCGCCAAAGCCACTTCCGGCTCGCGCCACTGGGGCAGAAGCAGAAACAATGCCAGCAACAGCAACGCCGCCAACCCGGGTAAGGCCAGCAGCTCAAGGCTTAAGGCCCAGGAAATTTTGCTCAACCCCCGCAATGCCGCACCCACATAGACAACCAGCGCGCTTAGGGGTAACAACACCATGCCCAGACCCAGGCCACGGGGGGCCAATCCCACCCAGGCCAGGATTGCGCCCATCAGGCTCAAAAACAGCGAAATACCCAAAACCAGCAACATGCGGCGTGCGACCTGGTGGCGAACCGCGTGCCAATTGCCGCCGGCCGCATACCCGGCCAGGTCACGAATGGTCAGCCGGCCAATGCCAAGGTCGGCAACCACAAGCAATACAGAAAGGATGGCAAAGACGTAGGCATAAATCCCGTACCCTTGTGTGCCTAACATGCGCGCCAGGACCATCCCCAGGCCAACCGCCAACAGACGGTTGAGTACCCGCACCACCAGGCTGAACCCCCCGGTTTGTAAAAACTCTATTTGCGGATGTTTAAACCCTGACTTGAAAAACAAGGTTGCGGCTCGTGATGACCTGCTGTTGACCGGGTTCAGACCAAGACTGAGTGGATTGTGGCATTACATTGGTTATGCAGCACCGGGTTTGCGGGCCTGTCCTAGGCCTGGCGCCACCAGGCAACGCCGTGTTCGTCGTTTTCCACGGTTAACATGCGCCGCTCCCGGGCACAATGCAAATGGGCAATAGACTCACCGGTAGCCGGGAAGTAGCTCATATCGGTAATTTTGCTTTTGAACAGCGCAGGAAAAACATCAACCGCGCGTTTCGGCTCGGCACACAGGTCATATAATTTCTCCAAAGCCACTTCATGCCAATCGATCAGCGCCGTCAGCCGTTCATGTACACCCTTGTACAAGCTTTCATGGGCGGGCAGCACCAGCAGATCCGAAGGCAGTTGCTCACGAAAGCGGCCACAGCTATTGATGAAATCACGCAGCGGGTTGGCGTCGGGCTCGGAAGGTTGCACGCTGACATTGGGGGTGATCTTCGGCAGGATCTGATCACCGCCAATAATGACCTTTAATTCCGGGCAATACAGGCAAACATGTTCCGGCGCGTGACCATGACCAATCACTGCCCGCCACTCCCTGCCGCCCACGTCGATATATTGTCCATCGGTAATGCGCTGATATCCCGCGGGCAGCGGCGAGATATTTGCACCAAATTGACCAAACCGCTGACGATAACGGTCCAGGCGCGCCTCGGTGAACCCCGCGCGACGATAAAACCGGATGGCGTCTTCCGGGACATCCGACGGGCCATCCGCAGCCATCACCTTGCACATAAAAAAGTCACTGCGCGACATCCACAACGGGCAGTTAAATTCCCGGGTTATCCACCCCGCAAGGCCCGTATGATCCGAGTGCAGATGGGTTGCAATAACCCGGGTGACCGGGTTGCCCTGCAGGTACTTGGCAAATATCCGCCGCCAGCAGTCCTGTACCTCGGGCTGAAACAGGCCGGTATCAACAATGGTCCAGCCATCATAGTCTCTCAGCAACCAGACGTTGATATGACTGAGACGCCCCCCCATGGGCATGCGCGCCCAGAAAACGCCATCGGCGACCTCGGTCAACTCACCGTCACCCGGCACCTGATCTTCAAATTGATAAGTCAGCGGATCAAAGCCGCGTTTGGACATGTTGTCGACCACAATAGCACCTGATGATTTCCCTGGCCTACATGCTACCAAAGGTCACCCCCACAAGCCGACCCAAAGCAACAAATTATTGTTAACATCCCGGAAATACCCCAGCGGACACCGGGGGGCTGTCATGCACATTGGTATATCAACATTTCCAACTACTTATGCCATTTCCGCCGTGGACCTGGCCCGGGCCGCGGAAGAACGGGGGTTTGATTCGCTGTGGACGGTAGAACACACCCACATCCCCGCATCGCGCAAAACCCCCTACCCCCTTGGCGGTGATCTGCCCAGCATTTACTGGGAAAGTTATGAACCCTTTACCTATCTTGCCCAGGCGGCTGCGGTCACCACAAATTTGAAGATTGGCACCGGCATCTGCCTGGTCCCTGAACACCACCCCATCAGCCTGGCCAAGCGCGTGGCCTCGATAGATGCCATTTCCAATGGCCGTTTCCTGTTTGGGGTGGGCGGTGGCTGGATTGCCGAAGAGCTGGAAAACCATGGCGTTGCTTATGCAGACCGTTGGCGGGTGTTACGCGAATATATCCTGGCCATGCAAGCTTGCTGGACCCAAAAAGGTGCTGAATACCACGGCAGCTTCATCAACTTTGACCCGGTGTGGGTGGAACCCAAGCCGGTGAGTCAACCCCACCCACCGGTATTTATCGGTGCCACTTCCACCTGGGCCATGCAACGGATTGCCGAATTTGCCCAGGGCTGGTACCCGGTTCACATCCCGGAATTTGACGACCGTCTTGCCCTGCTCAGCAAAGAATGTGCAAAACACGGGCGGGACATCAGTGACATCGACATCAGCCTGCTGACCACAATCACCCGTGCGGAGCAGTTGCAGGCCTTGCAGGCCAAGGGGGTGAATCGCGTTGTCCTGTCGCTGCCCACTCTGGACACCAGCGAATCATTACGGGTGCTGGACGGTTATGCCGACGTTGTGCAATGGGCGGACGAACTGGCACGCTGACCCAAAATTTTCAGGTATTTCCGGTGGATGGAGCACCCGCCCGCCGGACCGCTAAGTTCAGGTGATCCGTGGCCAGCATGATGCCCGGTTGATGCAGGAAGTTGTTGTCGTCGGTATATTCAAATTCTTCAACAGCGTCTAACAATCTGTTCCACGCCACCACCTGTTCCAGGCGGGACAAACTGGCGCCCGGACAAACCCGGGCCCCCTGGGAGAAGGTGAGATGCCGGGTGCCTGCTTTGCGGTCCAGGCGCAATGTCTGCGGCTCATCCCACTCCTGTGGATCGATGTTGGCCGCGGCCCAGCGCAAATGCAGAAAAGACCCCTTGGGTACCCTTACCCCCTGAAAAACCTCATCCTGACTGGTGATGCGGGTGGACAAACCCTGGGTCGGGGCCCGCAGGCGCATGGCTTCTTCGGTAAAGGCCCGCACCAGACCGCGCTCCGCCTTAAGCTGCCGCCAGACGTCCGGATGTTCGATCAGCAACTGCACCTGCTCCGCCAGGGCATATTGGGTGGTTTCCAGCCCACCAATCACCATGGCGTAAACCACCCCATTAATTTCGTCGTCTGCGAGCCGTCGCGCCAGTGGGGAATATTCCACCTGGGTCAGAAAGGAGATCATATCTTCCGCCGGCCTGGCCCGCTTGCGGGTAATCAGCTCCTGGGTATAAGCCTTAAATTCCGCCAGCACTTCAAATTGGCTGTCAATCTCTTCCTGGGGCAGGATATTGCGGTGGCCGCTGCCATAGACAAAGGGTTTGACCGTGCCGTCGCCATAGTATTTCAGCAATTTTAAGTCTTCCATGGGCCAGCCCAGGACATTGGCCATAACCATCTGGGGTAAAGGCTGGGCAAATTCGCTGACAAACTCCACCGTACCCCGTTCTATCCAGCGGTCGATCAACTCCTGGGCAACCCGGTTAACCATCGCTTCGTTGCGGCCGGCGCCGGGACCCACCCAGGGATCGGTCAGTTCCTGGCGATGGCTGCGCCACATCTGGGGATTAGGCCGCAGGGTGGTCATGGCAGCCATCATGATATTGACGTTGGGGGTTTCAAACGGATCAGCTTCCGCCGCACACAGTTGCTGGACCATCAGCGACCCGGGCAGGGGGAAACGCTCCTGGTCCCGCACCACCGCCGCGATGTCTTCGTGTTTGGTCAGAATAAAGGCATCCGTGCCCGGCGCAAAACCTTCCCCGGGGATTTTGTGCACGGGCGCCTCCCGGTGCAGGATGTCATACGCCTCGTACCAGTGTTCACACGCACCGGTGCCGAACAGGTCAACATCACTCAGATGTGCAGGGCACTGCATGCTGCTCAGTGCATGTTTGGGTTTGGGCTTATCGGTTATTTCCTTCACCACTTCCTCCGAATGCCGTTGACAGGAACGCTGATCGTCGTACTATGTTACGAATTTTTGTATTCGGGTACAAAAATTAAATTTGTCGTAACCACTATTTGCCGCAACCAATCAGGGGCAAGTGGGTACTAAGTGGAGGCAGTCTACGGCACCAAAACTCAATACGGTCATTGTCAGTTCACTAGGAGGGGGAGAATGATGAATAGACCAAGACACCGGCAGGTGGTCCTGTCCACACTTTTCACCGTTGCATTTGCAGCAGCTTATTTAACGTTAGTCCTGCCCGCGCCTTTACAGGCTGCGGTACAGGATGACTCCGGGGTGATCGAGGAAGTCATCGTTACCGGCACCAAGCGTGAGCAATCCGCACAGGATGTGCCCATTGCGCTGACAGCAATTTCCGAGGAAATGCTGAAAAACCAATTCCGCACCGACCTTCTGGCCCTGGGCGAATTGTCCCCCGGGGTAGCCTTGGGACAGGTGGCGGGCTTCAGGGCCATCGCCGGAGGAATCCGCGGTACCGGCCAGAATTCCATTCTGGTTACACAAGATTCTTCAGTGGTATTGCTGGTGGATGAATTTGGCCTGTCCAACGTCCAGGCTCAGTTTGTGGAGTTATTCGATGTCGACCGGATTGAGGTTTACCGGGGTCCACAGGGTACGCTTTTCGGCAAAAGCGCCACCGGGGGCGCCATTTCCATCACCACCAAACGTCCCGAAATGAATGAGTTTTTTGCTGACGCAGAATATCAGTGGGGACAGTTTGCCGGTGATGACGGGGACGATTCAGCCAACATCAACAAATATCGGGTGGGGGTTAACCTGCCGTTGATCGATGACAAACTGGCCATGCGCTTTACCGCCATTTGGGATGAGGACGACGGCTACTATACCAACGACAAAGATACGGCAAATCCCGCCAACGGCCTGGTGCCCGGGCTGATCGTGCCCGGTCCGCTGCCCGCCCCCCTGGACGGGCCAACCCGGGGAGGTGGTGAAAATCTGAACAACGTTGACGTCTTTGCCGCCAAGGTTAAGGTCCTGTGGCAGCCAACCGACAACTACGAAGCCTATTTCATCTACTCTCACCTGGCCGACGACTCCGGGAGCCCACCTGG
>JANQMF010000007.1 GCA_028280225.1 Pseudomonadales bacterium | reverse complement strand
GGGGTATAGCGCAGTCTGGTAGCGCGCCTGCTTTGGGAGCAGGATGTCGGGAGTTCGAATCTCTCTACCCCGACCAATTTCAGGTCTGCAAAAGATCTCCGCCGGTAGTCTTTGTATGCGCCCGTAGCTCAACTGGATAGAGCATCGGCCTTCTAAGCCGAGGGTTGCAGGTTCGAGTCCTGCCGGGCGTGCCATACAACCGCTTCGCGGTTGTAGTCGAGTTTTGGCCTTTGGCCAAAACATCGCTTGGATATTCGAGGTTATTTCGCTTCGCGGTTGTAGTCGAGTTTCTGGGCGAAGCCCAGATGCATCGCTTGGACCTTCAAAATTATTCTAATTTGAAGCGGAACGGGATATTCCGGTTTGTTGCAGGTCTGTATCCATCAGTGTTCAACACTTTGCATTTGGTGCTTCTAAGCGGGAAATAAAAACACAAATCGGTAAAATAGCCGTTTTGGAGACACCATGACCGCACAAATTATCGACGGCACCGCCATTGCCAAATCCCTGCGTGCAGAAATCGCCGAAGAGGTGAAACGCTGGCAATCTCAAGGCCGCCGCTTACCCGGAATTGCCGTTATCCTGGTGGGTAACGATCCGGCCTCGGAAGTCTACGTCCGTGGCAAGCGCCGGGACTGCGATGAAGTGGGTTTTCATTCCAATGTCCAGCACCTGAGCGCCAATGTCACCCAGAAAGATCTCGAAGACCGCATCCAGACCCTCAATGAAGATGCCAGTGTTGACGGCATTCTGGTGCAGACCCCATTGCCTGAACACATCGACGAAGACCGTATTATCGACTGTATTGACCCAAGCAAGGACGTAGACGGTTTCCATGCTTATAACATTGGTCTGCTGGCCCTGCGGCGTCCGGCGTTTCGCAGCTGCACACCCAAGGGCGTAATGCTTCTGTTAGACAGCATCGGCATCCAACCCAGGGGTTTGGATGCCGCAGTCATTGGCGCTTCGAACCATGTCGGCCGGCCCATGGGTCTGGAATTGCTGCTGGCCGGATGCACCGTCACCATGGCCCACAAATTCACCCAGGATATTGCCGCCAAGATCCGCCTGGCGGATATTGTGGTATCTGCGGTGGGTAAACCCGGTCTGGTGCCCCCGGCTTGGATCAAACCCGGCGCCATTGTCATTGATGTGGGCATTACCCGGGGTGGAAACAATAAACTGTACGGTGACGTGCAATTTGACGCAGTGAAAGAAGTGGCTGCCTGGATCACGCCGGTTCCAGGCGGCGTTGGCCCCATGACCCGGATTGCTTTGTTGCAAAATACCTTACAAGCCGCCCGGCAGCGGCAGACGGACTAAGCGGTTGAGCAAACGTCTGTTCATTTCAGACTTACATCTGCAAGCCGTGGATGCACCCGCTTATCTACGCTTCAGGGAACTGTTGCAAGTCGAAGGTCAATGGGCGGATGCCATCTACATTCTGGGTGACCTGGTAGAGATGTGGATTGGCGACGATGACGACAGTCCCCTGGCCCGCCAGATGACTCAAGATCTGCAAGCAGCGGCCAAGGCAACGCAGATTTATCTGATGCACGGCAACCGGGACTTTCTGATGGGTGAAGATTTTGCCGGCCGGGCGGGTTGTACTTTACTGGCCGACCCCCACGTCACCGAAGACAAATTGTTGTTGTGTCATGGTGACAGCTTATGTACCGACGACAAAGAGTATCAGATGATGCGGACATTGCTGCGCAGCGCCGAGTGGCAGCAGGACATTCTCAGCAAGTCCCTGGCCGAGCGAAAACAAATTGGCGACGGCATGCGCGCCCAAAGCCGCACAAGTAATGCCAACAAACCCAGCAACATCATGGATGTGAACCCGGCGGCGACCATGGATTTGATTGAGCAATACGATGGCCAAACCCTCATCCACGGCCACACCCACCGCCCCGGCATGCACAGGGTCAACGGTGTGCAAAGAATTGTTACCGGCGCCTGGGAAAATTGCGGCTGGCTGTGCCGGCAAAGTGACGGCGCGCTGCAACTGGAGTGTTTTAGTCTGGCACGCCGCTATGGAACCTGAACTCTGTGTCCGGCGCCCTGACCAGTTCAGCATCCAAATCCAAAAACAACGCAACCCTTGGGGTAATGTCCTCGTCGAACTCCGCGGCAATCCCCTCAGCCAGCTTCAGATAGTCGGTAAAATGGCGCGCCTCTGAATGCACAAGCTGCTTATACAGATCCGCAATGTTATCCGGCAACACATCAATCAGCCGCACAAAACGCTCGCAGGAACGCGCCTCCACCACCGCGCCCACAATCAGTAAATCGATCAGCCGATGGGGTTCGGCGGAGCGAACCTGCCCATGCAGCCGTTGCGCGTAGCGGGCGGACGACAAATGCCGGTAGGTCACCCCCGAGGCCACCATGACATCCAGCACCTGTTCAAAATGCCGCAGTTCCTCCCGGGCCAGGCGGGACATGGTATGTAACAAGCCGGGACGATCCACATATTTGTACATCAGACTCAGCGCGGTGCTGGCGGCTTTTTTTTCACAGTTGGCATGATCGATCAAAAGTTCGGGAATGTGTGTATCCACTTGGGCCACCCACTCGTCCGGCGTCGGTACATGCAAAAACGAAACTGCCGGATTAAGGTCCGGCCGGCTCATGTTCTGCGCTCCATTTTAAATGGGCACCTTGAAGTTGCGTTCGTAGTGAGCCACCGAGCGCTGATAAATTTCCGCATCAATCAGCTGAATGATTTGCAGGGCTTCTTGCTGGTCCCGGCCAGGCTGTGCTGGTTCAACATGGGCACGCAAGGTTAAGCCACCGTCCTTGAGGGTTCGCGAACCGCTGACCAGAAACCGCAGCAGCTCATAACATTGCTCAGCACCCTGCAACGCCTCAAGTCCAGCCATGGCACAGGCCTGGGCAAATTGTTTCGCATCACTGATGGCTAGATAATGGCTAAGAACATCAGCACGCAGGGCCAACAATCGCGCCCACACCTTGGCTTGTTGGGCTTCGTCATAACCGTTCCATTGCACAATTTCGTGAGCAAACCGCTTGCAGCCTCGGCAAACCAAGTCGCCATACGTTGTGGAGCAGATACCCACACAGGGGGTACGCTTGTTTAGAGCCATATCACATGATCGTTGAATTTCCAGCAGTACTAGGATGCGGTGGTCGGGGTACTAAAGGCAAGCTTGAATCGCAATTTTCTAAACGCCTGACGGATTCGATAGCGCTGCAAGGGACCGCACGGGTAATCCGGGTCATATAACATCCGCTGTAATTGAAACCGCAAATCACTGAGGTCGATCCTGGTCTCCTTCTCCAACCGAATGAGATATGTCAACGGCGCCTCTTCCGGCAAGCGGCGCAAACGGGGATGACGTATGGAGCGGCAGAATTTCTGGAACATGCGCTCGGCAGGATGGCGCGCCTGGGGACGCCGCCGCCAGAACACCGCCACCGCCACCAACAGTAAACTGGCACCACTGCCCACCATCATGGCCAAGCCGATTTTCCAGGCAGAAATTGAACCAAATAGATCTTTCAAGACGTCTATCTGTGTAGCACTGTCATAACCCACCACCCACAGATTCCAGCGGTACTCCAGAGAGTCCGCCCAGCGCAGTGCCTGGGTGAGCAAACCTTCCCGGCCGAGCCGCGCGGCTGACAAGAACGACAACGCTGCCCGGTCCTCGTCGTTAATGGCGGCATCCAGGCCACTTTCGACCCGGGCCGGGGCAACCGCTGAGGTGGGATCAAAACGTGTCCACCCTTTGTTGCCCAACCAAACTTCAATCCAGGCATGGGCATCATATTGACGCACCACCATGTGGCCGGTCAGCGGATTAATTTCACCACCCTGGTAACCGCCAACCATTCGCGCCGGTACGTCCACCGCGCGGAGCGCAAAAACCACCGCCCCGGCATAGTGACTGCAAAAACCACGCCGGGTATCAAACCAAAATTGGTCAATGCTATCCAGCCGGCCCAGGGTGGGCGGGTTCAAGGTATAGACATAGGGCTGGTTGCGGATATGTGACATCATGGCCTGCACCATGGCCTGAGCATCCCCACCCACCTGGTAGTACAGGTCCTTGGCGTACTCGCGCATACGCCGGTTATCACCCTGCGGCAAGGCGGTTTCCCGCTGTATCATCGCCCCGGACAGGGTATGGTCCATCACATAGCCGGTAGCGCTGTTTACCTGATAGCGTGCAACCGAGAGCACCGGTTCGGGGTTGACCAACCGATAGTCGCCCAGCAATGCCACCCTAGCGGAGTAGTTAATGGGTGTATCCAAGCTGAACAGCCACTTGCTTTGGGTAGGCTCCAAAAAGATCTCATAGCTGAACTCTTCAGCATCCAGGTGGATTTTCGCCTCCGCGTCAGCCAGGGAAATTTCATCCAGAGGTTCACCTTGGGTCCAGGTGCCGTACTTAAACTCGGAATACACCAGCCCCCGCCAATACAAATCGCGCTGGGCCGGTACCGCACCATCAAATACGGCGCGAAAGGCCAACTCGTCCGAGCGTCCCAGACGGGCCACATCACCTGGTGTAATTTTGTCGCTCAACCCGGTACTGGCAGCGCTGGGTACGGGGATGGACCAAAGGGGGGCAATGCGCGGAAACAGCAGAAAAACAACCAGGGTAAGGGGCAAGGCTTGTAGAATCAGACCGGCCGAGATACGCAGGGAATTGACCGGTCGTACCCGGGTTTGCAATTGATTCAGGCCCACCATCGCCGCAGTAACAACAATGGCAGCAACAAGCTGATAAACGGTCAACAGCAAAGTTTGATCAAACAGAAACGCGGTGGAAATCAGGAAGTAACTGAGAAAGATCACCACATAGGCGTCTCTGCGGGTTTTCATTTCCAACAGTTTTAAGGCAAAGGCCAGGACCAGGAGTGAGGTTGCCGCTTCCAGGGAAAAACCCCGGTAGCCGCTGGCGGCAAGCCCGGCAACCGCGGCGATGACCAGGACCGTTTTCACCCACCCGGCCGGATAACCCCAGCGGCCGCGATAAACCTGGGTACGCCAGTAGCCACAAAACAGGCACACCACAATAATCCACAGCGAAATGTGTTGCGCCAGGGGTACAATGACCACCAATTGGGCAATCATCAACAAGGCCAGACTGTTTCGTGGTATCTGGTGCGCGATACCCGCGTTTTGTTCACTGGCCATGATTAAACAACGCCAGCTCTTTCAACACTGTATCCAAATGGCTCTGCCCAATGCCCGGGGAAATCTCCAGACCGGGCAGACGCAAGCCAAACTCCCGCCCCGCCCGGGTGGCCTGAAGCGCAAGACCGGTCAAACGGCTGAGTTTTTCTTCGGTGCCGCCGCTGACCTCAGCAAAGTCAAACCAGAGCCTGGGTTCGATATAACTGGCATAACGTTTGACCATCACTTCGTCAGCCCGGGCATAAGAATGCCACAGGATATTCTTTACCGGGTCTCCCGGGACGTATTCACGAATGTCCACAAAGTCGTCACTGCCCAGAGGATCAATCAATTCGCCGTCATCCCGATGCCGGGAAGATTGGGTACTTGGAATATCTTGAAACAGGGGTTTTGGATAAACCAGGGCTCTGGCTTCAACGTCTACCCAGGTCCAGGCACGCAGTAATCCAAGGGGATAGTAGGTTTCGACCAGCAGCCGGCCGGGCATCAACCACCCCCGGTGCTCCCCGGCAACATATAATTTAACCAGCGCCGCTTCGTTGTCAAAGATCTCCACCCAATGCTTGAAGCCGCCGGGCCAGCCAATCTGTATCCCCTCGCGGCCGCCCCCCTTGGGACGGGTCACCCGCACCCGGACCGCAATGTCTTCGCCAACAAAACCCTGTTCCGCATCCGCCAGCTCCAGGGTCAGCCCCGACAGATTACGAAAGGTATACAGGATGGTGACCACAAACATGCTGCCCAATAAAAAGGCCACCCCATAAACCAGGCTGTTTTGATAGTTAATCGCTCCCAGAATCAAAATCAGCAGCAGGCCCCCAAAGGTAAATCCACTGGCCGTGGGAAATATAAAAATATTGGATTGACTCAGGGTGATGCGTTGTCCCGGTGGAATTCGCCGATCCAACCAGGCGCCAAAACGTTTGCCTAGCGGTGCGGGGCGTTCTCCTGATACCGCTGCTTGCGGCAGCCCGCTGCTGCTACCCGTTTTTTTATGGGGCGTGGCCGCTAACACTAGGCAACTACATCGACCTTGGCAAGCAGTTTCTGCGCAAGAGCGCCACCGCCGTGGCCGGTAAAATCCGCGGACTCGCGCAGCCGGTGTTCCACACAACTGGGCAGCACCGCTTGTACGTCTTCCGGCACCACGTGGGTGCGATTGCTGATCAGCGCCCAAGCTTTTGCACCTTGCAATAAAGCCAGGGCACCACGCGGAGACAGACCAAAGGCAAACTCTCCGCCCTGCCGGGTAAAAGCCACCAGCCGCTGTACGTATTCAACCAGCGGGTCGGATATTTTTATGTCAGTGACCGCTTGTTGTATCTGCCGGAGTTGTGGCAAGGTGAGTTGCGCCTCCAGCTGCTGCAGGTGTTGCCGCCGATCACCATTCAGCAGCAGTTCCCGTTCCGCGGCAGGCTCGGGATAACCCAGTTCGATCCGCATCAGAAAACGGTCAAGCTGGGACTCCGGCAGCGCAAATGTGCCCGCCTGGGTAGATGGGTTTTGTGTGGCAACGACAAAAAACGGTTCCGGCAGTTTCCTTGATTGGCCATCAGTGGTGACCTGACGTTCTTCCATGGCTTCCAGCAAGGCGCTCTGGCTTTTGGGTGTGGCCCGGTTAATTTCATCCGCCAATACCAGTTGCGCAAATATCGGGCCTTCGATAAACCTGAAAGTGTCAGTTTTCTTATCAAATATTGTGGCGCCGATAACATCAGAGGGCAGCACATCCGAAGTGAATTGAATACGGTTGTAGCTGAGCCCCAGCACCCGGGCCAGGGCGTGGGACAGCAAGGTTTTGCCCATCCCCGGCAGATCCTCAATAAGCAAGTGACCTGACGCAAACAGACAGGCAAGACTCAGTTTGATTTGCAGGTGTTTACCCAATAACACATCGTCCAGGGCGGTCTGGATAAACTGGATTTTTGCTTGAATCTGCTCCCGCGACATCATATCCAGCGCCACGGCGTTTTCAGGGGGTTGTAACCCGGCAGGGGTTGGGATTGATGACGTCATGTACAATTTGGCCCTTGAATGGCGCCGTGTTCAGCCGTGATTGTGCAGTTCCAGCACGTTTTCGTCATGGCCAAATTGAGGTTCCCGGCGCTGTTTCATTTTATCATTACGTGCCAAGGATAGCTGTTCAAGATACCTGTCATCTATGTCACCAGTCACGTATTGACCATCAAAGGCAGAACATTCGAAGTCTTCCACAGCCGGATTACCCTCCCGGGCACTGGCTTTTAAATCGTTGATATCCTGATAAACCAGCCAGTCCGCACCGAGAATATCCGCCACTTCATCATCAGAACGCTGATGGGCCACAAATTCTTCCCGGGCGGGCATATCAATGCCGTAAACATTCTGATAACGCAGCGCCGGCGCTGCTGACGCCATATAGACCTTACGGGCGCCCGCCTCCCGGGCCAGTTGAATAATCTGCTCCGTGGTGGTGCCCCGGACGATGGAGTCATCAACCAGCAGGACATTTTTGTCTCTGAATTCCAGTTCAATGGCATTCAACTTTTGACGCACGGATTTTTTACGTAGCTGCTGACCGGGCATAATGAAGGTGCGGCCGATATAGCGGTTTTTGATAAAACCTTCACGGTATTTTACGTTCAGGCGGTGAGACAGCGGCAAAGCGGCAGTCCGCCCGGTATCCGGGATGGGAATGACCACATCAATATCATGATCGTGTTGGCTGTAGCGCTGAATAATGCGCTCCGCCAGATATTCACCCATGCGCAGACGGCTTTTGTACACCGAAATGTCATCGATAATTGAATCCGGGCGGGCCAGATAAACATGCTCAAAAATACAGGGCACCAACCGGGTTTGTTCCGCACATTGCTGACGGAAAATCTCACCTTCGTTGCTGATGAATACCGCCTCCCCCGGGGCAACACTCCCCAGGGTCGTAAAACCCAGAATATCCAGGGCCACGGATTCTGACGCCAACATATAGTCTGTGCCGCTTTCGGTCTGGCGCTGGCCATATACCAGCGGGCGTATGCCAAAAGGATCTCTGAAGCCCAGAATGCCGGACCCGATCACCATGGCCACCGCCGCATAGGCACCCCGGCAACGCCGATGCACCCCGCTGACCGCTTTAAATACATCGCCGGGTGAGGGATCCAGGGCCCGTTGCTGTTGCAGCTCATGGGCAAAGACATTGAGCAGCACTTCCGAATCGCTGTTGGTATTAATGTGCCGCAGATCTTCCGCAAACAGATCCGCCTTCAGCGCATCCGCATTGGTCAGGTTGCCGTTGTGGGCGAGCGTAATGCCATAAGGTGAATTGACGTACATGGGTTGAGCTTCAGCACTGGTGGAACTGCCGGCGGTGGGGTAACGCACATGGCCGATGCCAATGGACCCGGTGAGATGCTGCATATGTTCCTGCCGAAAGACATCCCGAACCAGGCCGTTGCCCTTGCGTAAATGGAGTGTTCTGCCATCGCTGGTCACCATCCCGGCGGCATCCTGGCCACGATGCTGCAAAACCGTCAAAGCGTCGTAAATTTCCTGGTTGACACTTTTCCGTGAAACTATTCCAACTAGTCCACACATGCTGTATTCGTATGCCCCCGTGCTGTGCGTGTGAGTATAGGGTTTATTGCCGCGAAGATCATGTTTTGTCCCCTGCAGATGGCCCAATCAAGTTTGGGTCCACACCCGGCAGGTGATCCGGCAGCACGTCCGGTAGTTGTATGTCCTCCGCCATACCCCTGGCGCGGCCCAAAAGCGCCCGCACGTCATCCTCAAAGGCCAGCAGTTCCGGTTGCAATTTTGACGCCCGCCACCACGAGGTTTCGTGCGCCACCTCGCGCAAACCCATAAGCAGGACCACACACACTACCAGCCCCCGGGCGCCGCCAAAAAGCAGACCCAGAAAACGGTCCGTGCCGCTCAAGCCGGTACCCGCCACCAGACGAGCCAACAGCCACTGCAACAAGCTGGCACCAACAAGGGTACCGATAAAGAGCACAACAAAGGCAATAACGGTGCGCACCGGGCTACCCCCCCAGGAACTGGGCACATAGGCGGCAAGGGTATCGCTGTAGTAGATGGCAACAACAAAGGCAGCCACCCAAGCCAACAGTGACAGCAGTTCTTTGACCAGGCCCCGGTACAGGCCAATCAAGGCCGAGATCAGCACAATAATGCTCAGCACAATATCCAGCGTGGCCAGTTGTCCGCTAACTTCCGGCATTAGGGTGTCATGCTGACAATATCCGGTTGCAGGGAAAACCCGGTACTGACCCGGCGACGTATGTCCTGGGCATCGTCCTTCTTCAGCAGAGGACCAACAGCCACCCGGTGAAGGACTTTACCACCGGCGGTTTTGGTACTGGATATAAAGGCTTCATAACCCGCTTCGCGTAACTGCGTGCGCAAGGCTTTTGCGTTACTTAACCCGGCAAAGCTGGCCGCCTGTACCGCCCAGATTTTTGTTTCCGTATTCGCCGGCCCCAACCTTGGCTCCCCAACCCGGGTGCCGTCGTCCGTAGAAAATCCGTCAGCGTCTACCTGGTCTTTAAGCTCCTGCACCTGATCAACCACGTTGGAGGCGGGCACAATTTCATCAAATCGCGGTACCTCGGGCAGGCTGGTGTTATCCGGCAGACCCTGAGGCATGCGGGGAGCCTCATCTACAGGGACGCCGGCGCCATCGAATAACATCGGTAACAGGATAATCGCCAACGCGATCAGAAAAATAGAGCCGGTAATGCGGTACCGGTTGCGCTCATGCATGGATCAATTCGAATCAACTACTCTGTTTGACTAGGCCTGCTTTTCCGGTGGGTTCAGCCAGGTGATCATTTGTTCAACAGCATTAAACGAACCCATGACTAGAATAACATCTCCCGGCACCGTTGCCGACCTCACCTGGTCCAGCAACGCTGTGTTTACCGCGCTGCTGTGGGCGGCCACCCAGGGCATTATCTTGCGGGTTAATGAATCTGCGCTGAACCCCCGTTCACCCCGGGTGTCTATACACACCACCGGTACCGACAAACCGGCCAGTTGTTGGGCCACCCCAGCGTGATCCTTGTTCCGCAACATGCCGCAAATAATCAGCGCCGGGACTAAGCCGCCGGCACGTAAGGACCGGCGCAGAAACTCAACACCGCTGGGATTGTGCGCCACATCCAGAACCCACCTGCGCTCAAGGGCCTGGATACATTGCAGGCGACCGGGAAATGTCACATCACCCAACGAAGCAATATCGAGCGTGGTATCCCGGGTGACAAGGTGCCGGGCGGCGGCAATGGCCAGGGCCATATTTTCTCCCGCCAACGTGCCTAAGTGGGTGGTTGTGCGAACCGCCGCGTGCGCGTTGCGACCCGCCTCACAAAAATGCCATTGTCCATCGGTTGCTTCCGCAACGATCGCCTCCCCGTAAACCTGGGGTGCCAGGTTCAATTGACTACAGGCGGCCATCACCGAATTTGGCATGTTGGGTCCCAACACAACTTTTTGACCCGGACGTAATATCCCGGCTTTTTCACGGCCAATGTCCTCAACGTTGTCCCCTAAAAATTCCTGGTGATCCAGACCGATGGAGGTAATGATCGCAACCGTGGCATCCAGAGCATTAAACGCATCCAGCCGCCCACCCAAGCCAATTTCCAGAATACACACGTCAACCTGGGCTTGCTTAAAACACCACAGAGCGGCCAGAGCGGCAAATTCAAAGTAGGTCAGGGGCAGATCACCCCGATGGTCTTCCACCTGGGTAAACGCTTCGGTAATTGGCTTATCCGCCAGTTCTCTTCCGCCAATCCGAATTCGTTCGTTAAACCGCAACAAGTGAGGGGACAGCGTAGTGCCCACTTGCAGACCGGCACGAGTCAGCAGGTGCTCTAAGGCCATGGCAGTGGAGCCTTTACCATTGGTGCCGGCAATGGTGACAATTTGACCGTCCGGCTGGTGGGGTGCGCGCAAGTCCATGCGCTCAACCATGGTATGCATGCGCGCCAAACCCATATCGATGGTCTGCCAGTGTTGCTCAGCAATATAGTTAAGCCAGCTTTCTAAATCCCGCTGCACCGTGAGCGCCTCACTCGGTGTGTTCCCAAGCTGTCCTTGCGTTCGTCAGCCCGGCCCAGATATCTGCACACGAACCCTTTAATCCACAACAGCCTGTTTCAGATCCTTAACCGCCGCCTGTAATTTTACACAACACTGTTCCACATCTTCAGCATATTCCCCCATCAGCTTAACCAGCGCAGATCCCACCACAATGCCGTCAGCATGGGCACCCACCGCTGCCGCCGTCCGTGCATCCTTAATACCAAATCCCACGCAAACCGGCAGGGGCGAAACCGCCTTTAAAGCGGCCACCCGCTCAGCCACCTCATCAGCTTGGATATTGCCGGATCCGGTAATGCCTTTCAGGGAGACATAGTAAACAAAACCCGAACAACGGCTGAGGATATATTCCGCACGGTCCGGCGTGGTGGTTGGCGAAACCAGGAAAATAAGGTCCATGTTCCTGGCGGCCAGATCAGCGGTCAGTTCAACACTTTCCTCGGGGGGAAGATTAACCATGATCAAACCATCTACGCCGGCGGTTTTCGCCCGCTCGGCAAAGTTGGGCATGGCCAGTACGGAATTCAAGTAGCCCATGAGAATAACGGGGGTGACGCTGTCCTTGGTCCGGAATTCTTCAACCATGGCCAAAACCTTGTTCAGGGTCATACCATTTGCCAGGGCCCGCTCATTGGCAAGCTGAATGGCCGGCCCCTCCGCTTCCGGGTCAGAGAAAGGAATACCCAGTTCCAGAATATCCGCCCCCCCCGTCACCATGGCGTGCATGGCCGGCACGGTATGCGCCACGCCGGGATCACCGGCTGTGACAAAGGTCACCAGGGCAGTTTCGCCCCCGGCTTTTTCCAGGCGTGCAAAGGTATCTTGAATGCGGCTCATGTCAGCTCAATACCGTCTATTTTTGCAACCGTGTTGATATCTTTGTCTCCCCGTCCGGATAGGTTAATTAATACAATTTGCTCGCTGGACATTGTTCCGGCATTGGCCACCGCCCAGGCCAACGCATGACTGGATTCCAACGCCGGCAAAATACCCTCACAGCGATTCAGCAGGCGGAAAGCCTGCATGGCCTGCTCGTCCGTGGCGCTGTCGTACACCGCCCGGCCAATGTCTTTAAGGTAGGCATGCTCCGGTCCCACCCCGGGATAATCCAATCCTGCGGATATGGAATGGGTGGCCTGGATCTGGCCGTCTGCATCGGACATGAGATAAGTTTTGTTGCCGTGTAAAACACCCACCTGCCCTTCGTTCAGAGGTGCCGCATGAGCCCCGGAAGCCAGTCCCAGACCACCGGCTTCCACCCCGACAAGGGCAACATCCACATCATCCACAAAGGCATAAAACAGGCCCAACGCATTGGAACCGCCACCCACACAGGCCACCAGGGTATCCGGCAAACGCCCCTCAGCTTCCAGGATTTGTGCCCGGGCTTCCTGGCCGATGGTGGCGGCAAAGTCACGCACGATCATCGGATAAGGATGTGGCCCCGCCACGGTGCCGATGATGTAGTGGGTATCGTCGATACGGCTGACCCAATCGCGCATCGCCTCGTTCATGGCATCTTTCAGGGTTCTTGAGCCCGACTCCACCGGTATCACGTTAGCGCCCAGAAGTTTCATGCGGTAGACGTTTAAGCTCTGCCGTTCAACATCTTCCGCACCCATATAGACATCACACTGCAAGCCCAGCCGGGCAGCCACCGTGGCTGACGCCACACCGTGCTGGCCGGCACCGGTTTCGGCAATCACTCTGGGTTTGCCCATGCGTTTTGCCAGCAACGCCTGACCAATGGTATTGCACACCTTGTGTGCACCGGTATGGTTAAGATCTTCCCGCTTGAGGTAAATTTTTGCGCCACCCAACTCTGCCGTTAGTCTCTCAGCATAGTACAGTGGTGTCGGGCGGCCCACATAGTGCATAAGATCCGCCTGGAGTTCGCGCTTAAACTCCGGATCACTTTTTGCCTCGGCGTAAAGTTGGGCCAGATTATCCAGGGCGTGGGTCAGCGTTTCCGCTACAAATCGCCCTCCGTAGATACCAAAATGGCCCTGGTCGTCCGGCTGCGCATAATTGCTGCCATCCTTCATCTTAACTGCCTCACTCCATTTTCCTGTGGGTTATTCACAAAACCGTTGTCTGACCTTTGTCTGGCTCCCCGCCCTTGAGAACCGCCCAAACTACGACACATCAACTTCAACCGTGCGCGCTGCCTGGACAAAATCCGCAATTTTGCGCGGATCTTTTTTGCGCTTGTCCGCGCTTTCAACCCCGCCGCTGACATCCACCCCAAAGGGACGGGTTTGAACGATGGCGCCGCCAACATTGTCCGGGGTTAAGCCCCCGGCAAGGATCAATTTCTGTTCCGAGACCGGCCACATCGACCAGGCAAAAGTTTTCCCCGTACCGCCGGGCTGGCCGGGTACATAGGCATCCAGCAGGAACGCCCAGGCATCCGTATACGGCGCCATGACGGCAGGCAGATCCATCTCCGGCTGAACCCGTATCACCTTGATATAGGGTTTGGCAAAGCTGCGGCAAAATTCAGCGGATTCAGCCCCATGAAACTGCAACAAATCAAATTCGCCCAGGTTCAGTACCCGCCGCACTTCATCTTCAGCGGGGTCTACAAACAGCGCCACTTTCAGGCAGGTGGACGCAGCGAGAATTTCAGCGACATCCAAACTATCCACACAGCGCGGGCTTTGCGGATAAAAGTTCAGGCCAATGGCGTCCGCCCCCGCTGCCGTGGCGGCAACAGCATCCTCAACATTGGTTATGCCGCAAATCTTGCACCACATGGGTGAGTTGCTTACTTCGGCCAGCACCATCTGTGTGCCCATTGGAAAAGCGGGTTAGTCTAGCGCCTTCCGCGTATCTTACAAGCTGAGGAAAAAAGGCGGCCGGCTGGGCGGCAGGTCAAATCCCGGGTAACTGACCCGGGTGAGATACAACCCGTCAGCCGGCGCGGTGGCCCCCAGTCGGGTACGGTCCCGGCCGGCGAGCAGTTGGCCGAACGCCGCCAAATCACCGTGTCGACCCAGGTCATGCAATCCCCGGGCAATGTTGCGTACCATGTGCAGCAAAAAGGCATTAGCTTCAATTTCCAGCACAATAAAATTCTGTTTGCGATAAACCTGGCAACGGTTTACCCGCCGCATGGGGGTCAGCGACTGACACCCGGCCCCCCGAAAACCGGAAAAGTCATGTTCTCCCAACAGTAGCTGGGCGCCCCGGTGCATCAGGTCACCGTCCAGGTTTTGACAGCTCCACACACGGCCAACCAAGGCAGGTTCCGGGCGGGGCACGTCGTGAAACAGGTAGTGATAAGTTCGTGCCGTGGCACTGTATCTGGGATGAAAGGTATCCGGTACGGCTTGAACCCAATCCAGCGAGATACTGGCCGGAGTCAGGCCGTTTACCCCCCTCAGCCAATCCGCCGGACTGCGCCGGGCATCACTGAAAAAACTGGCAATCTGACCACTGGCATGCACACCGGCATCGGTTCGGCCGGCCACACGCACATCAACCGGATGGTTGGCAATTTGCCCAAGCGCCTTTTCCAGTTCTCCCTGGATTGTGGGCAGGTCCGGTTGGCGTTGCCAACCGTAAAAAGAAGAGCCTTCGTAACTTAAGCCCAGAGCAATCTGCTGCCCACCCACGGGGATCTCTAACTACTTCCCGTCCTAGTCAAGCTTAGCCAGCATCTCACGGGCTTTGTCCTGCTGTTCCGCGGAGCCTTCCTCAACCACTTCGTTAAGGATATCCCTGGCACCATCAGCATCCCCCATATCAACGTAAGCCTCTGCCAGATCAAGCTTGGTGGCGTTGACGTCGCCGTCCGCTTCATCGTCAAAGTCGAAATCCTGACCGTCTTGATCGTCCGCCCCGGCACCAGCGCTGTCAGCGGAATTTTCCTCAGCGTCTTCAGCACCCATCAGTTCGTCCAGGTCAAAACCATCCTCGGCTGTCTCTTGCGCGGCGTCTACCTCTTCTGCTACATCGGTTTCAGGATCAAAATCCAGGCCTAAATCACCACCCAAATCTCCGCCACCGGCCTGATTTTCTTCACCGGCCCCGGACAATGATTCATTGACCAGTGTTTTGTCGAGATCAGTCTGGTCGAGATCGCCAGCCACAGTCAGGTCGTCAGCATTATCCTCAACCTCTGTACTGTCCAGATCAAACTCCAGCTCAAACTCTTCAGCACTGTCACTGTTATCCGCACTTTTATCCGCACTTTCCCCGGTCGCTTGCTCCAGGTCAGCAAAGTCATCCGCATCGTCCAGATCCAGGCTTAAAGCGCCTTCATCATTGCCCACCAGGGTGTTGTCATTGGTGTCAGCCCCGGCGTCGTCCACTCCGGAACCTGTTGCGGTGCTGTCACTGTCTGCGTCGTCCAGCACCACCCGGCTTTCGCTGAGCTGGCTCTCCAGGTCCCGGCAGGCTAACAATACTTCTTCGTCACTACAATTGTCGAGAATGTACTGCGCGTGGTGTTCAAATTGCTCATCGTCGTTGGACTCTACATATACCTCCAACAACTTCAATCGAACGTCATAACGCTGGGGATCTTCGTTAAGCACCCCCAGCAGCAGATTCGCCGCCTGTCCATATCGCCCATAGGCAATATAAATTTCAGCTTCACCAATCACATCCGAGGTCTGGGTCTGGCCTTGCTGGTCATCAACAACGGTGTCATCACCGTCCTGGGGTTCTTCGTCTAAGTCGAAGTAAGCTTCGGTGTCGTCTTCATCCTTCTCGTCCAAGTCCTCAACCGCGCCGACGGTGGGTTCCACCTGGGTGGTTTCTTCTTCATCCCGGGCATCCAGCTCAGCCGCCGCCAACGTGGCCTCTTCATCCACCTGCGGTTCAGTGGCGGCAAACTCGTTGTCGTCTTCATAATAGTCGTCCTGGGCCCCACGATCTCTGCGCAACGCAAGCATTAGAACCACCAAAGCCAAAATCAAAACACCAATCACACCCATCAACAAATATGGGTTTTGCCACCACGCCTGGGGGGCTTCGGGTTGGGCGCTTTGATTTTGATTCTGATTTTGTGCCGCTTGCGCAAGCTGTTCGCGCACTTCTTTTAGCTGCTGTTGCAGTTCCGCAATTTCTTGATCCTTAACCTCCAACTGACGCTCTTTAACGCTGATCTGATTGGTGGCAATTTCTTTTTCCCGATCCAATTGATAAGCCAACTCGTCCACCTGACGGTCCAGGGATTCTTTTTCCTCGATCAGCTGATTGACCTGTTCGCTGCCGCCGGCGGTACCTGCGGCCAATTCACCGGTGTTGGCCACAATGCGGACCTGACCTTGGCCGTCGCTGGCCGTGGCCGCCGAGGCGGTATCGTCGCCGGTGGCATCCATTTGCGAGGCCAATTGATCCGCCGGCGCTTCACCGACCGGGTCCACCCTGGGTGCTGCGGCAACCCGGGTATCGGTTTTCCATGCGTTGGTCTGGTTAGCCACCGCATAGTTAGCTTCTTCCCGGGTCATGCTCAGCGCTTCAGTTTCAGTGGGCAAATCCAGCTCATAACCTGCTTTCAACAAATTGATGTTGTCGCGAATAAAGGCATTACGGTTAAGACGCTGAATGGCCAGCATCTGCTGGTTCATCGATACTTCATTTGAGGGTAAGGTGCGGGCCGCGATGGTCCACAGGGTGTCGTCCCTGGTGGTATAGACCCCGTCGGTGCTGGGCCGGCGCGGTGTGCTGGGACGCGCCGCCGGTGCCGGGGTGGGCCGCAAAGTCACCTGGCTTTCCGGGCGCGTCGGCTGTGTCTGGGGGCGTGGAGCCGGTGCTGCCTGCACCGGTGTGCTGACCTGGGGGGCCGCTGCTTGAGAAAACGTTGGTGGATCCAATAACACCGTAAATTCTTTCAGCAGCCGTCCGTTGGGCCACAACACCTCAACAATGAAGTTAAGATAAGGTTCGCTGATGGGCTGCCTGCTGCTGACCACAACCTGAGGTCCACCGCTGGCGTTCAGGTCAACTTCAAAATTCAACTGGGTCAAATAGAAAAATCGTTCAACACCAATGCGGTCAAAGTCCTCCCGGCTGGCCAGGCTGACAACAATCTCCGCGGACTGGAATCCCTGGGCATCCAGCAGGGCAAGATTACCCTCAAAACGCTCGTTCAAGGCCGATTCAACTTCGATTTCACCTAACCCAAGTGCCCAGGTTTGCACCGGGGTCAGCAGGCAACAAGCCAGCAGCGCCACATATAACATTTGGCACTTGCGCTTAATCATAGGCAAGACCCTCCTACTTGATCTGATGTTTGGATGGTTGTCGCGAAGAACTATGGGTTCTGGTCCGGAAAAGGCCATCCCGGCCTGTTCTTCCCTGCGGTTTCCTGCGGAAACCTCCCAAACGAAAGAATTAACTCGTGACATCAGGCCGAATGCCCAAAATTTCATTTCCAAATCCATGTGTCCGTCAGCAATTAATGTCTTGTTACTTGATAATTACTTCGTCAATACCCGCGTGAGTAGGTGGTTTAACGGCCAATCGTCAAGCAGCGCTTCATCAAATTGGTACAACTCAAAATTGGTACAACTCAACTAATAATAGCTGCCAATGGCCATCTGTGGCGATTGGGCTATCACCCCAAGTTGCGTTAAGCAAACGCACCAAATTGTAGGATAGCGCAGATGGTAGCCTGTTAGGTGGGCATGTGTACCACTTTCAACGAAGTTAGTGCCAATTATCCGGCGATTTAACAACTTCCAACCAACTTGGACAACTTAGTTGTCTTAGCGGGCGGTATTCCCGGTGCGTTGCCTTGTTGATCGCCGGATCGAGCTGCTTAACCGTGCTATTGCAACACATCCAATAGCAGTTGCGCAATTTGCACGCTATTTAAAGCCGCACCTTTGCGCACATTATCGGACACTACCCACAGGTTAAGACCCCGCGGATGTGAAATATCCTGGCGGATGCGGCCAACAAAGACCGGATCGGTACCGGCAGCTTCGCCCACCGCCGTGGGATAGGTATTGTCCTGGAATACAGATACACCCGGCGCGTCAGACAATATCTGCGTGGCCTGCGCCACTGTGATGGGTGCTTCGGTTTCAATGTGCACCGCTTCGGAGTGGCCGTAAAAAACAGGTACCCGAACACAAGTAGGGTTGACGAGAATACTGTCATCTTCAAGGATTTTCTTCGTCTCCCAGACCATTTTCATTTCTTCCCGGGTGTAACCGTTTTCCTGAAACTTGTCGATCTGAGGAATGACGTTAAAGGCAATCTGCACCGGCATCACCGATGTTTCGATGGGTTTGGCATTCAACAGATTTGCCGTCTGTCCGGCTAGTTCACGTACCCCGCCCGCACCCGCGCCGGACACCGCCTGATAGGTGCAGACATTAATTCGGGTAATCCTGACGGCATCGTGTATCGGTTTTAACGCCGCCACCATCTGAATGGTGGAGCAATTCGGGTTGGCAATGATGTTGCGGTTTTTGTAGTCGTTTAAACGGTGCGGATTAACCTCAGGCACAATCAACGGCACGTCGTCTTCGTAACGAAAATGGGATGTATTATCCACCACCACACAGCCTGCCGCCGCCGCCTTGGGCGCATACTCAGCGGAAATATCGCCGCCGGCTGAAAACAGACCAATGTGCGTGTTGGCAAAGTCGAATTCATCCAACCTTTGGACCATGACGCTTTTGCCATTAAATTGCACCCGCTTGCCCGCTGATCGTTCCGAGGCCAGCAAACTCAATTCGCCAACAGGAAAATTGTGCTCCTGCAGAATTTCGATCAGCGCCTCGCCTACCGCGCCGGTTGCCCCGGCAATTGCTACGTTTACAGTTTTATCTTGTGCCACCTTCAAAACCCTTTATCTACAACCTGTTGATCACCAATTGGCCCATTTCCCCGGTCCCTACCCGTTGCCGGTCCTGCCCATCGTCAATATCGGCGGTGCGATAGTTTTCCGCCAGCACCTTGGCCACGGCGGCTTCGATTGCTTCCGCCGCACCCGGTTCACCCAGACTGTAGCGATACATCATGGCCACGGACAGGATGGTAGCCAACGGATTGGCTATGTCTTGCCCGGCGATGTCCGGCGCCGTGCCGTGCACAGGCTCGTACAGGCCCACCCCGGTTGAAGCCAATGACGCGGACGGCAACATACCCAGGCTGCCGGTCAGCATGGCAGCCACATCGGACAAAATATCACCAAACATGTTACCCGTGACGATCACATCAAATTGTTTGGGTGCTCTGACCAACTGCATGGCAGCATTGTCCACATACATGTGGGACAGCTCGACATCGGGATAATCTTTGTGTACCCCATTCACCACCTCCCGCCACAACTGGGATACTTCAAGGACATTGGCCTTGTCCACCGAGCACAATTTCCTGTTACGCTTTTGCGCCAGATCAAATCCCACCCGGGCAATGCGGTCTATTTCCGCCTCGGAGTAAACCAGCGTATTAAACCCCACCTTTTCGTTTTCGCGTTGTTCAATCCCCCGGGGTTCCCCAAAGTAGATGCCGCCGGTCAGTTCGCGAATGATAAGAATGTCCAGATTGCTGACCAGGTCCGCCTTCAGCGAAGACGCGTCAGCCAGGGGTGCAAACAACAACGCCGGGCGTAAATTGGCAAACAGGCCCAGCCCCTGGCGCAAACCCAGCAAGCCTTTTTCCGGACGTTGGTGCATGGGCAGGTCATCCCACTTGGGACCGCCAACCCCGCCCAACAACACCGCATCCGCCGCTTGTGCCTGCGCCAGCGTTTCTGCGGGCAAAGGTTCACCGGTTGCATCAATAGCCACCCCGCCCACCAGACCTTCGCTGATTTCGATTTTGCAGCCCACCAGATCCGCAGCCGCCTGCATAACCTCCACCGCCGGGCCCATCACCTCGGCACCTATGCCGTCTCCGGGCAGGACAAATAGTTTTTTACTCATGTTGTCTTACTCTGCTTGTTATTGTTGGGGCTGGCGATCAAACAACCAGGGCTGGGCTGTCCGGTGTTTATTTTCAAAGGTTGTGATCAATTCCCGGTGTTGCAGGGACAAGGCAATGTCATCCATGCCGGACAACATCTTTTCTTTCAGCCCGGCAGCAATCTCAAAGCCGAAGCTGTGCCCATCTTTCACCACAACCTGCTGGTTGGGCAAATCAACGGTTAAGTTCAGACCCTCCGCGGCCAGACCAAACAGCGTGTCGATTTCCGCTTCGCCCAGTACCACCGGCAGCAGGCCGTTCTTAAAACAGTTGCCGTAAAAGATGTCCGCAAAACTGGGAGCAAGCACTACCCGGATACCATATTCCAGCAGCGCCCATACCGCATGTTCCCGGGAGGAGCCGCAGCCGAAATTGTCCCGGGCCAGCAGGACGGATGCACCCTGATAGGCCGGCAGATTAAGGGCAAAGCGATGATTGATCTGCCGCTCGTTGCGGGTCATGCCGATATCCCCCTGGTCGTGAAAACGCCAGGCGTCAAACAGGTAATCGCCAAAACCCGTGCGCTTAATCGATTTCAGATACTGTTTGGGAATAATCTGGTCCGTATCTACGTTAACGCGGTCCAGGGGCACGGCCAAACCGGTATGTGTGTCAAAGGCCTGCATGGTTACCACCCCCTCACGTCTACAAAATGTCCGGCAATGGCGGAGGCAGCCGCGGTTGCCGGGCTCACCAGGTGTGTTCTGCCGCCGTGGCCCTGACGCCCCTCAAAATTCCGATTAGAGGTTGAGGCGCAATGTTCCCCCGGTCCCACCCGGTCCGGATTCATGCCCAGACACATGGAACATCCCGCAGCCCGCCACTGAAAACCGGCATCTACAAATATTTTGGCCAAACCTTCTTCTTCAGCCTGGGCCTTGACCAAGCCGGATCCGGGCACAACTAACGCCTCCTTGATATTGGGCGCCAGAGTTTTGCCTTTAATCACCCCGGCGGCAGCGCGTAAATCTTCAATACGGGCATTGGTACACGAACCAATAAAGATACGATCCAGTTGAATGTCTGTAATGGCCGTGCCCGGTTCCAGGTCCATGTACTTAAGCGCATGACCGGCAGATTCACGCTGCACGCTGTCGGCAAAATCATCGGGATCAGGCACAACCCCGTCCACCCCGGTGACCATTTCCGGTGACGTACCCCAGGTCACCTGAGGCACAATACCGGCCGCGTCTATTTCCAGACGGCTGTCAAAGTGGGCGTCCGCGTCGGATTTTAATGTCCGCCAGTAGGCTTCCGCCTGGTCCCACAACACACCTGTTGGGCTGAAGGGCCGCCCTGCCACGTACTCCAGGGTGACCTCATCCACCGCCACTAAACCTGCCCGGGCACCCGCTTCGATACTCATGTTACACAGGGTCATGCGCCCTTCCATGCTTAAGTTACGGATGGTTTCGCCCATGTACTCAATGGTATACCCGGTGGCCCCGGCAGTACCCAGTTTGCCGATGATCGCCAGAATCAGATCTTTGGCCGATACGCCATCAGCCAGCGCGCCGTGCACCATCACGGCAAAATTCTTCGCCTTGTTCTGCACCAGGCACTGGGTGGCCATGACGTGTTCAACCTCGGACGTGCCCACCCCCTGGGCCAGGGCCGCAAAGGCGCCGTGGGTGGAGGTGTGCGAGTCGCCACAGACAATGGTCATACCCGGCAACGTGGCCCCCTGTTCCGGCCCGACCACGTGCACAATACCCTGACGTTGATCCAGAATATCGAACTGGCGCACGCCAAAGTCCCGGCAATTTTCGTCCAGGGTGACCACTTGTTCCAGGGCAATAAGATCCGTGATGCCGTCCAGACCTTTTTCACGGTCTTGTGTGGGCACGTTGTGATCCGGTGTGGCCAGATTGGCATCTACCCGCCACAAAGGCCGCTTGTTGAGCTGCAAACCTTCAAACGCCTGGGGTGAGGTGACTTCGTGCAGCAACTGCAGATCGATATACAGCAGATTGTTGCCGTCTACACGTTCACCTACCTCGTGTGCCGCCCAAATTTTGTCGTACAAGGTCATACCCTGGTTGGCCATTTCCATCACCGTTTAATGGAGGGAGCGGCAGTTTATGCCCGCCCGACGAATAACTCAAATTCATTATTTTTATATTTCAAATTCCATAATGGAATGATATAAGAGCCCCAATCGGACCAGGAACACCTTGATGAACTTTACCGATCTACAAACCTTTCTGGCGGTTGCCGAGCGCGGCTCCTTTTCTCAAGCCAGCCAACAGTTGCACGTGACACAACCGGCGGTGACCAAGCGGGTTAAATCTCTGGAGCAATTCCTGGGTACCCCCTTATTCGACCGGGTAGGCAAACGGGTGTTTTTGACCCACGCGGGCAAACTTTTAGAACCCAAGGCCCAGGCCATGCTGGCCCTGATGCAGGATACCGAACGCCAGTTGCAAAATTTGTCTACCGCCGTGGCCGGGCCGTTACGCATGGCCACCTCACATCACATTGGACTGCACCGGCTGGCTCCGGTGCTGCGGGAGTTTGTGGATCTATATCCTAACGTGCAGCTCAATCTGAGTTTTGAAGATTCCGAAGTGGCGCACGGCATGGCCCGCCACGGCGATATTGAGTTGGCGGTGGTGACCCTGAACCCCCAGGGGGATACCCAGCTCGACTACGAAACAATTTGGGAAGACCCTCTGGTCTTTGTGGGCAGTGGGGCCATCACCGGGCGTTATACGATGGCCGAATTAGCGAACCTGCCTTGTGTTCTACCCGGACTGGGCACCTATACCGGCCGTATTGTTTTGGAACGATTTGCCTCAGCCGGCATCAGCCTCAGCCCCACCATGTCTACCAACTACCTGGAAACCATCGGCATGCTGGTCAGCGTGGGCCTGGGTTGGAGTGTCTTGCCCAAAAGCATGCTGGCGTCATTAAACGTGCTGAAGGTGGACTGCCCGCCCATGTCCCGAACACTCGGCTGCGTGACCAACCCCCAACGCTCCATGTCCAATGGCGCCCAGGCTTTTCTTGAAGTAATCCGCGGATCCGCGGACGCTCAAGATTGAGGGTTTTGTGCCCGCTGGCGCAAATAGTGGTCACACAACACCAGAGCCACCATGGCTTCGGCTATGGGTACAGCGCGAATGCCTACACAAGGATCGTGGCGCCCCTTGGTGACCACCTCAACTTCGTTGCCAAATTTGTCCTGAGACCGTCCGGGGGTGGTCAGGCTGCTGGTGGGTTTGAGGGCTATTTTGCACAACAGGTCCTGGCCCGATGATATGCCGCCCAGTATGCCGCCGGCGTGATTGCTCAAAAAACCCCGGGCATCCATTTCGTCACGATGCTGGGTACCCTTTTGCCGCACAACTTCAACCCCGTCGCCAATTTGCACGGCTTTGACCGCATTGATGCCCATGAGCGCGCCGGCCAGATCCGCATCCAGCTTATTAAATACCGGCTCACCCAAACCCACCGGCACCGATTGCGCCACCACACTGACCTCCGCGCCAATTGAATTGCCTTGTTTGCGCAGGCTGTCGATCAGTGCGGCAATCTCGTCCACCCGATCCGGATCCGGGCAGAAAAACGGGTTGTCTTCAGCGGCGGCCAGATCTTTCACATCAACGGCAATATCACCAATGGCGGACAAGTAGCCGTTAATGGTCAGACCACAAGCCTGGTGCAGGACTTTTTTAGCAATGGCCCCCGCCGCCACGCGCATCACCGTTTCCCGGGCAGACGAGCGGCCGCCACCCCGGTAGTCCCGCACGCCATATTTTTTGTGAAAGGTATAGTCCGCGTGGGCCGGGCGGAAGACATCCTTAATGTCAGTGTAGTCTTTGCTTTTCTGGTCTGTATTCTCCACCAGCAGGCCAATGGCGGTGCCGGTGGTCTGCCCTTCAAAAACACCGGACAATATTTTTACCTGGTCGGCTTCGCGGCGCTGGGTGGTGTACTTTGACTGCCCCGGGCGGCGCCGGTCCAGATCGGGCTGCAGGTCTGCCTCGGACAGCGCCAGCCCGGGTGGACAGCCATCAACAATGGCACCCAGCGCAAGGCCGTGACTTTCACCAAAAGTTGTCACGGTAAATAACTGACCTATGCTGTTTCCTGCCATACGTGCCCTTAGTTGTTGCCGGCAGTATGAGAACTGAGGCGCTCACCTTCAAGTAAAAATACCCCCTCTCCCCCCTGTTCCAGATCCGGCCAGATAAAGGGGAGTGACGGAAAGCGGCGCAACAGCGCCGGTGCGCTGGCCCCCACTTCGCCAATGAACAGACTATTAGAATGCATCAGATGACCCAGATCATTGAGAATAGCGCTCAGCACGTCCAGACCGTCCGCTCCGGCGGCCAGCGCCGTGGCCGGCTCTGCCCGGTATTCCGCCGGCAGGCTATGCATATCCGCCGCGTCCACATAGGGAGGATTTGCCAGTATCAGATCGTAAGGTTGTTGATTCAATTCAGTATTAAAGGGCCAGCCAGAGGTAACATCAGCGTGGACCAGGTCAAGCCGCGTGTGCAGTTGATGCAGGCTGACGTTTTCTTCAGCAAGGGTTAACGCATCTTCATTATTGTCCACCAGGGTCACCCGGGCCTGAGGGAAGATGGTGGCGGCAACAATACCCAGACAGCCCGACCCGCAACATAAATCGAGCACCCGGTTCACTTCTTGAGGCATCCAGGGCAACGGCTGAGAAAGCAAATAGCCGATGGGCGAACGCGGCACAATCACCCCGGGGCGCACGCGAAAATCCAGGCCCATATAGGTGCAGCGCCCCAGCAAATAAGGCAAGGGTATGCGATCGGCAATACGTTTTCCGGCCAGGCTGAGCACCTGCTCCACCTGGGGGACACGCACTTTCATGCCCAGGTCTTGGGCATCGTCCCGGGCACCGGTGACATGTAATACCAGGGCCACCGCCTCGTCCCAGGGATTGTCCGTACCGTGCCCGTAGGTTAACCCCGCTGATTGAAACTGCGCGCTGACGCGTTCGATCAGCGAGGCTACGGTGGTGTCGGACACCCTCAGTTTTTCATCAGATCAAGTAACAAGCGGTTCATGCGATCTACGTATCCCGCCGCATCACCCAGAGTGGATCCTTCCGCCAGGCTTGCCTGGTCAAACAAAATTTCGACCAGTTCGCCAAACCGGTCCTCGTCCGGCTCCTGGTCCAGTTTTTCCAGCAAGGGATGAGTGGGATTAAATTCGAAATAGGGTTTGCTCTCGGGCATCTGTTGCCCGCTGGCTTCCATAATGCGGCGCATTTGCGCCCCCATGGCATGTTCAGCCAGCACCAGACAGGCAGGGGATGTGGTCAGGCGTTTGGAGGTGCGGACCCCTTCCACTTTTTCACCCAGAACCTTTTCGATACGCTCGATCAGCGGGTGTTCATCCTCTTCCTGCTTGTCTTCGTCGCCGCTGTCGTCAGCATCGTCGGTTTTGGCTTCTCCGGGCAGGGTGACATCCGCCCGCATGACGTCAACAAATTTTAACCCTTCATATTCAGTGAGCATGCTCATCAGCCATTCGTCGATGCGGTCGAACATCAGCAGCACTTCAACATCACGCTCCTTAAAAACCTCCAGGTGGGGGCTGCGCGCAGCGGTTTCGTAGGTTTCGGCGCAGATATAGTAGATGCAGTCCTGGTCCTCGGGTTTGCGTCCGATATAGTCATCCAGGCTGACCCGCTTTTTGTCTTTATCTGTTTTGCTGGAGGTTGTGGTGGCAAAGCGCAGCAGTTTGGCCAGCGCTTCGCGGTTGGTAAAGTCCTCCCCGGCACCTTCCTTAAGCACTTCGCCAAATTCATCCCAAAACGCCTGGTACTGTTCGGGTTCCTTTTTCGCCATGTTGTCGAGCATGGTCAGCACCCGTTTGGTTAAGGCATTGCGGATAGAGTCCACACGATCATCCTGCTGAAGGATTTCCCGGCTGACGTTTAACGGCAGGTCGTTGGAGTCGACAACCCCTTTGATAAAGCGCAGGTACAGAGGCAGGAACTGTTCCGCATCATCCATGATAAAGACCCGCTGCACATACAGTTTTAAGCCCCGGGGGGCTTCCCGGTTGTACAGGTCAAAGGGGGCACGTTTAGGGATGTACAACAGGCTGGTGTATTCAAGTTTGCCCTCCACGCGATTGTGGCTCCAGTCCAGCGGGTCATCAAAGTCGTGGGAAACATGTTTGTAAAATTCTTTGTATTCCGCTTCTTCCACCTCGCTGCGCGAACGGGTCCACAGCGCCTGGGCTGAATTGACCGCTTCGAGCTCCGGCTCAGCTTCGGAATCGGCGTCTTCTTCTTCATCCCCCGGCGGCAGCGCCTGTTTAAGCATGCGCACCGGCACCCCAATATGGTCGGAGTACTTACGCACCACGCTGCGCAGGCGGAAGTCTTCCGCAAATTCCAGGGCATCATCCTGCAGGTGCAGGATGACCTGGGTGCCTCGGGACAAACCGTCAGCGGATTCCAGTTCGTAGTCGTCTTCGCCACTGGAGCGCCAGACCACCCCTTCTTCCGAGCCCGCGCCCAGGGTGCGCACCTCCACTTGGTCCGCCACCATAAAGGCGCTGTAAAATCCCACACCAAACTGGCCAATAAGCTGACTGTCCTTGGCCTGATCACCGGATAAATTAGCTAAAAACTCAGCGGTTCCGGATTTGGCGATGGTGCCCAGGTTGTTAATCACCTCTTCCCGGGACATGCCGATGCCATTGTCGCTGATGGTCAGGGTTTTGGCGTCTTTGTCGAAGGTGACATCAATGTGATAATCCGTGTCATCCCCTAGTAGCTCCGGCACTTCTATGGCCTTGAAGCGCAGTTTATCGATCGCATCTGATGCATTGGAGATCAGTTCACGTAAAAAGATCTCTTTGTTTGAATACAAAGAGTGGATCATCAGCTTCAGTAGCTGCTTTGCCTCGGTTTGAAAGGCATGTTTTTCGACTTGCGCCTCGCTCATAGTTAACTCCACCTGAAATGCCCTGCATCATGGGGGCATTGAAATAGATTTCAACACATGGGCACCATTTTTTTGCCCGGATTTGCATCTTGCCCTGCCGCCGACCCCTGAAAATTAAAAAATATATGCCGCTTTGATATCACCGGGATATCACTGGGTGCACAAAATACAGGTTGTCATCCGGTTATGAACGATTTCACCCGGCACGTGTGAGGTTAACTATTCATATCTGTGGCAATGGTTGAATTACCGTTGAGACATTTGGGTGCAACGTCTTTCACACTCCGGATTCATTTCCACCAGGGGACAGGACGAGGAACCTGATTGTATAGTGCTTAGTGGCTTTGTTAGGTGCGGCAACCGGAGGTGGTAGCAGCGGGGCGGAGGCGGCGGCAGCGTATTTACCACCTACCGGATATCGATCGTCTTGGGGGTGTTGTATGAACAACCCAATCCTCCGAGCCAACCAAGCGCATGGAAACGGATGAACAGCTATTTCATCAACAACAATGCTTTCGATTTTCCCTCCGGAAACAACTAGAAAATGCTGGTTGTAGATGAACCCATACGACGGTATGGTAAATAGGTGGAGGGTACGGCTGCCTGAGATGTACGCGCTATTGTTCCTGACCTTGTTGTCTGGATTTTAAGGCAATCTGATTGCATCAAGGCAAACTTGGGACAAGTGGTGATTCATCAAGGGAATCCGGTGGGGAGTGGTGCAGGATAAAGAAGTTTATGTTGATGGTGTGAACACAATGCCCAGCCGGTTGTGACACCGCCACTTAATTTTAACACCAAGTTTGCTTACGGCATCGGCCAGACCGCCGAGGGGCTGAAGAACTCTGCGCTCGGTACCTTTGTTCTGTTTTACTACAATCAGGTGCTGGGGCTGCCGGGAACCCTGGCCGGACTGGCGCTTGCCATCGCACTGGTCTTCGATGCCTTCACCGATCCCTTTGCCGGGTCTATTTCGGACAACTGGCGTTCTTCCATGGGGCGCAGGCACCCCTTTATGTATGTCTCGGCGCTGCCCCTTGCCGTGGCCTTCATTCTGCTTTTTTCTCCTCCTGAGGGACTTTCGGATTGGGCGCTGTTTGCCTGGATGACGGTGACCGTGGTGCTGACCCGGGGGGCCATGACGTTATACCACGTACCGCACATTGCGCTTGGCGCGGAGCTGTCGGACGACTATCACGAACGCTCCCAGGTGGTTTCGTATCGGTATTTCTTCAGCTTTGCCGGTTATTTCCTGTCTTTCTTTCTGGGTTTAGGCTGGTTTTTCAGAGATACGGTGGAGTTTCCGAAAGGACAGTTTAATCTCGACGCCTACGCACCCTACGCCATATCGCTGGCGGTGATCATGTTCATCACCATCATCTGGTCCGGTCTGGGTACACATCACCGGATTCCCTTTCTGCCCCCTGCCGCCGGACAGCGGATAAAGCTATCTGCCCTGCAAATCATCCAGCGTATGTTCGCCGAGATCTGGGGCGCCCTGCAGAACCGTTCCTTCGCCTGGCTCTTTTCCGGCGCACTGCTGATTTACATGGTGGTGGGCGTAGACAACGCGCTTAACCTTTACCTGTTCGAATATTTCTGGGAACTAGACTCGGACGCAAAACTTCTGGTGCTGCTGATGTACCCCGCCGGACTCATGGCGGGCGCGATGGTGGCCTCTTTTTTCCACCAGTATGCCGACAAACGCTACGGCATTCTGTGCGGCGTATCGATATGGTCGGTTGGGCAGATCCTGCCGATCCTTTTAAGGTTTGTAGGTTGGTTCCCGGAAAACGGGTCGGAACTGCTTGTAATTACACTGACAACCATCAAATTTATACAGGGCATTGCCGCAGCCCAGTCCCTTGTCAGCTTCAACTCGATGATCGCGGATATTGCCGATGAGCATGAACTGACAACCGGCAAACGGCAGGAAGGCATATTCTTTGCTTCAGCTTCTTTTGCCACCAAAGCCACGGCGGGGGTCGGATCTTTTGTTGCCGGCGTGGGGCTAGATCTGATCAATTGGCCGCGGGGTGCGCATATTCAGAGCGCCGCGGATATCCCCATCGAAACCCTTGGCGCGCTGGGTTTGCTGTATGGGCCGGTTGTCGCGGGATTTGCGGTATTCAGCGTGCTGCTGAGCGCCCAGTGCAAAATGACGCGGCAAGACCACGTTGCGGTCGTCAAACAACTGGAGCGGGTTCGTCAGGAGCGAGTGGGCGGAGAGGCTGTTTAGGCGATTTTTCTGGTGTTCGCTGGGCGATGGCTGATCCGCGCGTCCGGCGCGGCTTAGGTGATTCAGTGTCGGCCTACTTGTTAATGTCTGTGTTCTAGGGAACCCACCCCTCACTTCTTTCTGGCTCGTGGGTTTTGCAGTGCCGCCTCCCCTATTGCAATGAACAAATTATCAAAATTACTTATGGCTCCAACTTTTGTCCGATCACATTTCGATATAAATTCCTTATCATTACCTACTTTTAGCAGTACATGTTCATTTTCTCGATTCATATAAGGGCTAGCACTGGTGAGACCAACTAGTACCTCATCTCCAATCGCTACATCTCCTTTTATTACCTTGGTGATGCGTAATCGAAACAAAGCTAGAACGCAGCCAATCTCATCAGGTGAGATTTCAACCACTTGCCCATATACTATGACGTCTGCCATATTGAAGAGTTCTGAGTTCGAAAACGTTGGAACAACTAAGGATTCTTTGACATCTGCGACGCAAGCAAACGTTGTCGAGAACAACAAAAGCCCAACGACCAGCTTGCTCATCGGCACCCACCAGCTTGTTGACATAGGGAAAGCCCTTGTTGGTTCGCTGCATCATGTGACTTAAGGTTTCCTATGACATCGATTCCTTGGCGATGTGCAATCTCATGCCCTATGGTAAGCATGGCATTGTCAACAGGCGTAAGGGAGTGAGTTCCTTTTACGCCGCCAATTGACCCCTGAAATCCGATCACGGCAGAGTGGTAGACCCGAATCACCGTACGTTCCCGGAAGAACCCAAGAAGGCAGTATCAGCTATTACTGTGTTGTTAATAAAAGGGTTGCGTCATCTTTTCCATTCGTGTGTTCATATCTTCGTCAATTATTCATATCCCAGAGGGAACCATATTCCCCGATTCGTAACTATCCCCATATTTGGAAGTACATGGTTCTGATCTAAAGTCGAAACATCTACATCTCTAACTTCCTTTGTGATTTCAGGAAGTTTGTCATCATCAAAAACGCGTTCTTTAATAAGATTAATGGCATCGTCGTAATCATATGCACTAACACCACAGCCTAATAACGTACCCGCTGGAGGGCTATCCTCGATTGATAGGTCAAACTCAAACCAGAAACGATGTAATCCCATTACTGTACTCCTGGTACAGAGCGTGGTGCTGCTCCAGGCTCGAATCGTATTGCGGGGCCTATATGAGGATTATGAGTTCCAGTGATAATTCCACTTTTAGGATCAATTGACGGTAGTTGATTATCTAATCCTTTAAAATGCCCTCTACTAGAAGGCCCTACTAAAACATCAATATCACTTCTCGTACCCGCGCCTTTACCGATTGGAAGATCTGTGCCAACACCTCTCCGAGTTCCTTTTGCCGCAGAGCCTACAACCTCCGCTGGCCGACCTGCTTTATCAACAACTTTTTGTATTTGTTCGGCTTCAGCTTTAGTTAGATCACCAAGTCCACTCTTTGAGACTCTCGATTTAACGCCACCCCGACGAGTTACGTCAACCGTCAATTGCCGTCTCAACTGCCCAATCTGCTCAACACGCCCCCTTGTGGTCGCAGCCGTCACCCGACCCCCGTTGCCCAGGGCCGACATGCCAATACCTACCGCAATTCCCAATGCCCGATTAAACCGCTCTCCAACCGCCTTGTTACGTCTATCCCATTCCTCCAATATAAATTCAGGGTCTACACAGCTCGAACGATCCCGGCAAAACGGATCCGCCAACGCCAAGCGAAAACTGTCCGTCACTCCACCATTACCAAACACCCAACCCCGCTCTGAGCTTATTGTCCCACCCACTGTCAACTCTTGAGCCGGATCTGCCCCCTGTCCCATACTGGACTGAACACACATGATCAGACTTTGTGAACAAAAGTCCCCATTTCCCGGAAGACCAAACCCACCCTGGGGTGCGGCATTGCCATATGCACCACCAGCGGTCCCCGAAGGAGTGGCAATGGTTGAATGGATAAAGTCCCGCCAACCTAAGTAGGTTTGAAACAACTTTACACCCGCCCCACAACCCTGGCAGGCAATTTCAATGGCAATGGAAACAACCGCAACAAAAATATCCACCACTTCTTCGGAAATATACCCGCTCGGATCCGTATAACTCAGCGGGTTGTTAAACGCATAGGCATAACGGTTCAAACTCTGCGTATTTCCCGGCGCCTGCACAAACGGATCCGCTGAGATAAACCGACCCAACCGCGGGTCATACACCCGGCCGTTCATATGCACCAGACCCACCGGGTCTAACCCTTCGTGGCCCGTATATCCCCGGGTGGTGATCGACGTCGAGCTTGTTCGTGGTGCTGCGTTTTACGGGTCGTAGTGCAGATGAAGAAGCGGCTAAAGTGGAAGGGTCGTTCTTCAAGATCTCTACTGCATGGCGGAAGCTGACGCCCTGCATCTGCATGACCCAGCCGATCACGCTGCCGCCGCTCTGGCACGCGCCCAGGCAGTGCCACAGGTTCGTCTTCGGGCTCACAACCAGCGACGGCGTTTTATCGTCATGGAACGGACAATGACCGATGCGGTCCTGGCCGTGGGGTTTGAGATCCACACCGCTGGATGCAATCAGGCGCTCCAGCGACACACCATTGCATGGCATCGATTAGCTTTTCTTTGTTGGATGAACACATGACACAAGACGATGCCGTGTTCTTTAAAGATCTGGGCAAACGCATCGCCACCTTGCGCAAAGAGATCAAGCTCACCCAGACACAACTGGCCGATATGCTCGACACCTCTCAGCAACTCATCGCTGCTTATGAAGCCGGCTTGCGTAAAATTCCGGTTCCCGTGCTCGCCAAGATGGCGTAGATTTATGCCGTCTCCCTGGACGAGTTGGTCGGCAAGCAAAAGGCACCCGCCAAGCGCGGACCCACCTCACAACTTCAACGACAGATGGAACAGATCGCCAGAATGCCTCGAACCAAGCAACGACTCGCCATCGATATGCTACAAGCCATTATCCAGCAGCAGGCTTCTTAATCACAAAAATTAGTGGCGCGCAATCGAGTCAGCAAAACCCTCTGGAGTATCGCGGATAATCTGAGCACATCCATTGAGAAAGAGTTTTGTCCATTCATTTTCCTCGCCTCGAACTACAAGGCTCTTTCTTGAATTTGCCAAGATCCATGCCTCTAAATAGCCGTACGTTTCCCTATCCCATGCGACAAGCGCTGACGCAATAGATGCAGCTTCTTGTTCTCTATTCTGTACGTGATTTCTAAATACCGTCGTCACATACATTTCGGCAGCGTCTAGATCGCCTAAACTTCCACCGAAGCGGAAACTCTCAAGTGCAAAACCAAGGTCCGTGTCTCGATAGTGCAGACCAAGGTTTAGATTCGCCCACCCGGCTATACAGGGATGTGGACTGCTTGCTCCCTCTTTGTAAAGACTCACTACTTCTTCGAAATTTGGATTATCGAGGCTCATTATATCTGCCAACAACACAGCAGCTCGTTTGCTTCCTTGTTTATGGGCGTAGTCCGCCCAAACCTTTGCTCGGGCTTTGTTTCCAGAATTCAGAAGACTTTGAGCCAACAGATTTGCTTCGTAAGGTGTCGGCTTAACACTGTCAGCGCCCCCCTCCAATTGACCAGTCGCGGTGCAGGCGACGCCAGATAGTGCAAA
>JANQMF010000003.1 GCA_028280225.1 Pseudomonadales bacterium | reverse complement strand
GACGGTGGGGGCGCCGATAATCGTGGCGGTGGTCAGGCACCCCAGGGTTTTTCCGACAATGCGCCCACGTTATCCGACTCTACCGACTTCGAAGACGATATTCCCTTCTAGGTCAGTCAGGCCACGTCATTCAGGCGCCCGCCGGGGCCAAAAAACCGAGGCCAAAAAACTGGGGCCAAAAAACAAAGTGTTGCCGTATGCAGCCTGCAACACCCGGCGTCAGTGCGGCTGATGCACTTCGCGGTTCAGAACAGAAAAACCACCAGCACCAAGCCCAGCAGCAAACGGTATATCACATAGGGCAGCATACCCGTGCGCTCCACCAGCCGGATAAAAAAGTGGATACAAAGGTAAGCGGACACCCCGGCCAGAAAGGTGGCCGCAACCAGTTCCGGCCAGGGTGGCCGGCTGCCGCCGGCCAGCAGATCCAGCGTCAGTAACAGTTGTGCGCCGGCAATGGTGGGAATCGCCAGCAAAAACGAGAAACGTGCAGCGGCGGTACGGCTCATGCCCAGCAGCAGAGCCGCAGTGATGGTCACCCCGGAGCGGGAAGTGCCCGGCACAATGGCAAATATTTGCGCAAACCCGATACCCAGGGCTTGCAGCCAGGTGGCGCTCTGGGACGCGGTTGCCGGGGTGCGCCGGCTGAAGTAGTCCGCGTACCACAACGCCAGGGCAAACAAAATGGTGGTGGTGGCAATCACCGCCACCGAGCGCAGGTTATCTTCAACAAAGTCTTTGAGCACCAGCCCGGCTACAGCCACGGGTAAGGTGGCCGCAGCCAGTTTAAACACCCAATCCAGATCGGTGGTGTACCGGCGTTGCACCGGCCAGGTCACCACCGCCGTGGCCATGCGGGATAGATCCCGATAAAAGTAACTTAAAACCGCCAACAGGGTTCCAAAGTGTACCCCCACATCAAAAGCCAGACCCTGGTCCGGCCAGCCCAGCAATTGGGCGGGCAGCACCAGGTGAGCGGAACTGGAAATGGGCAGAAACTCGGTAACACCCTGAATCAGGGCAAGCAGGATAACCTGTAGCCAATCCATTTATGCGGATTTGAGCTGGCTGTTGAAATAGGACAGCACTTCGTTCAGGGCGCCCTGTGCCGGTTCACCCCCCTTGAGCAAATCCAGGGTCAGCACGGAATGGCCATCACCCGGCAGTTCAATGAGCCTGATGCGTTCTGCGTCATCGTTGAAAGTTTGTGCCAGCGCCCGGAATTTGGCCCCGGTGCACAATTTGTCGCCGCTGAAGCGCAATGCCAGCATAGGACCATGTGTGTCCAGGCGGGCTTTTGCCGCGCTGATTTCCGCTTCGGACATGTGTAAGTGGTCCTGGTCAAACAGGGGCATGGAAGGCTGGGAGGCCACCCCGGCCAGGACACTGTCGTCAGCCATCAGCGAGATGGCAAAATTTCCCGTCAGACACATGCCGATCACGCCAATCTTGCTGACAGGCTCTGTATCCCGCAAATCCACGCACAAGGCTTTTAACCAATCCACGATGGGGCTGCTGGCGTTTTTGGCAAACAATTTGAACTCCCGGTGCATACAAAACACCCGGCCGGTATTACCCAGCATTGAAATGCGTCCAATGGGGCCAAATAAGTGTGGCAGCACCACCCGGTAACCTTGCGCCCTGAAGGCCCCGGCCAGACTGATCATCTCCTGACCAATACCGGGAAGCTCCTGAATCAGTACCACCGTGGGGCCGGGTTCCCCCTGTTCGTACACGTCGTGGGTCACGGCAACCGCTTGACGGCCCTGGCCCACGGGTGCGGTAAAGGCGCGTTTGCGGTATGCATCGAGATTAAGGGTAGTGGACTGGGATCTAGGGTCGGACATAAACTGTGGATTGCTGTCAATGCGTATGCGCTGAAGTATATACAAAATAGCTGACGGATTTTGCAGTGGGCAGGACGGTGGGACCCATCGCGGTGGAACATAGACTGTGGAAACAGACGGTGGAAACAAATGAAGAGTAAGCGCCTGGAGATGCCGCTATTCCCCTTACGCACCGTATTATTTCCCGGTGGGGTGTTGCCTTTGCGGATCTTCGAACCCCGTTATACGGACATGGTTGGACGCTGCATGCGCGAAGGCATTGGCTTTGGTGTGGTACTTATCCGCCAGGGTGAAGATGTACTGGGGCACGCTGATGCCAAGCTGCCGGAGATATTTGATGTGGGGACCGAAGCGCGCATCATCGACTTTAATCAGGCAGACAACGGCCTGTTGGGCATTGTGGTGGAGGGGGCGCGCAAGTTTTCGGTTCGCCAGGTCCGTACTCAGGCTGACCGATTAATGCTGGGTGATGTGGAGTTTCTGGCGGACGAACCTGCCGGCGAACTGGCCAAGGAGCACGAACCCCTGGTGGAGGTTTTGCAGGAGCTGACCAGCCACCCGCTGATCAAGAAGCTCAATCTCCAGGTTAACTTCAGCGAAGCCCGTTCAGTGAGTTTACGTCTGTCGGAACTGCTGCCCATCGAACCTGAAATCAAGCAATCGCTGCTGCAGATGCGCTGGCCGCGTGAACGTCTGGCTGAACTGGGCCGCCTGGTGAAAAAATTTCAGGGTTAGGCGCACAGGTGAGTTAACCGCCCGGGCGGATTATACTGGGTGCCATGGAAGACTTAGCAACCTATATGACCCAACTTGGGGTGCAGGCTCGGGCCGCCTCACGGGTTCTGGCGGCAGCCAGTACCGAAGCCAAATCTGCTGCCTTGCAGGCGATTGCCAGGCAAACGGACCAGGCCCGGGAGGTGATTAAACAGGCCAATGCCCGGGATATGGCCGGTGCGGAAAAAGATGGCATTGATCAACCCCTGATCGACCGTTTGTACCTGGATGACAAAGGCATCGACCGCATGATCGAAGGATTACATCAGGTGGATGGCCTGCTGGATCCGGTAGGTGAGGTCACGGACCTCAGTTATCAGCCCAGCGGTATTCAGGTCGGCAAAATGCGGGTGCCGCTTGGGGTCATTGCCATGATTTACGAATCCCGTCCCAACGTCACCATCGACGCGGCCAGCTTGTCCATCAAATCCGGTAACGCCTGTATCCTGCGTGGCGGCTCCGAGGCGTTTGCCTCCAACCAGGCCATTGGGCAGTGTGTCAGCGCCGGCCTGGCGGAAGCGGGGCTTCCGGAAACGGCGGTACAATTATTAAATACCACCAACCGGGATGCCGTGGATGAATTGCTCAAGCTGCACACCTACGTGGATGTGATTGTGCCCCGGGGCGGCAAGGGGCTCATTGAGCGTATCAGTAAAAACTCCATGATCCCGGTGATCAAACACCTGGACGGGATATGCCATGTCTATGTTGACCGGGATGCGGATATCGCAATGGGCGCCGATATCGCCTTTAACTCCAAGGTGGAAAAATATGCGGTGTGTAATGCCATGGAAACCCTGCTGATCCATGCCCAGGTGGCCCCGCAACTGCTGCCTGACCTGGCTGAACGTTTTACCCGGGCGGGTGTGGAACTGCGGGGTTGCGCACAAGCCCGTGATCTGGTTTCCGGTATTAAGGCGGCTGTTGAAGAAGATTGGCACACGGAATATCTGGGGCCTGTGCTGGCGGTACGGATCGTCCATGACCTGGATATGGCCATCAGCCACATTAATGAATATGGCTCCCAGCACACCGATACCATTGTCAGCAATAACTACCCTGCAACCCGCCGCTTTATCACCGAAGTGGATTCCGCGTCGGTGATGGTCAATGCCTCAACACAGTTTGCGGATGGGTTCGAATACGGTCTGGGTGCCGAGGTGGGCATTTCCACGGACAAAATCCATGCCCGGGGTCCCGTCGGCCTGACCGGGCTGACATCGCAGAAATATGTGGTTTATGGCAACGGCGAGCTCCGTCACCGTTGAACCACGTCTGGTATTCGCGGGTTTAATCGTGAAACCTGTCCCGGTCTGCCCCGGTCCTTCCTGCTGCTGATGATTGGCATGTTGGGGGGTACCTTCGACCCGGTCCACAACGGACATGTGCACGCGGCAAAAAGGGTCATGGCGGTGTTGGCATGTACACAAATGCGGTTGGTGCTGGCAGCCCGGCCAGGGCACCGGCGTCCACCCCAGGCGTCGCTGGAACACCGCTGGCAGATGCTTAAGTTGGCGGTGCAAGACCAGCCCGGCCTGGTTGCGGACAACCGGGAAATGGACCGTCCGGGGTTTTCCTATACGGTGAACACGCTGGAGGACTTTCATCAGCATCAACCGGATCAGATTGTGGCCTGGGTGGTGGGCCAGGATGCCTTCGCCACCCTGACCACCTGGCATCGCTGGCAGGATCTGTTGAGCTTGTGCAATCTGGTCGTGGTCGCCCGGCCCGGGGAAACCCAACCTGAGCCCAAACCCATCCGGCAACTGTGGCAAAAATATGGTGTGGCGCGGCTTAAGGCGGACCGGCACGGCCAAATTGTGCGGTTAGAACAGCCGATGCAGGAGGTGTCGGCAACCCAAATTAGGCGTAAAATAGCCCAACAAGCCCCTTACGAACATTTGCTTGCACACCCGGTAAGCACATATATTAAGGCGCACGATCTCTATGTTAAGCAGGAGACAGTTATTTGATAGCAAACACACTGCGAGACTGTGTGGTAGAGGCCTTAGAAGACCTTAAAGGCCAAAAAATTTTAGCCCTCGACGTTGCAGACCTGACGTCCATTACCGACTACATGGTGCTGGTGAACGGCACCTCCAACCGACATGTAAAAGCCCTTGTAGATGCAGTGTTGGCCAAGGCCAAGGCGGCGGGTCATCCTGCCCTGGGTATTGAAGGTCGCGAAACCAACGAGTGGGTCCTGGTGGATCTGGGTGATGTGGTGGTGCACATCATGCAGAGTCAGGCGCGCGACTTTTATGAACTGGAGCGCTTGTGGTCGGATGTGTCCGCAGGCAGCGAATCAACCTCCTGATTTCCCACTACACTTATGAAGATACGCCTGCTGGCAGTTGGCACAAAACCTCCAAATTGGGTGGATGCAGCTTTTGCGGAGTATGCCAAACGTATGCCCAGGGATATGCCCCTGGAACTTGTGCAAATCCCCGCGGCCAAACACTTAGGCGGCAAGGGTGCCAAAGCGGGGAGTACAACCCGGTTTATTCGCCAAGAGGGTGACAAGATGTTACTTCAAATTGGTAAAGGTGAGCGGCTGATTGCCTTGGATGAAGGAGGCCAGGCGGTGTCCAGTCAGGGCCTGTCCACTAAATTGCAGAGTTGGCGGGATATGGGTGGTGATGTCTGCCTGGCGGTGGGGGGATCTGACGGTCTGGCGCCGGCGCTGCTGGAACGTGCGGATGAGTGTTTGTCCCTGTCCAGTCTCACCCTGCCTCATTACCTGGTCCGGGTGGTGGTTGCGGAAGCCCTGTACCGGGCCTGGAGTATCTGCATCGGCCACCCCTATCACCGGGCCTAGCTAGCCATGGTCACCTCCGCCATCAAAGATCCGCTGCGCGAAAAAAGCCAGTTTATTCAGCGCGCGGTGATTCTTTTTGTCATCATTATCGCCCTGGTGGGTATTCTTGTTTTTCGCTTTGTCCAACTGCAGGTGTGGGAGTATCAGACGTACCAAACCCGTTCGGATCAAAATCGAATCCAGGTGCAACCCCTGGCACCCCCCCGGGGCCTTATTTTTGACCGCCACGGTGAACTGCTCGCTGAAAACCGGGTATCGTCCTCGTTGGATCTGGTGACGGAAAGAGTGGAAAGCCTGGCGCAGACCATCCAGGAACTGGGCACCCTGGTCAGTGTTACGCCTGCGGATATCACCGAATTTGAAGGCCGTCTGAAACGCAAGCGGCGGCCCTTCGAACCCGTCGCCCTGCGCCTGGCACTGAGTGAGGAAGAAATAGCCATTCTGGCGGTGAATCGCCACAGATTTGCCGGGGTTGAAGTCACTTCACAACTGATCCGTCATTACCCCTATGGAGAACTGTTCGCCCACGCGGTAGGTTCCGTGCGCCGGGTTAACGAAGACGACCTGCAAAGACTCGATCCGGTCACCTACAGCGGCACAAAATTTGTCGGCAAGCGTGGCGTGGAAAAATTCTACGAGCGTTCCCTGCACGGTGAGGTGGGTTACCAGCATGTGGAAACCGACGCTCACGGCCGCATACACCAGCTGTTAGAAAAAGAATCCCCGGTGGCGGGCCAGAATATTTCCCTGCAACTCGACAGCCGCTTGCAGATTGCCGCCTCAGCCGCCCTGGGTGAGCGCCGGGGCGCCATTGTGGCCCTGGATCCCCGCTCCGGCGGCATTCTGGCTCTGGTCAGCCAGCCGGGTTACGATCCAAACCTGTTTATCACTGGCATGAGCTCCAACCAGTTCAAGGCGCTGAGCCATTCGGTGTACACACCGCTGTTTAATCGCGCGGTAAATGGTCAATATGCGCCGGGCTCCACTTTCAAACCCGTGGTGGGCCTGGCCGGGGTGGTCCATCAGGCGGTGGACTGGGAGGAAACCATCGAAGACCGGGGTTTCTTTAAACTCCCCGGGCAGTCCAGAATGTATCGAGACTGGACGTGGACACGCAACAACACCGGAGGGCAGGGCACCGTGGACCTGCACCGGGCCATCTATCGCTCTTCCAACGTCTATTTCTACGATCTCGCCACCCGCATGGAAGTCAAAAACCTGCTGGGTTTTGTCAGACAGTTTGGTTTTGGCCAGAACCTGGCGGTAGACGTGGCGGATGCCAGCCCGGGGCTGTTGCCGGACCCTGTATGGAAACAAGGTTTTAAAGGGGAAATCTGGTACCCGGGCGACTCGATCAATATGGGCATCGGTCAAGGTGACTTGCTGGTTACACCCCTGCAGATGGCGGCCATAGCCGCCACCCTGGCCAATCGCGGGCGCTTGGTCAGACCCCGCATGTTACTGTCCAGCGACGCCCCTCTGCCCGAAGCGGACCCGCCACCCCCCCTGCCGCGGATTGTTGGCCCCAGTGCCCAGGACTGGGAAAAAATGGTGGATGCCATGGAGGCGGTGGTGCATCGGGGCAACAAGGGGTTTCGGGGTAACGGCACCGCCTGGGCTTATATAGGCCGGGATATTGCCTATCGCATGGCGGGTAAATCCGGTACCGCACAAGTGGTGGAGATCCGTCAGGGGGAAGAGTACAACGAAGAAGAGCTGGACGAATTTAATCGCAAACACGCCTGGTTTATCGCCTTTGCGCCGGCTGACAATCCTTTAATTGCCTTGTCGGTGCTGGTGGAAAACGGTGGTGGCGGCAGTTCCGTTGCGGCGCCGGTGGCGCGGCAGGTCATGGACGCCTATCTGCTGCCCCAGCTGAAAACCGCGGCGGTGAGTCAGCGCTCCGGCCGGAGGCCGAGATGAGCCGGGACTTTGTGCGCAGTCTGCCCACCCACGAGCGGGTGTTGCGCAGCGGGGGGTTGTACCGGATTCACATCGACCCCTGGTTATTTTTGTTGGTGATGACCGTGGTGGCCTGCGGCCTGGTGGTATTGTACAGCGCGGTGGATCAAAGTGCGGTGTTGTTTCGCGCCCAGATTATTCGCCTGGGGCTGGCCTTTGCCGCCCTGGTTATCGCCGCCCAGCTACCGCCGCAGTTTTACGTACGCTGGGCCCCCTACATCTATGTTCTGGGCGTGGGCTTGTTAGTCCTGGTCCTGATCACGGGTGTATCCGTCAAAGGCTCCCGGCGCTGGCTGGACGTTGCGGGCATTACCCGTTTTCAACCTTCCGAGTTCATGAAAATTGCCGTCCCCATGGCGGTAGCCTGGTATTTCCACGACCGGCCGCTGCCGCCGTCATTTAAGGATGTATGTGTGGCGTTGGCCATTGTGCTGATCCCTGCCGGTTTAATTGTTGCACAGCCTGACCTGGGCACGGGTATATTGGTGGCCGGTGCGGGGCTGGCGGTGGTGGTGCTGGCAGGGTTACCCTGGCGGTGGCTGGGTTATGCCTTTTTAGCCCTGGCAGCGGCGGCGCCGGGTTTGTGGTACACCCTGCAAGACTATCAGCGCCAGCGAATCCTTACCCTGTTTGATCCGGAAAGCGATCCCCTCGGAGCGGGTTGGAATATCATCCAGTCCACCACCGCCATCGGTTCCGGCGGCATCACCGGCAAGGGGCTTTTGCAAGGGACACAAAGCCATCTGGACTTTCTGCCCGAGGCGCGCACGGACTTTATTATTGCGGTTATTGGCGAAGAATTAGGTTTGTTGGGTGTGCTGGTACTGCTCACCCTTTACCTGCTGATCATCGCCCGGGGCCTGTATCTGGCAGCCGGCGCGGAAAGTACCTTCGGACGCTTGTTATCCGGCGCCCTGGTACTGACATTTTTTGTCTATCTATTTGTTAACATTGCCATGGTCAGCGGTCTGTTGCCGGTTGTTGGCGTGCCGTTGCCTCTGGTGAGTTACGGCGGCACATCCGCTCTGACCCTGATGGCCGGCTTTGGTATTATCATGGCCATCCGCACCCACAAGGCCTGGTAAGGCTTCAATAACGTTGGTTTGAGGTAGACGTTTAAAGTGAAACTATTTTCCAGACACATGTCCCCGGCACCGGGCAGGGGAGGAATGCTGCTGATCAGCGCGCTGCTGGCCCTGTTACCCTTGCCGGGCCAAACCCACAATCCGGTGATGATGATGGCGATAGCCGCCGGTGAAGTGCCCTACACCCAGCGCGAAGACGTCAAGGCCTATGTGGATGAACTGGTGGCTGAACACGGCTTTCAGCGCGAAGCGCTGACCTCGCTGATCACCCAGGTGCGTTATCGCCAGGACATTATCGACCGCATAACCAGGCCGGCGGAAAAAGTATGGACCTGGGGGCGGTACAAAAAAATCCTGGTGGGCCCGGAACGTATTGCCCAAGGGGTGGCCTTCTGGCGTGCGCACGAAGCGACCCTCAATCGTGCGGCACAAACCTATGGGGTGGCGCCGGAATATATTGTGGCCATTTTGGGTATCGAAACCCGCTACGGGCAACATAAGGGCGACTTTCCTGTGTTGGATGCCCTGTTTACGCTGGGTTTCGACTATCCGCCCAGGGCAAAATTTTTCCGCAGTGAACTGACACACTTTCTGCTGTTGGCCCGGGAGGAACAAAAGGCCCCCGATACGTTGCTGGGTTCTTATGCCGGAGCCATGGGTTATGGGCAGTTTATCCCTTCCAGTTACAGACACTATGCGGTTGATTTTGACAACGACGGGGTGCGCGACATCTGGCAAAATCCCGTGGACGCCATCGGCAGTATCGGCAACTATTTTGCCCAACACCGCTGGCGCCAGGCCGAGCAAGCGGTTGCGCTGCAGGTGGATGTCAGCCGGGTTAAAGACCTGCCTGAATGGACCAACAAAGGTTTAAAGTTGCAACACCGGGTGGCTGAATTGACATCAGCGGGTGTGGTCTTTCCCGAAGGGGTGGTGTTGGATAATGACGCCAAAGCAAATCTTTATGCCATGGAAACCGAAGCAGGGATAGAATATTGGGTGGCACTCCACAACTTTTACGTCATCACCCGATACAATCGCAGCCAGCTTTATGCCCTGGCGGTCTGGCATATTGCTGATGGCTTAAAAACACAATTTGCCCGGGACAACAACATGTCTCAGGTTCAACAATAAGGGTGGGCAAGCTTGATGAGTAACACCACAACTCAGGCACTCCAATACCGGAGAATGGCCATTGCCGGCTTACTGATTGTAACGGCGGTGATGCTGACAGGATGTGCGGGCAACCCCTATCCGGGAACAAAGCCGGTGTTTAAGCCCAAGGATGCAGCACCCAGAATCAGTGCGCAAACCGAAGCCCAACTGGCGCGCCTGCCCGATCCTCAGGTGAAGTCCGAGCCGCGCAGCAAGCGTGGCAACGGGCCGGTATATACGGTGCTGGGTAAGTCTTACCGGGTAATGGATGATGCCCGGGGTTACCGCCAGCGTGGCCTTGCCTCGTGGTACGGAACCAAGTTCCACGGGCGGCTGACCTCAAGTGGCGAACCTTACGACATTTACAAACTCACCGCGGCGCACAAACATCTGCCCATCCCTACCTATGTGCGGGTCACCAATCTGCGTAATGGGCGCAGCACCATTGTCCGGGTTAATGATCGGGGACCCTTTCACGATAAGCGGATTATCGACCTGTCCTATGCCGCGGCGGTGAAGCTGGGTTTCCAGAATCAAGGCACCACCGAGGTCATGATGGAGGTGGTGCAACCCCAACCCGCGGTGCGCCAATATTTGGTGCAGGCGGCCAGTTTTACCGAGTTTGCCCGGGCGGATCGCAGCCAGAAAGATCTGGAGCAGCGCACCGGCCTGCCGGGGGTCATTCTGAAGACCCCGGACGGTTATTATCGCGTACAGTTGGGGCCGGTGAACGCCGGGGCGGAGGTGGAAGCCGTGCGGGCTAAACTGCTGGCCGCCAACTATGGTCCACCCAAGTTGATTCCCACCACCTGCCTGGCGGCCCGAGAAGATAGTGTGGACAGATGTTAAACTTTAAGTTGCGTAACAAAATCAAATGACCGCGTTCGAACTGATTGATGGCTGAATTTATGAACCACCGTCCCATGCCGAGCCCATTCCCCGTTGCCGGGCAAGTTGTGCTGTTGCTCATTGTCCTTTGCAGCATGGCTGGGGCCCAAGCTCAGGAACCCATTATTCCTCCCGCCCCGGAGATTCAGGCCAGTTCCTATTTGCTTGTCGACGCCGAATCGGACAAGGTGATTGTTGAGTACAACGCCCACGAGCAAAACCCACCGGCCAGCTTAACCAAAATCATGACCAGCTATCTGGTTGAACAGGAAATTGATGCCGGGCGCATCCAGATGAATGACGAGGTTCTGGTCAGCGTTGCCGCCTGGCGTACCGGTGGTTCCAAAATGTTTATCCGGGAAGGCACCAAGGTCACCATAGAGGACTTGCTCAAGGGTATCATCATTCAATCGGGCAACGATGCCAGCGTGGCGGTTGCGGAACATATCGGCGGCAGCGAGGATGCTTTTGCCAACATGATGAACCAGCAGGCGGCGGTGTTGGGGATGCAGAACACCCATTTCACCAATTCCACCGGTTTGCCGGACCGGGAACACTATAGTTCAGCCTGGGATATGGCGTTGCTGACCCGGGATTTGATCAACCGTTTTCCGCAACACTATGCCTTGTACAGTCAACGCTCGTATGAGTTTAACGGTATCGAGCAGGCTAATCGTAACAAGCTGCTGTGGCGTGACAAAACGGTGGACGGGGTTAAAACCGGCTATACCAGCAGTGCCGGATACTGTCTGGTGGCGTCCGCGGTCCGGGAGGGGATGCGCCTGATTTCTGTGGTCATGGGTACGGACAGTGACCAGGCGCGCATGCGCGAAAGTCAAAAGTTGTTGTCCTACGGATTCCGCTACTACGAAACACAGTCATTGTACGAAGCGGATGTGGCCCTTAAGGACCAGCCGGTTTACTACGCGGACGCGGATACCGTTGGCCTGGGTGTGGAAAATGAAGTGGTGGTCACCTTCCCCCGGGGTTATTACAACGACATAGAAGTTAAGCTGGAAATTCCCAAGGTGATCGAAGCACCGCTGTCCAAGGGTGAACAGATGGGTGAACTTAAGCTAAAGCTGCACGACAAAACCCTGTACACAGCACCCCTGGTGGTGTTGGAAGATGTGCCGGAATCCGGCTTAATTGGGCAATTTACGGACTTTGTGAGTTTGTTCTTCAGCGAGCTGTTCGGCAGCGAATGAGATGGCCAACCCCCCGCGCATAGAATTCCCGTGTGAATACCCGATAAAGGTCATTGGGGAAAGTGATCGTCAAGCGGTGGCGGAGATTATTGCCGTGGTACGCAAGCATGCCCCGGAAGTCACCCCGGACCAGGTGAATACCCGGTCCAGCCGGGAAGGGAATTTTCAATCCATTCGCATGAATATTGTTGCCACCGGGGAGGAACAGCTGCGGGAGTTGCACACTGAACTCTTAACCCTGCCATCGGTGCGGTTGGTGTTATAGGTATGGAAGCTGCATCCCGGGTGCGGGTAGTGATGCGGGATCTGGGGCTCACCGGGTATGCCGCCACCTTTGCCGCCATGCGTGAATTTACCGAGCAGCGTACCGCGCAAACCCCTGATGAAATCTGGTTTACCGAACACCAGCCTGTTTTTACCCAGGGACAATCCGGCAAGGCGGAACATGTATTGGCGCCGGGTGATATTCCGGTGGTGCAGACGGACCGTGGTAGGTCACCTGGCCGCCGCGGTCCGGGTCAAATTACCGCCTATCTGTTATTTGATCTGCGCCGCATGCGCCTGGGCGTCAGGGATCTTGTTACGGGCATCGAAGAGTCCATGATCAAGACCGTGGCTGCATACGGCATCAACGCGGCGGCGCGCCCGGATGCGCCGGGGGTTTACGTGGCGGGTAATAAAATCGGCAGTCTGGGGCTGCGGGTCCGGCGCGGGTGTTCTTATCACGGGCTCAGTCTGAACGTCAGCATGGATCTGGAGCCTTTTTCACGCATCAATCCCTGTGGCTTGCTGGGCATGCAGGTCACCCAGATGGCGGACTTTGCCGCGGTTGATATAGCCGTGGTCAAACAACAGCTTTTTGCCGCGCTGATAGACCAATATCAGCTTGAGTGCTAGCCGCAGGTTGGACAGTTTTTGCGCTTGCCCAGGCCGAGGGTGCGCCAGTCCATGTGTTTTGTGTCGATGACCAATATCCGGCCAACCAGGCTATCTCCGACCTGGGCCAGAATCTTCAGGGCCTCCATGGCTTGAGTGGCCCCAACAATACCTACCAGTGGCGCGGCAACACCGTTTTCCGCGCAGTTTAAGGCGTTGTCGTCACCGCTGAGGTAAAGACAGCGATAACAGGGTGAGTCAGCCACGTTGGCATCAAAAACGGTGACCTGGCCTTCCCAGCGGATGGCGGCGCCGGACACCAGGGGTACCCCGGCGGCCCAACACAGGTCGTTGAGCAAAAAGCGGGTGGAGAAATTGTCGCTGCAATCCAGTACCACATCCACGTCTTGCAGCAGGGTTTGAGCGTTTGCCGTGTCCAGCCGCTGCTGGACAATCTTACATTCGGTGTGGGGGTTGATATTGTGGATCGTCCGGGCGGCTGAGGTGGCTTTGTTTTCTCCAACCGTGGCCTCACCGTGGGCAATTTGCCGCTGCAGGTTGGACAAATCCACCTCATCGTCATCCACCAGCACCAGGGTACCCACCCCGGCAGCCGCCAGATACAGGGCGGCGGGAGAACCCAGGCCTCCCAATCCCACCAGCATCACCCGGGCGGCAAGCAGCTTCTCCTGACCTTCAATATCCAGGTCCGGCAGCATAATTTGCCGGCTGTAGCGCAATAGCTCGTCGTCGCGCATGTCTTAGTCCTCAAACCATTGTGCCAGGCTGACCCGGGGAATGCCGGCCAGGTCCGGCCGGCAGGTGGGGTTGGCGAATCCGGCTTTGTGCAGTAGTTCAGCCACCCGGGCGGCCTGGTCGTAACCGTGTTCCAGCAGCAGCCAGCCGCTGGGGCTCAGGTAACCAGGGGCCTGACCGGCTATGTGCTGAAGGGCGCATAAGCCTTGCGGACCGGAGACCAGGGCGGTTTGCGGCTCATAACACAGGGCAGGTAAATGTGGATCACCGTCAGCCACATAGGGTGGATTGCTGATGATCATATCCCAGGCCCGGGGTTTAACCGCGCTGAACCAATCTGAGGCCACAAAGTTGACCACGGCGTTGTGGGTAGCGGCATTCTGTCTGGCCACAGCCAGGGCGGATAAGGATTGGTCTACAGCGGTGACTTGCAGATCCGGCCGGGTATGGGCCAGGGCAATGGCAATGGCACCACTGCCGGTGCCCAGATCCAAAACCCGCGCTGCCCGAGGCGCCCGTTCCAGGGCCAGTTCCACCAGCAGCTCTGTTTCCGGCCGGGGGATAAGGACATCCTGGTTTACGGCCAGGGTTAAGCCCCAGAATTCCTGTTCCGCCACCACGTAGGCGGTGGGCACCCCCCGGCGCAGTGCCTCAAGCTGATGCTCAAGCTGTTGCAACTGGCGCGGCGGAATGTGCCGGCTGGGGTGGGTAATGAGTGCCGCGCGGCTCAACCCCAACTGGTGATACAAAAGAATTTCGCAGTCTAAACGTGGCAGGTCACCGGCGGCGGCGAGCCACTGGCTGACGGTGGTCACGCTTCGCGGCCCAGTTCTTTCAACTGATCCGCATGGTGTTCCTGGATAAGCGGCTGTACCACCACGTCCAGGTCCCCCTCAATCACCTCGTCAAGTTTGTACAGGGTGAGGTTGATGCGGTGGTCGGTGACCCGGCCCTGGGGAAAGTTGTAGGTGCGGATACGTTCCGAACGGTCACCGGAGCCCACCAGCAGCCGGCGATTTTCCGCCTGTTCACTTTCCTGGGCGGTGCGGGCGGCGTCCAGCAGTTTGGCTTGCAGCAGGGACATGGCACGGGCGCGGTTTTTGTGTTGCGAACGTTCGTCCTGGCATTCAACCACGGTGCCGGTAGGCAGGTGGGTGAGACGAATGGCTGAGTCGGTTTTGTTGACGTGTTGACCACCGGCGCCGGAAGCTCGAAAGGTGTCCTCGCGAATATCTTTTTTGTCGATTTCGATGGAGTCGATTTCGTCCACCTCGGGCATGATGGCCACGGTACAGGCGGAGGTGTGGATGCGGCCCTGACTTTCGGTCTCGGGTACCCGTTGCACCCGGTGTGCCCCTGACTCAAATTTTAATTGGCTGTAGACGTCCTTGCCTTCGATCCGGGTGATCACTTCCTTAAAACCACCGTGTTCACCCCCGCGTTCGTTCAGCACCTCTACCCGCCAACCCTTGGATTCAGCAAATTTGCTGTACATGCGAAACAGGTCGCCGGAAAAAATTGCGGCTTCGTCACCACCGGTACCGGCGCGGATTTCCAGGAAGACATTGGAATGATCGTTGGGATCCTTGGGCAACAACAGGGTCTGGAGTTGGCTCGCCAGGTCAGCAAGCTTGGCGGTGCTTTGTGTAATATCGTCCTCAGCCAGGGCACGCATTTCCGCATCGTCAGCAGATTCTTCCAGCAGCACCCGGCTGTCCGCCAGTTCCTGTTCCAGTTTTTGGACGTTGCTGTAACACAGCACCACCGGTTCCAGCTCGGCAAATTCTTTGGACAGGGCGGTAAATTTGTTGCGCTCGCCCATCACCTCGGGATCCGATAACAGAGCGGACACTTCTTCAAAACGATCTTTTAAACCGGCCAGCTTACTGACCATGGAATTGGATAAGGCCATGGTTATTTGTCTTTCTTGTCCGACGCCTGATTTTTGGACTGCGCGGGCGCATTGTTGTCGAGGCCAGGTTCAAGATCAATATCTTCCAGCCGGTACAGGGTACGCAGGGTGTCCAGCAGATCGGTATGCCCTTCCGCGCTGGCTTCGCGCATGGCAATGGTCGGGGCGTGGATGAGTTTGTTGGTTAAGTTATTGCCAAAACGGCTGAGGACCTGTTCCGGGTCTACCCCCCGGGCCAGATCTTTTCTGGCTTTTTCATACTCGGCAGCCTGCAACTGCTGGGCCTGGGTGCGGAAGGCACGCAACAGGGTTTTGTCCTGAGTGATGCGCCGCTCCCGCAGGTACAGGGCCGAACCTTCCAGGACAAATTGCTCCGCGTGCAAGGCAGCCTCCCGGCGTTGTTGTAAGTTGCCCTCAACAATTTCCGTCAAGTCGTCAATGGAGTAAAGATAAACATCGGGCAGGTCGGCCACCTCGGGTTCAATGTCCCGGGGTACGGCAATGTCCACCATAAAAATGGGTTTGCGGCGGCGCTGCTTAATGGCGGCTTCCACCGCCCCCTTGCCTACAACGGGTAGCGAGCTGCCGGTGGAGGTGATGACAATGTCAAATTCGGCAAGGTGTGCAGCTACATCGGTGAGCTGCATGGCGTGTGCTCCGTATTTTGCGGCCAGCCTTTCCGCGTTGGCCAGGGTCCGGTTGGCAATGGCCATGTGACCCAGATTCTGGCTTTGCAGGTGATCGGCCACCAGCCCGATCGTTTCGCCGGCGCCCAGCAACAGAGCAGACTTGGTATGCAGATCGGCAAAAATCTGCTGGGCTAAGGATACCGCGGCGTAAGCCACGGAAATGGGGTTGCGGCCGACATCGGTTTGGGTACGCACATGCTTGGCTGTGCGCAAGGATATCTGTGACAAAAGGTTGAGTTCCGGACCCAGGGTGCCCGAGACCCGGGCCAGCTCATAAGCGGACTTAACCTGACCCAGGATTTGCGGTTCACCCAGCACTTGAGAGTCCAACCCCGACGCCACCCGCATCAGATGTTTGGCCGCATCCACATCCCAGTGTTGGTAGACCGCGCCGGCCAGTTCATCCGGATGGACCGGACGGTGTTTGCTTAACCAGTCGGCCAGATCCGGCTCAGCCTCGGGGTGCAGGGCACAATAAAGTTCCGTGCGGTTACAGGTGGAGATAATGGCTGCTTCCGCCACACCGTGAACATCCCGGGTGACCTGATGTAAGGCGTCTTGCACAGCGTCTTCAGGAAAGGCAATACGCTCGCGCAGCTCAATGGAAGCCGTGCGATAGTTGAGTCCGTATGCCAATATGCTCATAGCTGAATGTTACCTTTGGATAGCGCAATGATAGCAGATTGGCCCTGCCTATCTCGAACTAAGCCCTTATTTTGCCTAGCTATTTTAGCTTCTGCCCTGGTTGCGGGATGTGTCACCCACGCGCCTCGGATCAGCCCCGAAACCCTTGAATTTGAGGTTCAGGGCAAGTTAGCGGTGCGCCTGGCCCAGCGTGGTCAAAGTATGCGCTTTAACTGGCGTCAATATACCGGCGCGTACGAGGTCCAGGTATGGGGCCCCCTGGGCCAGGGACGGGTCATGTTGACCGGGACCCCGGACGATATGCGGGTCAAAAGAGGGGATAGGGTGGTGGATCGGGGGCCGCCGGCTCAGGTAATGGCCCGGCACCTGGGTTTTGTGCTGCCCATCGATGTGCTCAGCAGTTGGATCCGGGGTATGCCGCACCCGGATTATCCCGCCCGGGTGCTGGCGACGGACGGTGGCGGACAGGTTCAGGATTTTGTGCAATCCGGCTGGCGGGTGTCCCTGGGTGGCCAGGGTGCCCAAGGCCCGGCGCCGGCGCGTATTGTGGCCGCCAATGGGGAGCAGAAGATTACCGTGGCCATCAAGTCTTTTATTGAGGGCGCCTGATAAAAGTTCACCACCGCTTTTCTGTAGACGTCCTGTTGTGATTAAGTGCTTGATCTTGTGATGCTTATGGTTTGACAGAGATGGGCGGGATACGGACAATAGCGCGCTCTCAAATCCATGCCGGCTTAAGAGCGCACAAGCGCTCAGACGGTGTTAATCAAAAGGCGGAACGGATCCATCCCGGGTAAGGGGTGGCTACGACAACCAGTTAAACCAGTTATAAATAGATGAAAAATTGGGGTGTCGCCAAGCGGTAAGGCCCCGGGTTTTGATCCCGGTATGCGCAGGTTCGAATCCTGCCACCCCAGCCATATCACACCCATTACGATGACCACAGGAAGATGATCTCAGCACGGATGATCCGTTCGGGTAATGGCGATAATGACATAAGGCACCGGCCGGGATGGGCTGCAAGGTAAGGGCAGGACAACGTGACAAGGGGAACAAAAACTTGGCAAATTTGATGCTGTTTACAGGCGGCGCCAATCCGGAACTGGCGATGCGTGTGGCGGAAGAACTGCGTCTGAAGCTGGGCCGTGCTGACGTGGGCCGTTTCAGTGACGGGGAAGTGAGTGTGGAACTGCACGAAAATGTCCGTGGCCAGGACGTTTTTTTGCTGCAATCCACCTGTGTGCCGACCAATGACAGCATTATGGAGTTGCTGATTATGGCCGATGCCATTAAGCGCGCATCCGCCACCCGCATCACCGCGGTGATTCCCTATTACGGTTATGCCCGCCAGGACCGGCGCCCCAGGTCAGCCCGGGTGGCCATCAGCGCCAAGGTAGTGGCGGATATGATCTCCACCGTGGGTGTGGATCGTATTCTCACCGTGGACTTGCACGCGGATCAGATCCAGGGCTTTTTTAATATTGCGGTGGACAATGTTTATGGCTCACCGGTACTGGTGGACCATATTCTGACAAAAAACTATGAAAACCCCATTGTGGTCTCCCCGGATGTTGGGGGTGTGGTCAGGGCCCGGGCTATTGCCAAACAAATTGATGATCTTGATCTGGCCATCATCGACAAACGCCGGCCCCAGGCGAACGAAACCAAGGTCATGAACGTGATTGGTGATGTGGCCGGCAAAACCTGCATTCTGGTGGACGACATTGTGGATACCGCGGGTACCCTGTGCACCGCTGCAGAAGCATTAAAAGAAGAAGGTGCTCTCAAAGTGGTGGCCTACATCACCCATCCGGTGCTGTCCGGGCCGGCGGTTGAGCGTATCGCCGCGTCGTCCCTGGACGAAATGGTGGTCACCGACACCATTCCATTGTCCGCCGAGGCGGCCAACTGCAGCAAAATTCACCAGCTTAGTCTGGACCGCTTACTGGCCGAATCGATCCGGCGGGTGAGCAACGAAGAATCTATCAGCGCCATGTTCAGATAGGGCTTGTCCCGAACTGGATAAGGCGCTGATAGGACAATGCCGTTGAGGTTGGTCGCAAATCCAACGGTTTAATAAAGGCAAAAGCCGACAAACAAGGAGATAAATGATGTCAGACAACATTACCCTGACCGCTGAACTCCGCCAGGATGTAGGGAAAGGTGCGAGCCGCCGCCTGCGTCGCCAGGGCGAAAAAGTTCCGGCCATAATTTATGGGGCCAATCTGGCGCCCCAAAACTTAACGCTGAGTGTTAACGAGCTGACCAAGGTCATGCAGCAGGAAGCCTTTTATTCCCAGATTCTTGATGTCATGGTGGAAGGTAAGGCTCAGGCTGCGGTGGTGCGGGACTTACAACGTAATCCCGCCAGCGGCCGGGTTAATCACATCGACTTTCAACGCATCCGCGCGGATCAGGAAATGCACGTCAGTGTGCCCCTGCACTTCATCAACGAAGAATCCTGTGTTGGGGTGAAGATGGGTGGCGGAAGCATTGCGCACAATCTGACGGAAGTGGAAATCAGCTGTCTGCCTGCCAACCTACCTGAATTCATCGAGGTGGATATGGAGGAAATCGATGCAGGTTCTTCGGTGCATTTGTCTGATCTGCCCTTGCCGGACGGGGTGACCATTGTCGCCCTGACCTATGGTGAAGACCGCGACATCCCGGTGGCCAGCGTGGCGGTGCGCCGTGGCGGTATTGAGGAAGAGGAAGAGGAAGCGGCAACGGATGCGCCGGAAGGTGATACCGCAGAAGATGAAGCTTCTGCGGATGACGCATCTGAAGGTGACGACAGCTAAATCGCAACCGTCCCTACCAAGCTGTTATGGCCATGCTGAAACTCATTGTTGGGCTGGGTAATCCCGGCCCGCGTTACGCGGCCACACGGCACAATATTGGCGCCAGCTGGGTGCGTCAGCTGGCGGCCCGGTACGGCATCAACCTCTATCTGGAAACAAAATTTAAAGGTGAACTGGGGTATGGCCAGATGGCCGGTGCAGCCCTGCGCCTGCTGGTTCCGGATACCTTTATGAACAACAGCGGCGACAGTGTGGGTGCCCTGGCGCGGTACTACAAAATAGCGCCCGAAGAAATGCTGGTGGCTTACGATGAAATGGCGTTTGCGCCCGGCGTTGTCCGGCTCAAGGCGGGTGGTGGTGACAACGGCCACAACGGTTTAAAGAGTGTGCGCGCCGGCTGCGGCAACAACGGGAATTTTCACCGCCTGCGCATTGGCGTGGGTCATCCCGGGGATAAGGGGCTGGTCACCGCCTACCTGACTCAACACACCATGCCCGCGGACCAGCGGGCATTGGCGGAGCAGGCCTTGGACATGCCGGAATCGCTGGTGAAAGATATGGTACAGATGAACTGGCAGGCCGCCATGAACGTGCTGCATGCAACGGGAGATAAATAGTGGGTTTTAACTGCGGCATAGTTGGGATGCCTAACGTCGGCAAGTCAACCTTGTTTAACGCCCTGACCAAGGCCGGGATTGATGCGGAGAACTTCCCATTTTGCACCATTGACCCCAACACCGGGGTGGTGCCGGTGCCGGACCCCCGCTTAAACCAGTTGGCAGAACTGGTAAACCCGGAAAAGGTGATCCCGGCCACCATGGAATTTGTCGACATTGCCGGCCTGGTGGCCGGAGCTGCCCAGGGTGAGGGCCTGGGTAATCAATTTCTTGCCCACATCCGCGAAACCCATGCCATTGCCCATGTGGTGCGCTGCTTTGACGATGACAATATTGTCCACGTATCCGGAAAAGTATCCCCCAGGGACGACATTGAAATTATCAACACGGAACTTGCTCTGGCGGATCTGGAAACTCTGGAAAAGGTCTACGAGCGCACCCGCCGGACCGCCGGCTCCGGTGACAAGGACGCCCGGGCGTTGCAGGCGATCCTGGACAACGTCAAGGAAAAGTTGGAAAACGGTGATGCGGTGCGGACCGCTGATTTGAGCAAGGAGGAAAGGCTGGCCATTCGTGAGTTCCACTTTATTACCGCCAAACCGGTGCTGTACATCTGTAACGTGGCGGAAGACGGTTTGAGCGACAATCCGCTGGTGGACGAAGTACGGGCCATAGCCGCCACCGAAGCGGCGGAAGTGGTGGTGGTGAGCAATAAAATTGAAGCGGAAGTGGCTGAGCTGGATGATGAGGAGCGGCAGGAGTTTCTCGACGATCTGGGGATTGCCGAACCCGGCCTGAACCGGGTTATTCGCGCTGGATACAAGCTGTTGGGATTGCAGCAGTACTTTACCGCCGGTCCCAAGGAAGTGCGCGCCTGGACCATTCCGGTGGGAGCCAGAGCGCCCCAGGCGGCCGGGGTGATCCACACCGACTTTGAAAAAGGGTTTATCCGGGCGGAAGTGGTCAGTTTTGACGACTTTGTTACCCACGGTGGGGAACAAGGCGCCAAGGATGCCGGGCGCTGGCGGTTGGAGGGCAAGGACTACGAAGTGGCTGACGGTGACGTGGTGCACTTTCGCTTTAACGTCTAGTACGTCCTTACAAATACCGGATACAAAAAAAGGGGCCGCAGCCCCTTTTTTGATGCCGCAAAATCGGCGGTCTAGGCGTTGGCTTTACGCTCCTTCACTTCAGCAATCACGTCCTCCGCCACGTTGGCGGGGCAGGGGGCGTAGTGTGAAAACTCCATGGAGAACTGGCCACGGCCGGAGGTCATGGTGCGCAGGTCGCCGATATAGCCGAACATTTCACCCAGGGGGCAGTCTGCCTTGACCCGCACCCCGCTCACGCCGGCTTCCTGGGACTTAATCATGCCCCGGCGGCGGTTGAGATCACCAATCACATCGCCCACATGGTCCTCGGGGGTAAAAACATCCACCTTCATCACCGGCTCCAGCAGTTGCGGCCCGGCCTTGGGCACAGACTGCCGGTAGGCGGCCTTGGCCGCCAGCTCATAAGCAATGGCGGAGGAGTCCACCGGGTGGAAGCCACCGTCTGTCAGAGTCACCTTCACATCCAGCAGGGGGAAGCCGGCCAGGGTGCCTTCTTCCATGGATTGGCCAAAGGCTTTTTCCACCGCCGGCCAGAACTCCCGCGGCACGTTGCCGCCGGTCACCTTGGACTCAAATTCGTAGCCGCTGCCCACCTCACCGGGTTCAATGACGTAGTCAATTTTTGCAAACTGACCGGCACCACCGGTTTGCTTCTTGTGGGTATAGCTGTCTTCGATAAGTTGGGTAATGGTCTCCCGGTACGCCACCTGAGGCCGGCCCACGTCAACGTCTATGCCGTGGGTGCGTTTAAGAATATCCACCTTAATGTCCAGGTGCAGCTCACCCATACCCTTCATGATGGTTTCGCCGGACTCTTCGTCGGTTTCGACATAAAAAGAAGGATCTTCCTGTACCATTTTAGACAGGGCAATCCCCATCTTCTCGGCACCCGCCTTATCCTTGGGGGCAATGGCCACGGAAATCACCGGGTCCGGGAAGACCATGGGTTCCAGGGTGGCCGGTTTGTTCGGGTCACACAGGGTGTGCCCGGTTTTGGTATTTTTCATCCCCAACAGGGCAACAATGTCGCCGGCCTGGGCGGAGTCGAGTTCTTCCCGGGAGTCGGCGTGCATCTCAACAATGCGGCCAATACGCTCGGTTTTGCCGGTGAAGGTATTCAACACGTTGTCACCCTTGCTCAGGGTGCCGGAGTAGATCCGGGTAAAGGTCAGGGCACCGTAACGATCGTCCATAATTTTGAACGCCAGCGCCCGCAACGGACCGTTGGGATCAACGTGGGCAACCTCACCGGTTTCGTTTCCTTCCAGGTCGACCTCGGGTTGAGGGTCAACCTCGGTGGGATTGGGCAGGTAGTCCACCACGGCGTTGAGGATATTCTGCACCCCTTTGTTCTTGAAAGCAGAGCCGCAGTAGGTGGGGAAAAAGTCCAGATTAATGGTGCCTTTACGGATACAACGCTTCAGATCTTCCTCAGAAGGTTCGTTACCTTCCAGATAGGCTTCCATCAGGTCGTCGTCCTGCTCAACCGCAGTTTCAATCAACGCCTCCCGGTATTCGGCGGCTTTGTCCGCCAGGTCAGCAGGCACGTCCTGTACTTCGTAGGCTTCCGGGTTGCCGGTATCGTCCCAGACATAGGCTTTCTGGGTGAGGACATCCACCACCCCAACAAAGTTGTCCTCCTCGCCGATGGGCAGGGTCATGACCAGCGGGTTGGCGCCCAGCACGTCTTTGATCTGATCCACCACCCGGTAGAAGTTTGCCCCCAGGCGGTCGAGCTTATTGACAAAAATAATGCGCGCCACTTCAGAATCGTTGGCATAACGCCAGTTGGTTTCCGACTGAGGTTCAACACCGCCGGAGCCACAGAAGACACCCACACCCCCGTCCAGAACTTTGAGGGAGCGGTACACCTCAATGGTGAAATCCACGTGCCCGGGGGTGTCGATAATGTTAAGACGATGATCTGCCCACTCACAGGAGGTGGCCGCGGACTGGATGGTAATACCGCGTTCCTGCTCCTGCTCCATGAAGTCGGTGGTTGCCGCGCCGTCGTGCACCTCACCGATTTTATGGATCTTACCGGTCAGTTTCAGAATACGTTCCGTGGTTGTGGTTTTGCCCGCATCGACGTGGGCAAAAATGCCGATGTTCCGATAACGCGTTAGGTCAGTCATGTTTCTTCTCTAGTGTTCTGGATTAAGAGCCTGCATTTGCTAACCCATTGAAAAATAAGGATATTATTTGCAGGCTAATTTCTGGAGCGCGTACCTTACCACTGAACGTAGGAAAGCTTAAGTGAAATCTTAAATACGCAGGTCCGCATAAACCGGGGCATGGTCCGAGGCGGTCAGGCCGTCCTGCTTTTTGCGGAAATCCCGGTCGATCACCACATCCTCAACCTGTTCAGCAATGGTCTGGGTGCCCAGAATAAAATCAATTCTCAGGCCTTGTTTGCGGTGAAAGGCGCCGCCGCGATAGTCCCACCAGGAGAAGGTCTGGGTGTCCGGATATTGCTGCCGGTACAAGTCAATTAAACCCGTGTCCATCAGTTGTTGCAGACACGCCCGCTCCGCCTCGGTGTGAAAAATATCTCCGTTGGCCTGGGTGCCGCGCCAGCTGTCCCGGGGCATGGGGACAATATTAAAGTCGCCGCAGATCACGCGATGGGGGTGCTCACCGCTGCGCCAGTGGCTGTGCAGGCTGGCATACCACGACAATTTGTTGGGGTAGTCCGCATGGCTGGTGGACTTGCCGTTGGGGCAATATACGGTGGTGAATTCAAGCTGGTCATCGATACTGGCGGTAAGCAGACGGCTGCCCCAGTCGCTTTCGCCGGGTAAGCCGCTTTGCTTAAGGGTGCTGGGCAAATTGGTGAGTACAGCCACCCCGTTCCAACTTTTCTGCCCGTGCACCAGGGCGTGGTAGCCCAGCTCCGCAAAAAAGTCATAAGGAAACTCCTCATCCGGGGTCTTCAGCTCCTGCAAGCCTACGACATTCGGCTGCCGGGCTTGCAGCCAAAGTTTGATGAAATCCAGCCGGGCCCGTAAGCCGTTGATGTTCCAGGTGGCGATTCGCATGATTGGTTTTTCGCAAAACAAAATACTGTACCGCCTTCACCGCGCGTATGCCAGGCGGCGGCGCGTGCGCGATAAAAACCGGCCCATGTCAGGTCCGGGTGGCCCTTCAATGATCCGCGGCGGATCAATTGACATTGGTAATACCTGCCGTAATTCAGTACTTTTTGATTCAGCTAACCAAGAGGAGGGCGAGCTATGACCATGTTGCAACATTACGATTTTTTTCAGGAAGCCTGGTTGGTAAACGACCTGGAGCAGGCCTGCGACCGGTGGAATACCCTGTATGGTGCCGGGCCGTTTTTTATCACCGAACACCATAAGGCGGATCACTTTACCTACCGGGGCACCAACCAGGAGGCGGACGTCAGCTATGCCTTTGGTTACCTGGGCCGGCAGATGATTCAGTTTATTGTGCAACACGATGACACCCCTTCCATCTACCGGGACATGTATGCCGCCGGTGAAGAGGGTTTCCACCACGTGGGGTTGCTGGTTAACGACTATGAAGAAGAAAAACAGCGGCTGTTTGATTTGGGGTTTGAACTGGCTACGGAGCTGTTTGCGGACAAAGCCCGGGCCTGTTACTTCGACACCCGCACGGTCAACGGTGGGTTCACCGAATTACACGACGACCCGCCGAGTATTCTGGCCGCCTTCAGCGACTGGCGGCGGGCGCATGAATTGCACCGTCCCGGGGATCCGGCCATCAAACGGCGCTGACAGCACCGGTTGTCCCCACCACACCTGTCCCCCATACCTGTTCCCCCATACGAGGGAGACCTAGGACGCTTCTTCCAGGGGTTGGCGATAGTCCACATTGCCGGGGATGTAGGTGGCAACCTTGGGTACGCTGTTGACAAACATACACATGTCTTTGAAACCCAGAGACTCTGCCTGCCCGTCTATGGTGGCGCAGATCACTTCGCTGGTCTGGGCATCGGTAATGCAGCGCAACATACCGTATTCGTCAGAAACACCGACGCTGCCCTGGTGAGTCTCCGCGTTGGCCTGTACATGGCGGGCGTAGGTAATATTTAAACCCGGTGCACCGGCATCCAGCATGGCGTCCATCAGCGCCGGTGCCTGGGGGCGTTTGATCATGGCGGACAGGGCCACCTGATCGGTCAGGGTAGTCTGGCTGGAGGTAAAATTTTCCAGCCCGGCACCGCGGCCTTCGCCACCAACGTTAAATACCGCCTGGTCGCGCCAGTGGGTATGGCCGCTGAGGTGGTCAATGGCGTTGATGATCTGTTGCATATTGGCATCATAGTGGTGATGGCTGACCCGGGCGGGCAGATTAAACATGCCTTTGTCGATGGCCATGCGGTACATAAATCCCCGGCCGGGCAAATGCAGCTGCCCCGCCCTGGCCATGGCGTCAAATACCTCATCCGCGTTGGCTTCATCAGCCAGCACCATCAGCACTTCTTTTTCGTGTTCCTTGGTGATGCGCAGCCAGCCCAGCCGGTCGCGCAGTCCCCGGCCTTCGCTGTAGTAAACGATGGGACCGTGGGCACCGGCGTTGATGGCGGCCCGGGAAACCCGGTCGGACAAGTTGTGCCCCACAATACAGTAGATGATACTGAGATTTTCCGTCAGCCGGTGATCACCATCCAATACCGCGGCACCTTCCCGTTGGGGCCAGGTGGAAAATTGGGAGCCAAAATAGACATGCTCACAGGGGGTGGAATAGACCGCGCCGGTGGCCTGCTGGTGCAGTTTGCCGTCTTCGACAATACGGCTGACCAGGCGGCTCACCTCGGTATCCGGCACCAGCAATTGAGTCATGGATTTGGCGGGGCTGATGGGCGGCACCCAGCGTTGCCACCAACTGTCCTGCAGCAGGGTGCCCCGGGCTTTCCAGGACAAAGCGCTGCTGCCCGGTTCAACCAGCAGGTTGGGCAGCACCCGCGCCGTGGTGGAATTGGGCAGCACGGTGGTGACAACAGAAAACTGATGGCTGTTTTTAAACATCAGTGGGCCTCCGCTTCGGTGAGGGTTTGGGATTCACTTTGCTCTTCGTTGCGATTCGCCTTTTGCGCGTGTTGGGTATAAAGGCCCACGGTCAGCACGGTGAGGATGGGTCCCACCGAAGCCAGCGCCAGAATACCAAAACCGTCAGATACCCCGGGTACGTTGGCGCCAACCCCCAGGCCCATGGCCAGGACCAGGGGTACGGTGATGGGTCCGGTGGTCACCCCGGCGGAATCCCAGCTGAAATTAACAAAGCTGTGGGGGGCAAACCAGGTCAGGACCAACACCAGGACATAGGGGGGCATCAACATCCAGAACAGGGGCAGGTTATAAGCCATCTTGAAAATCCCGGCGGCGATGCCAAAACCCACACCAATGGCCACACTTTGCATCAGCAGTTTTTTGCGAAAGGCACCCACGGTAATCCGCTCCACGGTATCCCCCAGGGCGTTCAGGGCGGGCTCAGCCAGGGTGGCGCCGTAACCTAAGAAAAAGGCAAAACCAATGGCGGCAAATTTACCCCAGTCCGGAAATAACGGACCCTCAACATGATCCAGGCCCCAGGGCAAAATTTCCGCAAAGGCCACCGGCACATTGCTGCCGAGCTGGGCGCCCAGGGGGGTTAACCCCAGAGCAATCCCCAGTCCGAACAGGGACATGCCGGCAAAGGCAAAGGTGACGCCAATACCGACGTCGTTGCGCGGTGCAAGGCGCTGTTTGAGCACCATGCGCAGCACAATGTACAGGAATAGACACAGGGGAATAATGGCCCGCAGGGCATCCTTGGTGGCCTGCCACAACTGCTCCGAAAGTTTTGAACCGCTGTCCCAGGTATCTTCGGCAACAAAGGTAAAGTCGCGCTTGTACAACTTTTTAATGACAACGTCGGGTTGGTTCACCTTGATTTTGCCGTTTTCCAGGCTGGGCTCACCCCCGACAAAGTCGATTTTGACATTATCCGGCATTTTGCCGGATCTTAAGTATTCGCCAAACTCTTCCTTGGAAATGGGGGACAGAGTTTTTTCCAGGGTGGGTGCCGCCTCGGTTTGGGTTGGGACCACCTGGCTGACCGTTTCGGTGTGCCGGTAGTTCTCCGCACCCCAATAGTCGTTGTTGGCGTAGTGGAACCAGGCCAGCAACATCACTGCAAGAATGGGAAACAAAGAGGCTAAGGTGACAATGCCAAATCCCGAATGGCCACCCCCGCCGGAACCGCTGGAAACCACCCGGCATACACCTATACCCAGGGCCAGTACCAGGGGCACTGTTACCGGACCGGTGGTGACCGCGCCGCAGTCCCAGGCCAGGCCCAGAACCGCTTGCAGCTCAGGCACCTGGTTGAAGTAAAAGGACATCCCCAACAATAACATTACCGCGGGGATCGCCAGATATTTTAACGGCCAGGCAAAAAAGAATCTCAGTACCCCCAGCATCACTGCCAGACCAACCCCCACCCCTACCGCGGTCACCAGCTGGCTGGAAAAGTCGTTGAGCAAGCTGTACAACAGGGGCGCGGATTCGGGTTTGACACCGGCCCCGGCCGCTTTAAGCACGGCAATGGCGGGTTCGGCAAAGGTGGCGCCCATGCCCAGCAGGAAGGCAAAAACAAGAATGACCGGCATTTTGCTGTTTTTGGGTAACACGCTGCCAATCTCTTCACCCAGGGGCATCAACCCCAGGCGCAGGCCTTCCATAAAAAACATCAGGCCCACGGCAACAATCAGAATACCCGCGCCGATCATGCCCGCGTATACGATGGGCAGTTGTAATACCAGCAGTTGGAAAACCACCAGATAGGCCACGATAAACCAGATGCCTTCCACCTGATTCATAAAATTGCGTTTTACATAGGGCCACAATATGCGAAATGTATCTCGCCAGCCTAACTGAAAGCGCGGACTGGCCGCGGGATTTTGGCTTGCCGTATCGGGTCCGGAACTCATAAGCACATCCTGTTTTGCAATCTATGTCCGAAGCACTGCCAAGGAGTGCTATCTTTGGGGGTATCGGCAGTGGTGGGTGTAACTTGAGCGTGTAACGATGGAGGGTGCACATGTACAAGAACTATTTCTTCCTGGAAGGGCCTTGGGGGGTGGATCCTTTTGCGGTTCGGGGTGAGCGGGCTTTACAGGCTCTACAGCAAACTGACCTTTGCGGCTATGTTCAGACCCGCAGTCTGGCCGGCTATAACGGCGAACAGATTGAAGCCCGCAGCCAGGCGCCCTACGTCGGGGTTGCGGAGCTGTGGTTTGAGCGGGCGGAAACAGCGCTCAACACCCTGGCCCAGGCTGAGGTTATTGGCAAGGTACTGGCGCCGCAGGTACGCGTGGGCCCCATTGTCAGTGGCCGGGCGAGAACGGTGATGCGTTTGCCGGAACATCACACGGGACAATTCATCAAGGGTGTTTTCCCCTTTCGCCGCCAACCCCATTTGTCGGTGGCGGATTTTCAGCGCTATTGGTGGCACAACCACGGCCCTATTGCGGCCCTCACCGAGCAGGCGGTGTACTACCTGCAATGCCATCCTCTGGCGGAGACTTACCAGGTGGGTAAACCACCCTTTGACGGCATTACCGAACTGCACTTTCCCTCTGTGGCGGCAGCCCGTGCGGCCATGGTCTCGCGGCAGATGCGCGAAGATCAGGCCACGGATGCCAAAAACTTTGCTGAACCGGGCAGTGTGGTGCTGTTTTTAGCGGCAGAAGAGGTGGTGCTGCCGCCCTAACGTCGGCAACGGGTTTCTGTTAAAAAGAAGCGGTCTAATGCACCGTCTGGGGCGGCTGGTTACGCAAGGCCTTGGCCAGTTGCACCTTGGCATTGGCCAGCACATCCTCCGCGGAAGAGGCATCGCTGGTGGAACTGATACCCACGCTGACAGAAAGTTCACGGCGCAACAGCGGGTCAATAAAGTCCAACTCGTCGACCAGCCGGGCTACCTTTTCCGCGACTCGCTCAGCACCCCCGGTGGCGGTGCTGGGCAGCAGTACCGCCAGATGATCGTTGTCCACCTTGTGGGTGCCGTCCGCTTCACGCAGGGTCTGGCTCAGCTGCACCTTCAGCTCGGACATGATGCTGTCGGCCAGGGCTTCGCTGGATAAATCTCGAATGATGTCCAGGCCTTCGATACGCACCAGCACCAGGGCGTCCGGACATTTGCGGGCGGGTTTCTCCGGTTTGGGGTGCGGGGTCACCGGCTGGCCCGGGGTTATCGCGGCAAGATATTTATGCGCATTCATCAGCGCGTTGGCGGCCAGCGACAAAAGCTCGGCAACCAGCTCGGTGTCGTGGTCGCTTAACGGTGCCTGGGCGCTGAGGATAACGGTCCCGGCGGAGCTGGGCTGGCTGGTCAATTTTAATTCATAGGTCAAACTGTGGGACTGCTGCTCCCCCAGCTCATAGGTGATGTCCGGTTGTTGATTACTGTAGTGCAGGTGGGACACCCGGGTGAGGGCCGAAACAAAAGTGTACAGGCGTTTGACCACAACCCCAAGGTCCAGGTCCGAGTGCAGCGAACGGGCAATGCTCAGCGCGGTTTCGTGGTCCAGGCGCTGCATTTCGCTGGGGGCTTGTTGAACTTGTACTTCCGGCATCTCAAGCTCCAAACATGAGGTCAGGCAGAAACCGATTGTGCAACATCAGGCCACGCAGACCTTGAGAGAATTGTAAGTATTATCCCGAAAGCGTAATTTTTTGGTAATTTTATTGCCCACTTGGGGAAAAAGGCGCCTGCCTGGCCCCTAGGGGTGTACAACCCAGACGTCGCAGGGTGCATGGTCCAGGATGCCGCGCACCGTTGAACCCAGCAACAACCGTCCCACCGGCCCGCGGGCGTTGGTGCCGGTGATGATCAAATCAGCCGCGGTATCTTCAGCAGCCTGCAATATACAGGTCCTGGCGTCCCCCATGGGGACGTGGACATGGTTTTCGCTCAAGCCCGCCTGGCGGGTCGCTTGACGGACCCGGGCAACCGTTTCTGCCTCAATGTGGGCCTGGATTTTGTTATAGGCAATGTTTTCACTCTGCCCGGCATACGCGGAGGCGTAAATTGAGGTCAGGGGGGGCTGCACGGAAATGACCTGATAACTGTTGGCCGCCAGGGCCAGGGGTGCGGCGCTGGCCAGGGTGGTGTTTATGTTTTCTGAGGTGTCCACACAAATCAACACCCGTTGATAGGGCAAGCTGCCCCGCTTGGGCTGCGGGTGTACCGCCAGTAAGTTCTGCGCGCACTGGGTGAGTACGCCGTAGGTGGTGGAGCCCAACAGCGTGGTTAAACCCTGCCGGTTGTGCAGCCCCATGACGATCAAGCTGGCGTTCAGTTGCTCAGCCCGGTTGGCGATGGTACTGGCGGGTAAGCCTTCCAGCACTTCCACCACACATTTCGGAGCGGCTTGGGTAAAACAGCTTTCCAGGTGTTGTTGCAAAACCGCTTTTTGCGCCGCTTTCTGGGTGTCCAGCAGCGCGCAGGTGTGTTCCGCGAAGGGGGTAAAATTCAGGTCGGCATAAACCTCGGTGATGGGGCGCACCACATTTAAGATATGCAGCTCACCGCTATCCTGCGGTTTTTGCAGGGCCATTTCGCCGGCGGTGGCCATGATGTGCCGGCTTTCGTCGTTGGCTTCAACTGCTACCAGTACCTTAGTCATGGCCTGCCGGGTTTGGGGTGAGCTGCGGGCGGAAGACGGCCCGCCAGTGTGCCGCTTGGCCTATTTCAGCCAGATCAGCCAGGTCTATACCAGCCAGTTCAGCGTGGTCAGCCCAAGTACAATGATGGCGGCGCCTACAAACAGGGCAGCGCCGGCAACGGTCAGGGTTTTATTTGGATGTTCCAGCCACATAGTCGTTTCCTTTTGTCTACTTTGTCTACGTATCCGATGGTCCTATGCTGCGCCCGGGGGGTGTTTTTCGGTATAGGGGGATACCGAAGTGGGCGTTAAGGGAAATCACCTAGTGGCAAAAACGGGGGCCTTAATCATGATATTGTCCTTTTTTTGCGCAAAATTGATGGGAATTGGGGTGAATGCCAGTCTGAACACAGGCCAACGGGCTTAAGGTTTTGGACATACAAGGCCAAAAGTGGTTGGTGGACAACGCTGACGTGGTGCTGGATGCGGTGGTGGACGCCATTGTCACCATCGATGCGGCGGGGCAGATACTGACCGTTAACCGAGCCGCGTTACAGATGTTTGGCTATACCGAAAGCCAGATTATGGGCCAACCCCTGGTGGTGCTGATGCCCGAGCCGTATCGGTCTGCCCACGAGGCGTATGTTGAGCGTTACATGGCGGGGGGTGACGCTGGCATTATCGGCATTGGCCGGGAACTGGTAGCCCAGCGTAAAGACGGCAGCACCTTTCCCATTTACCTGGCGGTGAGCGAGATCCAGGCGGAAGACGGGGTGTACTTTGTGGGCATTATTCGCGACTTAAGTGAACAAAAACACGCCCAGGATATATTGCTGGAACAGCGCGACCACCTGGCTCAGGTGGGCCGGCTGAGTACCATGGGGGAAATGACCGCCAGCATCGCCCATGAGATAAATCAGCCGCTGACGGCTATCTCCATGTACGCCCAGGCGTGTATTCGTTTGTTGGAACGTCCCCAGCCGAATTCAGACAAGGTCTTGGAGGCAGTACGCAAGCTGAACGATCAGTCGCTGCGGGCCGGTGCGGTGATCGAGCGCATCCAGCGATTTGTGCAAAACGCCGGTGGTCAGCGCGAGGTGGTGGATTTAAACGCCCTGCTGTTGGACTTGCAGCACCTGGTGGTGGGGGATGCCCGTTTACACGGGGTGGAGCTGGTCTACGACATGACCCCGCGCAACCCCATGGTGTTTTGTGACCCGGTGCAGATTCAGCAGGTGGGTTTAAATCTGATCCGCAATGCCATTGATGCCATGTACGAAATTGAGTGTATTAATGGCCGGGAGATTAAGGTGATCTCCACAGTGTTGGAGGATGGGGGACAACCGTGTGCACAGGTATTGGTGGTGGATTGTGGCCCGGGAGTTGCCGTTGAGGATGCCCCAATGATTTTTTCCGCCTTTCACACCACCAAAAGTGACGGCATGGGGATGGGTTTGTCGATCTGCCGGTCGATCATAGAGGAGCATGGGGGCGAACTGTCGTTTCGCAACAACGAAGGGGCAGGCGCGTGTTTTTATTTTCAAATACCCCTGGGACATCAAGATGAGTGAAGCAGGAACAGTTTATGTTGTCGACGACGACGAGGCGGTCCGTGATTCCATAGGCATGTTGTTAGACTCGGTGGATGTGGACTATGCCACCTTTGCCGGTGCTGATGAATTTCTGGCTCAATACGAGCAGCTTAACCACGGATGTTTAGTGTTAGATATCCGTATGCCCGGGATGAGTGGCCTGGAACTGCAGCAGCGGCTGGTGGAGATTGGCGCCACCATTCCCATCATATTTATCACCGGCCACGGCGACATACCCATGGCGGTGGAAGCCATGCGCCGGGGTGCGGTGGACTTTATCCGCAAGCCGTTT
>JANQMF010000198.1 GCA_028280225.1 Pseudomonadales bacterium | reverse complement strand
GGGCAGTGTTGATCACCGCACCGGCCCCGGTCATCACCGCGCAGCCGATGATTGCGGTGACGTCTTTTTTGATATGCGGGTCTACCTTAACCACATATTGTTGATCACAGATGGTGTGGTCCGCCCAGGTGAATACGTTTTCGGAAGTGGCAATGCCGTCGCTGGTTTCAATGCTACACCTTACCGGGGGTGCGTCAGCCTGAAGGGCATTACGCGGGACCCAGGTGACCATTACAGTATCCCCTTCTTTGACGTGAGAAACCGTGCTTCCGGTTTTGAGCACAACGCCGGTGGATTCGTGGCCCAGCACCACATTATTTTCCCTGGGGCGATGCATCAAATGCAACTGGGAATGACAGATTCCCGAGGCATATTGCTTGATCACCACCTGGGTGGGGCCGGGGTCCGGCAGGTTCAGGGTTTCCACACGCAGGGTGGCGGTATCCTTGGGGAGGACCACAACATTAGCCTCGGTGCCCATGACTCCATCTCCTGTTGTACAAGTTCTTGGATATTGGCCTTTCTGGGCGGTCAGATCAATCTAAATGCCCTAAACGCCGCGGAGAGCGTACCGATATCCGCTGGGGTCCTTGGGCGGCCGCGGCGAAAGTGTTAGGCTCGCCGGCTATGAGCGATCAATATCGATTGGTGTTTTCCGGAGAAATCAACGAAGGCCAGCACGCGGCGGTGGTGAAGAAACGGCTTACCGCGCTGTTGAAACTGGATGATGCGCGTATGGATGTCTTGTTCTCCGGCAAGGCGGTGGTGGTGAAAAAGTCCACCGATAAAACGACGGCGGTACGTTATCAGGAAGCTTTTGCCAAGGCCGGTGCACGGCTGCGGGTGTTGCCGGTAGAGGGGGATACCCTGGCGGAAGATCAGCCTGCCGCGCCCGGGCCTGCAAGTCCGGCAGACAGCCGGGCCGGGGTGCCGGTCACGGCTGATGAGGCACGCAGTCCGGTGTCCCCGGATTCGTCTGATTCCGCTGACACCCCGGACACCCCTGACACCCCGGATGCACAGGCGGGTGGGTTGCAGTTATTGCCGGTGGGTGCCGATATTCTCACCGAGGCGGAGCGGCCCCAACCCCAGGTTAAGGAAGTGCCCACCAGTCATCTGAGTTTGTCTTCAGCTTCTGCTGCCAGTGCGCCAAGCGCTGAACCGTTACCCGCACAGCCGCAGGTTGATCATTTGACCCTGGCGGAATTAGGCACCCAACTGGGCACCCCCGCGGCGCGGGAGGTGGTGGTGGCTGAAATTGATGCCCATTTCGATCTGGCGGAGGTAGGCGCCATACTGGGCGCCATGGAAGACAAAGCCGTCCCACCCGCCCCGGATACCGGGCACTTATCCTTACAGGAGGATAACCGGGCTGATCCGGCGGATACACAACCCTAAAACCAAAACAAAGGAGAGGACCATGAAACTGCACGAATCCCCAAGCCCCAATGCGCGTCGGGTGCATGTCTTTATGGCTGAAAAAGATATCGACTGTGAACGTGTCAGCGTGGATATTCGGGGCGGTGAAAATATCCGCGCTGAGTATCTGGCGAAGAACCCGGCCGGCCGCGTACCGGTGCTGGAACTGGATGACGGCACTTTCCTGGGTGAGTCCGTGGCAATTTGCCGCTACCTTGAAGGTGTGTATCCCGAACCTAATCTGTTTGGCGATTCACCCTTGGCCGCGGCTCAAATTGAGATGTGGCAACGCCGGGCGGAATTGAACTTTATGGCGGAAGTGGCTGGAGCGTTCCGCAACATTACCGGCTTTTTTAAAGACCGGGAAACCTGTGTTGAAGAATGGGGGCGGGTCTGCGCTGAACGGGCGCCCAAAAACCTGATCATGTTTGATGATCAATTGGCGCAGTCGGAATATATCGCGGGAGATCAATTCAGTATTGCCGACATTACCCTGGCTATTGCGGTGGATTTTGCGCGTCAGGTTAAGGTGGTGGCCTTGCCGGATTTGGCAAATCTGGACCGTTGGCACAATCTGGTCACCAGCCGCCCCAGCTTTAGTGCAACCTGATCCCCTCGCTTAAGTCAGATTCACTTCCAGGGCCTGGTAGCCGGCATGCAGCATGGCGTCGTGAATTTCACGGCTGTTATCCTGGCACAGGGCAATCATGGAGCCGCCACCCCCGCCGCCGGTGAGCTTGGCGCCCAGGGCGCCATGTTGCCGTGCAATGTGGATCAGTTCCTCCAACTCCGGGGTGGAGAGTTGCAGCGCGTTCAAGTAGCCGTGACACAGATTCATCAGCTCACCAATTTCCTTTAGGCGGCCTGCCTCAATTGCGCCCCTGGCTGATTCCGTTAAGCTGGCAATTTGATCAAACAGGCTATCATAGCGATTGGGTGAGGCCTCCCAGGCTTGTCTGACCTGGGCCACGGTGTGGGCCGTGAGACTTTCTTTACCCGTGATGCCCACCACCAGGGACAGGGGCTGTCCCAGACTCAGGCGGGTGAAATCCGGGTCTTCATTCCGGCGCTGGTACCACAGTGGGGCGCCGTAGGTGGCCACGGTATTGTCCACCCCGGAAGGGGTGCCATGAGCAGCTTGCTCACAAGCAAAGGCCAGCGTGTTAATACGCTCGTTGGACAAATCCAGATCAAAAGCCGCATCCAGGGCGCGCAACACCGCCACGGCCAGTGCGGAGGAGCCGCCTAAACCCATGGCTCGGGGTACGTGGGGAAAAACCTCAATGGTCATGTGCTGGTCAGCCAGGCCAAGATTACTGAGAATCTTCGATAAAATGCCCGCTAAACCCTGGTTGTTGGCGTGGACCTGCTGCTCAAGGCCCCAGCGGGGGATGACTATATTGATTCCCTTGCCTTCTTTGCGCACCGCGGCTTCAACTGCCAGGGGAATGGGCAGGGCAATGGCGGGGCGTCCGTAAACCACAGCGTGTTCACCTAACAGTATTATTTTTCCGCAGGCCGACTGCCGTTCCGGGGCGGTCGGCTGCACAACCTTGCGGACCAGATTTTTGGCCAGCTCCCGGGCTTTCCAAACCTTGATTTCACCGGATTCGATCAGTCCTTCAACGACGCTGTCAAAAAGCTCCTCGGGTACCCCGGCGGTGCTGGCAACGCTGCGGGCGTGTAAGTTCATATGATTTTGCTGAATGCCGTTGGTGGCCAGGGCGCGCAGGGCAGCAAAATTTTGTGCCAGACCAACAGCACCCATCACTTGTGCCAGCTCTGTGGCGTTGGGAGAACCCAGCAGACGGTGATTGATCCGCACCGACGGGTTGGTTTCCAGGGAGCCGCCGACGGTCCCTACCTTTAGGGGAATGTCTATCCTGCCCAGCAGGTCACCATTGCTGTCCTGATGCCAACGGGTTAAACCCCGGTAACGGCCATCCCGGGCGGCGTAAGCATGGGCGGCAGCTTCTATGGCCCGCCAGTCGTTGCCGGTGGCGATGGCGACCGCGTCCACACCGTTCATAATGCCTTTGTTGTGGGTGGCGGCCCGGTAAGGGTCGGCGTAGGCTAAGTCGCTGGCCAGAATAATGCCGTCGCGTACCTGTTCCCCCCGATAACCCTTCCCCTCCAGGTTGGCAGTGGGGATGCGTACTTCAGCGGTGGTAATGGCGCGGTCGGTCAGATTGGACAGAATGCGTAGAAAGACCTGGCCTCCGGTTACGGTTTCGACCAGGGAGGCCACGCCCTCGCACATGGAGTTGACCATATTGGCACCCATGGCATCCCGGGTATCCACCAGCAGGTGCATCACCACCATGTGGCGCCCGTCTTCTTTTGCCCGGTGTATATACACTTCGATGTCCAGGGCACCCCCTCCCCGGGCCACCATTTTGGGGTGCAAACTGTTCGCCAGGGCAAGAATTTCCTCACGCTGGTCCAGCAGGGCTTGCTTCGCACCCTCGGGATTGTGTTCCAGCACGGCCTGTACTTGCCCAATCAGGATGGGTTCGCTGGCGGTCGCCCGGTAACCGCCGGCCAGGCGGGCCAGCCGGGCAGCACCGGATAAGCCGGCAACAATGGAAGGTTCCTCAACCACCAGAGGTACTACATAGTCGCGGTTGTTGATCAGGAAATTCAACGCCACCCCCATGGGGAGCCCAAAAACACCCACCACGTTTTCGATCATCTTGTCCGCTACATTAAGCTGCAGCTGATGGTTTGCATTGGCCAGGGAGGCTACGTCTGCCGCGGTTAACAACCCGTTGTCAGCCAGGGCGGCAATGCGCTCGGTCACGTTCATGCGAAAAAAATTTGCAATACGCGAGGTTCTGGCGGGATTATTCTCTTCCGGTTTCTGCGCCATGCTGCGCAACCTCCAAATCTAGTGGATACAAACCCTGGTTAAGCACCCCGGTGTTAAACCGGTCAAAAACAGCAGGGTCAACGTCATGATCGGCGAATACCACACCAATATCCCCGCCACCAGCCCCGCAGGGTTTGTAAACGAGCCCTAAATCGCGCGCGATTGTAGCTAATTGCCGGTGTGGTGGGGTGAAAATATTTAACTCCGCTGCCCGGTCTAAAACCTGCAAAGCGTGGGTATAAGCAGCCAGATTTTCCATGCTGACAACTTTACACAGTTGTTCGCTGGCCTGACAAAGCCCGGTGAGCGGCCGGGTATCAGCCTGCCGGCGCCAGTGGCTAAAACTGTGAATATGCCTGGGTGTTGAACTGCTGGTGCCGGTAAATACGGCCCGCCACGGGAGTTTGCCGTTATCCCCGGCGGGTTCAACGTATAACGTGTCCGCGGCTTGTTGGCATTGAATGACACCACCGTGCCAACTGGCAGCCACGTCCACGCCGCTGCCCCGGCTGTTCTGAAAAGTATTGTGTATCCGGATGGCTTCCGCGAGGTTGGCTTCCCGGTCCAGGGCAATACTCATCGCCCGGTACAGGGCAACGCACAGGGCAGCGGATGAGCCGAGCCCCAGCTTGGTGTTTACCCCCGCCTGGAAAAAGGCGCGGGTATCCATGGTCAGTGCAAGGGGGATGGGATAGTCTGCATATCCCCACTGTTTGCAAATGGTGTTAAACAAGGCCGTCACCGGGGTATCGACGTAGTTGCTGCCCGGCAAGTCAACGCCCGGGGTTAAGAAACCCAGGCTGGAAAATCGGTGTCCGCTGTCGGAAACAACGCTTAAACTGACTTCAGCCCGGCGGTTTACCGCCATAACCCTGGCCGGGGCGCCGGCCAGCACCGCATATTCTCCCCACAGCACAATTTTGCCCGGTGCGTGGCTGCTGATCTTCACGGCTCAATAAGGCCTGCCGCATCACCCATGCCGCAGACAATCACTTGTTCATCGCCAACAATATTTTTTAATGTTGCGGCAACCTGAGAGGTGGCTTCGGGTAAACAGACCGCCTTTAACTGTGGGCCTGCGTCAATGGTGAAAAATACCGCACAACCTTGATTTCGCAGGTCTCTGACCGCATCCATACAGGCCACCGTGGCGGGGTTCCAGTAAGACAACGTTGGGTTGCTTGTCAGCATAAGGCTGTGCATCTTCAGGCAGCTTAACTCGCTGATTTGGGCCAGCGCTTCGAAGTCACGTTGATTAATTGCGCTGCTTGCGGCGGCAAAGTCGTCAGGGCCTCCGCGCAGCCAGGCGCTGTAATAAGGTGAGGTCAGGCGGCTGTACTCCATGCCCTGGGTGCTGGACACGCTCTTTGTTTGCCGGTTGGTGATGGCAACTACAACGTTTAAGGGCATATGTGATGCCGGTGCCAACTGGTGTGCCCGCCACATGGGCGGCACCAGGGCAACATAGCCCGAAAACAGGGAGCGGGCGGCGGAAGCGGAACCCCGTCTTGCCCACTCGGACATCAGTTCCCGGTTGAGGCCAAGTTGGGCATGTTCGTTAATGGCGGTAATCAGCGCAGCAAAGCCTGAAGCTGAGGATGCCAGCCCCGCTCCGGTGGGGAAGTTGTTTTCCGATTCGATTTTCAGCGGCTCAACGGCAAATTTTTTGCGCAGCGCGGCAAGAAAACCGTTGACCTTGGGGTCTTCCTTCCGGTTGCCGTTAAGCCACAATTCATCCCGGCCGGCACTGCTCACCCGGGTGCGGGTGGTGAGTTCCGCCAGTGTAATCGATAAGTTGGGGGTTGCGGGCAGGTTTCCCGGTTTGTCCTGCTTCCCCCAGTATTTGATTAAGGCAATATTGGGATGTGCCTGGGCAGCGGTCGCGGACACAGTTTAGCTGACGTAAGCGGGCGGCGGGGTAAAGCCAAAACCCATCCGTTCCAGTTCCGCGGCAATACCGATGGTGACCAAATCAGCATATTCCGGTCCTACAATCTGAATGCCGATCGGCAATCCCTGGCTGTTGAGTCCGGTGGGAATTACCGTTGAGGGCAGATAGGTCAGACCGGTCAGGCCTGCCCAGAAAACCTGCTCAAAGTAAGGGCGTTCGTTATTGTCCACCAGCAAGGTACGTTCGCTGAATTTACGGTGATCGTGGGCAAAGGCCGGGGTTGCCATGATGGGGGTCAACAGGATGTCGTACTGAGTAAAAAAACTGTGCCACTGCCAGCGCAATTTGTGCCGCAGTTCGTTGGCTTCACCCCATTCCTTAAAACTTGAGACTTGTGCCCGCAACACCGTGGCGGCGTGGCTGTCATCGTTGGGATCCAGGCTGGCCACGTGTGCCTTAAGGCTGTGGTATTCCTCGTCGGGCATGCGCACAGCCATGG
>JANQMF010000135.1 GCA_028280225.1 Pseudomonadales bacterium | reverse complement strand
GTCGGTGCGCGGCATGGCTGGCACCTAGGATTGAGGTTTGCGGAAAGCGCCCGGAGCATGTTTGTACAACTTGCGTTGTTTGCCCTGACGATATGCTTTTGAACCCCAGGTAAAGACATAGTCCAGACCGGAACTGACCCCCAACACCGCCAGGATGTAAAAACAATAGGGATCAACCAGCTGACCGGCTATGGGCGCCACCATGGGCCAGGGCAGCAAGCTGATCATCATCAGCAGCAGCATGACAATTTGCATGGCTGTATTGGCCTTGCTGACAAAGGTCGGGGCAATCTCAACCTCTTCGTACAACAGTTTATATACACCGGCACCCACAACGATGGTGGTATCCCGGACCAGAACAATGATAGCCACCCACAGGGGAATATGGCCCTGCAGGGTAAAAACAATAAACAAAGCCGCCACCAGCAGCTTATCGGCCAGCGGATCCATGGCAGCTCCCAGCTTGCTCTGCCATTGAAACCGGCGCGCCAAAAAGCCATCAAAGGCATCGGATATGCCCGCAATGGCCATAAGGATAAAGGCGTCCAGATAAGCTGTCTGCCACAATAGCCAACTGGTGGGCAACACCAGAAGGATCCGTATGGCGGTAATTATGTTGGGGATGTGCCGCACGTCAGCCCTGCCAGATCAATCCGGTGCCCAGGCCGTTGTGCTCATCATCCGGGGCCAGCCGCCCCTCGGCAGTTAACAGCATCATCAATTGTTCCGGTTCAGCATGGCTGAGCACTTGCAGGGACAAGTGGTTACCCAGCACCCCACGCACACTCACCCGGTCGATAAAGTCTAACGAAGTCAGATATTTGAGCAATGCCGCATAAGCGCTGACATCCTCTAAACCGCTGATGGAAAAATCCCGTACCTGCAAGCCCCGGGGCAGCACGGCAAATTGTTCCGCTAAGCGGTCCGCCAGGGCATCGATACCCACCGCCGCAATCTCCCGGGCGCTGGCTTGCTGGGCGGAGGTGACAATGGGCCGGCCTTCGTACCACACCTGCCAATCTCCCTGGTAAACCATCTGCCCGTCCGCATCTTGCCGGCTGCGAATCCGTCCGACCAGAACCAGATCAGCCGCATACCGCTGGGCCGCATCATCCAGGGTATTGGTCACCCGGCCCCAGATGTCGCCGGCGCTTACCGCCAGCCGGTCGTCCAGGTCCATTATCGGCAAAATCACCGGTAAACCGCGCAGGGCTGCGTGTTCAGTCAGGGCTTGTGTCAGCTCGCCGCCGTGATTGGAATCGACAATCTCACGGCGGCCCTGTTCTTCGCTCACCACCCACAACATGACCTGGGGCCGCCGGTTCCACCAGATGGGCAGCCGCGCGGCCCGCGCCAGGGTCAGCACGGCGTCGGGTTGATAAACCACGCGCAAATACGGTTGTTTTTTGCCTTCGCCATCCTCCCGGTCGAAGAAAACAAATTCATTGTAGTAACGGCCGGGGTTTTCCATTGCCGTCTGCACCGTTTCGTTCCTGGGAATGGAAACCAGACCGGACAGCCGGGTGAGCACCTGTAATATGCCCTGCCCGGCAACACGCCGGCGTTCTTCCGCCGTTTGCGCGGCCACCGGCATTTCCACCTCGTACAGCCAGCGTCCCGTCGTGAAGGCATGACCCGCGTTGGCCCAAGTCAGCAACAGCGTTGCCCCCATGAACAGACCCAGGGTTACGCTGACCCCGGCCTTGGAGGCTGCCCGGGGCACAGCCAACCGTTGCTCCCGGTCCGGGTGTGGCCGGCAGATGCAGAACAATAGGGACCTCATAACGCTAACAGGGACTCTTTGTAGTTATTAGGAACAAATTCTATACCAAGTGAGGAAGCGATTAACCGGCTTTAGGCAACCGGTGTTAAACTGCTTTTTTGCCACTCAGGGACACTTGCTTGTCTGATCAGACCTCAAAGGATGCCACCCGGCTCAGCTACAAGGACGCCGGTGTTGACATAGAAGCAGGTGCTGCGCTTGTGACGCGTATCAGCAGCGCTTGCAAAGCCACCCATCGGCCGGAAATGCTGTCCAACCTCGGCGGTTTTGCCGCCATGACCGAAATCCCCGGCGGCTATAGCCAGCCGGTGCTGGTTTCCGGCACCGACGGGGTGGGCACAAAATTGAAACTTGCAATTGATTTTCAGCGCCACGACGGGGTGGGTCAGGACCTGGTCGCCATGTGTGCCAACGATGTGCTGGTCACCGGTGCCGAACCGTTCCTGTTTTTGGACTATTACGCCACCGGGGCACTGGAGCTGGACGTTGCCGAACGGGTAATCAAGGGTATTGCCAAGGGCTGTGAAATTGCCGGTTGTTCTCTGGCCGGTGGAGAAACCGCGGAAATGCCCGGCTTCTATCAGGCAGGTGAATACGACCTGGCCGGATTTTGTGTTGGCGTGGTGGAAAAGGATCAGGTCATTGACGGGGGTGGGGTTGCCCCGGGGCAGGTGCTGATCGGCTTACCCAGCAGCGGCCCTCACAGCAATGGCTACTCGCTGATACGCAAGGTGATCGAACAACAGGGTATCGAGCCCAACGCCGATCTGCTGGACGACTTGCTGGCCCCCACCCGCATCTACGTCAAGACCATCCTCACCTTGCTGAAAGGAGCTTACCGCAGCGAGATTAAGGGCATGGTCCACATCACCGGCGGTGGTTTTTACGAGAATATTCCACGCATCATCAACAACGCCGATCACGGGGCGCTGATCAACCTGGATAGCTGGCGGTGGCCGGAAATATTCTCCTGGCTGCAACAAGCCGGCAACATCACCCAGCAGGAAATGCTCACCACTTTTAACTGCGGCATGGGCTTTTTGTTGGTGGTGGATGCAGATGCCGCTGACGACGTTCAAGCAGCCCTGCACAACCTGGGTGAATCTCCCGTGGCCATTGGGCACATTGTGGACACCCGGGAACAACGCGACATCCCCGCGGGGCATATTCTTATCCGGCATACTTAACCGCATCAGCCCCAGGGTCGTCCGCTGCTGTCCCCAACCGGCTTCCGTCAACCCACCGGATAGAGGTGAACTGTTACGGCTTGGGCAGGGTGACCCCGGTCTGGCCCTGATATTTTCCACCCCTGTCTTTGTAGGTGGTTTGGCAGCGCTCGTCGGACTGGAAAAACAACATTTGCGCCACCCCCTCGTTAGCATAAATTTTTGCCGGCAGTGTGGTGGTATTGGAAAATTCCAGGGTCACATGCCCCTCCCACTCGGGTTCCAGGGGGGTGACATTAACGATGATGCCACAGCGGGCATAGGTGGACTTGCCCAGACAGATGGTCAGCACATCTTCCGGAATGCGGAAGTATTCCACCGTGCTGGCCAGGGCAAAAGAATTGGGTGGGATCACACACTCATTCCCTTCTATGTCGACAAAACTCTGCTCATCAAAAGCCTTGGGGTCTACCGTGGCAGAGTGGATATTGGTAAACACCTTAAACTGGGGGGCACAGCGGACGTCGTAGCCATAACTGGAGGTACCATAAGAAATGACTTTGTCGCCGTGGTGATGACGCACCTGCCCGGGCTCAAACGGGTCGATCATGCCCCTGGCCGCCTGTTCAATAATCCATCGATCTGACTTTATTGTCATTTTACTGCTCTCTTAATCGTCTACCAAAGAAATTGTTGGGCCAGCCTGTTCACCCACCCACAGCCGCGCGGCCATATGCCGGGCCGCCTGCCGGTAGATCTGGCTGATGGGGCTTTGGGGGTCTGCCCGCACCGTTGGGGTACCGCCATCCGCCTGTTCGCGGATGCTCATATCCAGGGGTAACTGGCCTAACAGGGGCACCCCTAATTGCCCGGCAACCCGTTCGCCACCCCCTTCGCCGAACACATGGCTGATATGCCCACACTCGGGACACTGATGCAGGCTCATATTTTCCACAATGCCCAACACCGGGATATCTACCTTGGCAAACATTTCAATCCCCTTGACCGCGTCGAGCAGGGCAATGTCCTGGGGCGTGGTGACAATGACCGCCCCGGCAACCGGCACTTTTTGCGACAGGGTGAGCTGAATATCCCCGGTACCCGGGGGCATATCCACCAGCAGATAGTCCAGATCTTCCCACAGGGTTTGCGTGAGAATCTGCTGCAGCGCACCGGACGCCATGGGGCCACGCCAGACCATGGGGGTGTTGTCGGTAACCATAAAGCTCATGGACATGGCCTTGAGCCCATGGGCCCGGATGGGCTCAAAAAACTTGCCATCCTTCACCGTGGGCCGCCTCCCCTCGGCCACACCCAGCATCATGCCCTGGCTGGGTCCGTAAATATCAGCATCCAACAAACCCACTTTGGCGCCTTCCGCATCCAGAGCCAGAGCCAGATTCACCGCAGTGGTGCTTTTGCCTACCCCACCCTTGCCCGAGGCCACGGCGATAATGTGCTTAACGTGCTGAAAACCCCGTCCCCGGGGCGGTGCAAAGTGCAGTTCTAGCTCAAGGTCAGTGGTACCCAAAAAGGTTTGCAACTGTTCAGTCAGAGTGTCGACATAACCCGCAGCGGGATACCCCAGGGTTACCGACACCCGCTTGCCCGAGGACAGGATCCGCGCGCCCAGATCCCCCCATGAACGCCCCAGGAAGGGGTCGATAAATTTTTCTATTTTCATATGTGAACAGTCAAAAAAACCCGGCGCTAGTATAAACACGAATTTACCTTTGCGCTTTGTTGGGGGGGCGACAAGTTGTACTATACCGGCCCTTTTAACACCCCCCGGAACGGACAAGAGTTCATGGCCCGCAGAATTTTAGTCACCAGCGCCCTTCCCAATGCCAATGGCCCTATTCACCTGGGGCACATGCTGGAGCACATTCAAACGGATATCTGGGTTCGTTTTCAGCGCATGCGGGGGAATCAAGCTATTTACGTCTGTGCTGACGATGCCCACGGCACCGCCACGATGATTCGCGCGGAAGCCGAAGGGCTCACCCCGGAGGCGTTGATTGATGAAATGCGCGTAGCCCACCTGGAAGACTTTCGTGGCTTCGGTATTTCTTATGATAACTATTACAGCACCCACTCCGAGGAAAACCGCTTTTTTGCCGAGCAGATCTACCAGCGCCTGGATAAGCGGGGACTGATTTTCAAGGAGAGTGTGGAACAACTCTTTGATCCGGAAAAAGAACTGTTTCTTGCGGATCGGTTTGTCGTGGGCAACTGCCCGCGGTGTTCCGCCCCGGATCAATACGGTGACAACTGCGAAAAATGTGGTGCCACATACAATGCCACCGAGCTGGTTAATCCGCGTTCGGTGTATTCCGGTGCCCAACCGGTGTTGAAGTCCTCGGAGCACTACTTTTTTGATCTGCCCCAATATACCGACTTTTTGAAAAAATGGACCCGAACCGACGCGGTACAACCCGAGGTGTCTAACAAACTGGCCGAATGGCTGGAAGAGGGTTTGCGTGCCTGGGATATATCCCGAGACGCCCCTTATTTTGGTTTTTTGATTCCCGGCACAACCGATAAGTACTTTTATGTGTGGATGGACGCACCCATCGGCTACATGGCCAGTTTCAAAAACTACTGCAGCCACAACAACGAGGTGGTCTTTGAAGACTTCTGGGCCCCGGACAGCACAGCCGAAGTTCACCACTTCATCGGCAAGGATATCGTTAACTTCCATGCGCTGTTCTGGCCGGCCCAACTGCATGCGGCGGACTATCGGACGCCAACCCGGATTCACACCCATGGCTTTATCACCGTGGACGGCACAAAAATGTCCAAGTCCAGGGGCACCTTTATCATGGCCGCGGACTATCTGAAGCAACTGGATCCGCAATATCTCAGGTACTACTACGCCGCCAAGTTAAACGGCACCGTGGACGATATTGATATTAATCTGGAGGACTTTGTCCAACGGGTCAACTCGGATCTGGTGGGCAAGGTGGTCAACATCGCCAGCCGCACCGCCGGATTTATCCACAAACAGTTTGACGGCAAGTTGGCTGCTGATATCCACAATATGGATCTATGGGAAACCTTTACCAAAAAATCAGCCGCCATAGCCGATCTCTACGAAGCGGACGATTTTGGCAAGGCGGTGCGGGAAATTACCGCGCTGGCGGACCTGGCCAATCAATATATTGCCGGGCACGAACCCTGGAATATGGTTAAAAATCCCGACCAGCGTGAGCTGCTGCATCTGGTATGTACCCAGGCCATTAACCTGTTTCGGGTGCTGGCCATCTATCTGAAGCCAATCCTGCCGCAAATGGCGGAAAAAACCGAAGCCTTCTTAAACGTTGAACCTCTGACCTGGGCAGAGGCGCAAGCCCCCCTGCTGGGGCAACCGATCAACAAGTTCAAAGCCATGCTGCAGCGTATGCAGAGCAAGGATGTGGACCGGCTGGTTGAACAAAGCCGGGAAGAGGCGCCTGCACAGAGCAGCCCCGCACAGGATCAGGAAAGTGACGGCAAGTTCATCACCATTGACGATTTTGCCAAGGTGGAGCTGCGTGTGGCCAAAATTGTTAAGGCAGAACTTGTGGAGGGGGCGGACAAACTGCTTCAGCTGACCCTGGATGTGGGTGATCACGAGCGGCGGGTTTTTTCCGGTATCCGCGAAGCTTATGACCCTGCCGACCTGGTTGGCAGGCTGACGGTACTGGTGGCCAACCTGGCCCCGCGCAAGATGCGTTTTGGCGTATCCGAGGGCATGGTGCTGGCGGCAGGCCCCGGGGGCAGTAACATATTCCTCCTCTCACCCGACAGCGGCGCGGAGCCGGGTATGTTGGTGAGCTAGCGCAATGACTGATCTTGCGCTGCTGTTATTTGGCGCACTGCTGGTCAACAACTTTGTGCTGGCCCAATTTCTGGGTTTATGCCCCTTTATGGGCATCACTAAAAGTTACGATACCGCCCTGGCCACGGGTCTGGCCACCACCTTTGTGCTGGCTTTGTCTTCGGTTACAAGCTACCTGTTGTATCATGCGATTCTGGTGCCCCTGGACCTGCAATTTCTGCGCATAATTGTCTTTATTGTGGTCATTGCCGGTCTGGTTCAACTAATCCAGTACTACATCCACGCCACATCCCCGGTCCTGCATCAGCTTCTGGGGCTGTACCTGCCCCTGATCACCAGCAATTGCGCCGTGCTGGGGGTGGCCCTGCTTGCGGTTAATCAACAGCTCACATTGTTACAAACCCTGATATTCAGCATCGGCGCGGCCGGCGGCTTTACCCTGGTAATGGTCTTGTTCGGCGCCATTCGCGAGGTGCTGGATCACCCGGATGTGCCTGATGCTTTTCAGGGCACACCCCTGGCCCTGCTGACCGCCGGCTTGATGAGCCTGGCCTTTATGGGTTTTCAGGGCTTGGCCGGATGAGTGGGGTGTGGGTTGCACCGGCTTTGCTGGCCGGGTTATTACTCACCTTTGCCCTGGCGCGGCAGGTGCTGCAACAGCGTTTCCCCCTGGACCAGCAGTCCCTGGTAGAGGCCATTGATGCGCTGCTCCCGCAGACCCAGTGTGCCCAGTGTAATTTCCCCGGCTGCCGGCCTTATGCTGAAGCCATTGCCGGGGGCAGCGCGCCCATTAATCTTTGTCCCCCGGGTGGTGAACACACCCATCACCAGCTTAAGGCACTGATGGGTGAGACCCATGCCACGGTTGCCCCGCTAAAACCCGCCGCCGCAACGGTACGTATTGATGAGGCCCGTTGTATCGGCTGTACCCTGTGTTTGCCGCCTTGCCCGGTGGACGCCATTGTGGGTGCCCAGGGCCTGATGCACACGGTTTTACAGGATCACTGTACCGGCTGTGAACTTTGTATCCCCGCCTGTCCCGTGGATTGTATAGAACTGCTTACGCACCCCGAACCTCTATTGGTGACAAACATACCCAAGCCTGGGAACGGGCCCGTGCGGGGTTGTATTCAATGTGGCCAATGTGATGGTGTATGCCCGGTAAATCTGCCGGTGTCAGACCTGTTTCAGCAGGTCCATACCGGGCAAACCACCCAGGCTGCACAAAGCGGTTTGCTCAACTGTGTGGAATGTGGCCTTTGCGACCGCGTTTGTCCCAGCAACATTCCCCTGGCGGATATCTTCGGCGCCGAAATTCAAACGGTGCAAGCAGACCTGGCAGCCGACGCTGAGCGGCAGAAATTCAAAATCCGCCACGAGGTTCATCAGCAGCGTGTGCAGCACCGGTCCGCGGGCGCGGCCGAAAAACGCGCAGCCCGTTTGCAGGCAAATCGATCGGGAAAACGCCGGTGGGATTAACCACACCCCAGATCATGCTGTGGGTTCTGGGGGCCCTGATACCCGGGATCCTGGCCATGACCTATGTGTGGGGCCCGGGGGTGTTGTGGAACGTATTCTGGTTAAGCCTGTTCTGCGTTGTGGCCGAGGCCCTTTGTCAGATTCTCAGGGGGCAACGCAGCCTGCGGGCCTTGGGCCATGAACTCGGTGACTGCAGCGCCCTGGTCACCGCCTGGCTGATGGCCATTTGTCTGCCCCCCACCACCGCGTTATTCATCCTGGCCGTGGCCGCCCTGGCCGCCATTGGGCTGGCAAAACACGCTTACGGCGGTTTGGGCAACAATCTGTTTAACCCCGCCATGGTGGGTTACGCCGTGGTACTGGTCAGCTTTCCCGAGGGATTGGCTGTCTGGCCGGCGCTGGCGGATACAGCCACACAAACTGACGCCCTGACCGGCGCAACCCCCTTAAGTGAATTTCGTTACCGCGAGGGACTGACGGTAGTGGAGTTCGAAAACCAATATGCACAAACCCTGGCTGAACAACAAATTGTCAGCTACGCCTTCTTGTTAGGCGGGGCAAGTTTACTGTGGGGCAAACTCATTAACTGGCGTATGCCCGGGGGTATTGTCCTGGGCCTGGCTATCGCTGCGCTGGTGGGCACCGACCAGGGTTCCTCCAGCAGCTTGGGCGGCTGGTGGTTTCACGTAACCTCCGGCGGTTTGGTTGCCGCGGCATTTTTTGTGGCAACGGACCCGGTCAGCCAGCCGAAAAATTTACGTCATCAGCTTTGGACCGGTGTTGTGCTGGGTATCCTGATTTACACCATTCGCAGTTACGGCAGTTATCCGGACGGAATTGCCTTTGCCGTGCTGCTGGCAAACTGTGTAACCCCACTGATGAATCGTTGGCATAACCAGCAGGTTGCCGCCGGCCAATCCCGGGCGCCAACATGACAATGCATCTCAGGCAGTGGCTTAGTCTGCTGGTTATCGGTGGGGTTTGCGGCCTGATCCTGACATTGACCAATACCCACACCGCC
>JANQMF010000088.1 GCA_028280225.1 Pseudomonadales bacterium | reverse complement strand
AGCTCACCCCAAAACACCTGGTCATTTCCATCGCCGCAGGGATCAATCTAGACAGCCTGACAAGTTGGACCGGTCAGACTCAGCCCCTGATCCGCTGTATGCCCAATACACCGGCCCTGCTGGGTGCCGGAATCACTGCCCTTTACGCCAACGCCGCCTGCCAGCAACCTCATCTGGACGCCGCCACCGAAATTTTATCCGCTGCCGGGGACACACTGTGGGTGGACAATGAGGCCGCCCTGGATGCGGTCACCGCCGTATCAGGCAGCGGTCCCGCCTACTTCTTTTTGCTGATGGAAGCCATGGTATCCGCGGGACAACAATTGGGCCTGAGTACCGCCACCGCCACCCGGCTGACGTTACAAACCGCTTATGGCGCTGCGCTGATGGCCCGGCAGAGTGACGATTCACCCAGTGTGTTACGGGAAAACGTAACTTCTCCCGGGGGCACCACCGCTGCCGCCCTGGCGGTTATGCAAGCAGCAGGCCTGCCGGATACAATTGCCCAGGCTGTGGTTGCCGCAGAGCAAAGGGCTGGCGAGTTAGCTGAGGAGTTTGGTCGTTAAGATGGTGAGTTCACTCAATATAATCATAGAATTTGTTTTCCACCTGGCATGTATGCTGTTTTTGGTGCGCTTTTTACTACAGGCGAGCCAAGCCGATTTCTATAATCCGATCAGCCAGGCGGTCGTCAAGGGTACGGACCCGCTTTGCAAACCTTTGCGCGCGGTCCTTAAGCCTTTTGCAAATCTCGATTTCGCTTCCATATTCGTGGCGTGGCTGATTGGCGTGATCAACATAGCCGCTGTGGTTTATGTCACCAGCGGGCAACTGGGGGGCTCAATTCCCATCATCATGTGGATGGGTCTGGTCAAGATGCTCCTGGTACTGACCCAGTTTTATAAATTCACGCTGTTTATTGTCATTATTGCGAGCTTCCTGGCCCCGGGTAACGTCCATCCGATCCTGCAACTATTACAACAGCTTTTAGAACCCCTGCTGGGACCTATCCGGCGGATTATGCCAAGCCTGGGACCCTTGGACTTATCACCCCTGGTATTTTTGTTGGGTATCTATCTGGTCGAAAATATGATTCGCCAGATGATCCCAGGGTTGTAGCCATATGCCGCAGAGCCGCCCTGCAAATCCGCCCCACAGCCAACAAGACAACTCCGTGGGCGTGGTGGTGCCGCAAGTTTACCGGCACGACAAACCGCTGACCTTACAGTGCGGGGTTACCCTGCCCGGTTACGAACTCATCTACGAAACCTATGGCACGTTAAATGCGGCAAAAACAAATGCCATTTTGATCTGCCATGCCTTATCCGGCCATCATCACGCAGCCGGGTTCCACGACACAGCAGAGGCTAAACCCGGCTGGTGGGACAATTGTATAGGTCCCGGCAAACCCATAGATACCAATATATTTTTTGTGGTCAGCCTGAACAACCTGGGGGGCTGCCACGGCAGCACCGGCCCAAGATCAATAAACCCGGACACCGGCAAACCCTACGGCCCCGAATTTCCCAACGTTGTGGTTAAGGATTGGGTCAACAGCCAAGTCCACTTGGCTGACGCCCTGGGTATTGAGAAGTTTGCCGCAATCATCGGCGGCAGCCTTGGCGGCATGCAGGCCCTGCAATGGTCAATTGACTATCCACAGCGTTTGCACGCCGCGGTTTTGATCGCCTGCGCGGCAAAATTGTCGGCCCAGAATATTGCGTTTAACGAAATTGCCCGCCAGGCCATTGCCTCCGATCCCAATTTCTTTGCCGGGCACTATGCGACAGAGGACAAAATTCCCGACAAGGGGCTTATGCTTGCGCGAATGATCGGACACGTGACGTACTTGTCTGATGACGGCATGCGGGAAAAGTTTGGCCGGGAGTTGAAATCAGGTGACCTGGGGCGGGGCGCAGACGTGGAATTTCAGGTAGAAAGCTATTTACATCACCAGGGACGCTCCTTTTCCCAAAGCTTTGACGCCAATACTTACATGCTGATGACCCGCGCTCTCGACTATTTTGATCCCGCCAGAGATGCAAACGATAATTTGGTCGAAGCCGTATCCAAGGCGTCAGCAAAATTCCTGGTGGTTTCATTTACCAGCGACTGGCGGTTCGCCGTTGAACGCTCAAAGGAGATTGTTGACGCGCTGATGGCAGCGGGAAAAAACGTGGCTTCAGCCGTAATTCAATCTGATCACGGCCACGACTCATTTTTGCTGCCTATCGACCGGTATACCAAGGTGCTGCAAGCCTATTTGCGCCGGGTTGCCCAGGAGGTGGTTGGTGAGTGAGCTAAGGCCGGATCTGGCGGTGATCGCCGATTTGATTCTGCCCGAGGCACGTGTGCTGGATCTGGGTTGCGGTGAAGGTGATCTGTTAGCCCACCTGCAAACAAACAAGCGCGTGAATGGATACGGGCTGGACGTTGACGAAGACAACATCCGCATCTGTATGGCCAAGGGCGTGAATGTCATTGAGCAAAACCTGGATGAGGGTTTAGCCAACTTCGAAAACAATAGTTTTGACATGGTGGTGATGACGGAGACCCTGCAATCCGTACGCGCACCAGATCATCTTCTGAAAGAAATGTTGCGCATTGGGGAGGAGTGTATTGTGACCTTCCCAAATTTTGGCCACTGGCGCTGCCGCCTGCAACTGGCAACCCTGGGCCGTATGCCCGTGTCGAAACACATCCCCCACAGCTGGTTTGACACGCCAAATATTCACCTTTGTACCTTCAAGGACTTTGAGCAGCTCTGCACGGATCTTAGGTTGCGCATTATCGAACGGCGGGTGGTGGATCAGCGTTATACCGAGCGGCCCTTTGCCAACTGGCTGCCCAATTTACTGGGACCCATTGCCTTCTACCGCTTGGGCCGAACCGGCCATGCGTAGGGCACTGGGCATGCTTGCCGGCTGCCTGGCCCTGTTCGGCAGTCTCCCGGGCTGGGCGGAACAGTACAAACAGTTTGGCGACTACCAGGTCCACTACATTATTGTGCCCACCACCTTCCTCCAACCCCAGGTTGCGCAAAAGTACAATCTGTTGCGGGGCAAAAACCGAGCCCTGGTCAATGTTTCTGTGCTGGACGGCAGTCTGGATCCGGTACCGGCACAGGTCACCGGCCTTGCCAAAAACCTGATGGGCCAGCCCCAACAACTGGAATTTGCTGAGGTCACCGAAGGACCGGCAATCTACTATCTGGCCCTGCTCCGGCACAGCAACGAGGAATATCACCAGGTGGAATTGCAGATCAAGTTGCCGGATGGCAAAACAGGCACCATCAATTTTCGGCAAAAAATGTACTTCGAAGAATAATGCGAATCGTTTTAGCAACCCGCAACCCAGGCAAGCTGAGAGAAATGCAGAGCCTATTTGCCGATACCGCCATGCAGTTGGAAAGCCAGGCTGAGCATGAGGTGGCCAGTCCCGAGGAAGATGGTTTGACCTTTCTGGAAAACGCACTGATCAAAGCCAGGGCGGTGGCGCAAGCCACCGGGTTACCCGCCATTGCGGACGACAGCGGTCTGGTGGTGCCCGCGCTAAAGGGTGCCCCGGGCATCTATTCGGCCCGTTACGCCGGCACCCAGGGGGATGATGCAGCCAACAATAATAAACTGTTGGCCAGCCTGGATCAGGTAGAAGATCGCAGGGCCTACTTTTTTTGCGCCATGGTTTTTATGCAGCATGGGCTGGATCCAACCCCGATTACCGCAACCGGCATCTGGCAGGGTTCCATCCTGCGCACACCCCGCGGCACACAGGGATTTGGATATGATCCTTTGTTTTTGGTTGAGGGTCTCAGTCAAACCTCCGCGGAATTAGACCCCGCGGAAAAAAACAAGCGCAGCCACCGGGGCCAGGCCAGCGCCAGTTTGTTGTCCCGCATGTTGCAATTTCAGACACCGCCATTGATTCAGCCGGGCTGACGGATGCTGGCTGATCCCGGGTTGTATGTGCACCTCCCCTGGTGCGTTCGCAAGTGCCCTTACTGCGATTTTAATTCTCACCCGCTGAAAGATGACTCTGATTTCCTCAGCTATGTCCAGGCACTTGTCCGGGATTGGCGTCACCAAGCCCAAAACCACCCGGTTGAATCATTTGCCAGTGTTTTTATCGGCGGCGGCACACCCAGTTTGTGTCCGGCGGATTTACTGGATGATGTCTTGCGCCATACGCCACTAAAGGCCGGCGCTGAAGTCACCATGGAGGCAAACCCCGGGACCACTGAGTATCAACACCTGGCACACTTTCGTCAGGCGGGCATAAACCGGTTATCCATTGGTGCCCAGTCGTTTAACAACCAGCACCTCCAAGTGTTGGGGCGTATCCATAATGCATCCGAAACCCACCAGGCATTTGCAGCCGCACGGGATGGCGGTTTTGACAATATTAATCTGGATCTGATGTGGGGCCTGCCGGAGCAGACTGTCGACCAGGCCCTGGCTGATCTGGACGAAGCCATAAATCTGCAACCGGAGCACATTTCCTGGTACCAGCTGACCATTGAGGCAAAAACAGAATTTGCCCGGCGCACCCCTATTTTACCTGTCGAAGACATCCAGGCGGCGATAGAACGGGAAGGTCTCATGCGGCTTGAACAGGCGGGTTACCACCGTTATGAGGTATCCGCTTTCGCAACCGGTGACCGCCAGTGCCGCCACAACCGCAACTACTGGGAGTTTGGTGACTATATGGGTTTAGGGGCCGGTGCACACGGCAAATACACCACCGCCCAGGGGGTTTATCGCACTCAAAAAGCCCATCAACCCAGGGTGTATCTGGATAAGCCGACACATACGCAAAGTACACCCGTGCAGGAGAATGAGCGTGTGGCGGAATTTATGTTGAATGCACTAAGACTGGTGGCGGGGGTACCTAAAGCCACGCTGTTGGCAAAAACCCACATACCCTGGGCGGCAATTGAACCTCAGTGGCAGGCACTGGTGGATAAGGGACTGGTACGCCCGGATCAATGCGCAACCACCCTCCGGGGTTTGCGTTTTCTGGACAGTGTTATTGCTGAGTTTGTGTAGTCCGACAGTAAACCAGATCACAAGTATCGTGCCCCAGACGCTCGCCACGTTGTTCAAATTTTGTGGCATCCCGTACCGCTTCGCTGCCATTGCGAACTTTAGCCCCCTGACCTGCCGGGCGGACCTCGTCAAACACATTGATAAAGGCGCTGCTATTGGAAAAACATTCGCGCATCCATTCCGCGTAGGGTTGCCAATCCGTGGCCAGGCGTACCAGACCCTCAGCCTGAAGGACCCGGGCCAGCAGTTCCAAAAATTCAGGTTGTATCAGGCGCCGGCGCCAATGACGCTTTTTGGGCCAGGGGTCCGGGAAAAAGACCCTGACTTCTTTAACGCTGTGGGGCGGAAAGTATTCCAGGGCAATCTGCGCCGGGTGTTGAATGACATGTACATTACCAACCCCTGTTTTTTGCAGGTTGTCCGCCAGTGAGCCAATTCCCGGCTGATACAGTTCAATACCAAACAGTTGCCATGTGGGGCAATCCACCCCCCAGTCGATCAGGTTGTGGCCCATGCCAAAACCAATTTCAACCCCAACTGTATCCGCTGCTGATACCCGGGCTGCAATGTCTTGCAGTTCAACTCGATACCGGTCAACTTCAACCTGCATCCCCCGGGCCTGAGACTTGGTCATGCGGCCGCGACGCCGAATATAGCTGAATTGATCAAAGGTCATTAAGCTTCAAGGCAGCCAGTCCGGCACATAGCCATCCGCCAATTAATAACAAACCACCCAATGGCGTCACCGGCCCCAGCCACGACGGCCCCCCCAATACCAGAACGTACAGGCTGCCGCTGAACAACAGTACGCCAGCGGCGATGCTGCCGGCGGCGCGGCCAAGCCAGGCTGAACCCTGGTTCTGGCTGTTTAACAATTGCCCCCAAATACCCAAGGCCAATAAGGCCAGACCATGTACCAGCTGATACAACACGCCGGTATCCCAGGTAGACAGTTTGCCGGGATCGTTGCCAATCACCTGCGCCAGACCGTGGGCCCCCCAGGCACCCAGCACCACCCCTGCGCCTGCATAAAATACGCCAGCAAGAATAATTGTACGGTGGGTCATGTAGGATCCGGTATTTGTATAAGGAGACGGATTGGGGCTTGGTCGCTATCGTCAGATAGCGACTATCGTACCCGGATCAACTTGCACCGGCCAGGAGTGGTTATGCGGCAACAGCCTTTTTGAGTTTTTTCATGGCGTTCTTTTCAAGCTGACGAATTCTTTCAGCCGAAACACCATATTCTTCAGCCAGTTCCTGCAGGGTGGCCTTTTCATCCACCAACCAACGCCGCTGAATAATGTCCCGGCTGCGGTCGTCTAATTCACCGAATCCGGCGGCAAGACGTTGGCTGCTTTCTGCCTGGTCTGACTCATCAGCAACGATATCAGCCGGGTCCTGGGCCGAAGAAGCCAGGAAATAGGCGGGTGCCGTTCCGCCGGATTGTTCATCATCTGCATCATAACCGTCAAAAGCCATATCGCTGGCGGACAGTCTGCCCTCCATGCGGGTGACTTCCTTGGTGGAGACACCCAATTCATCAGCTATGGCCTTGGTCTCAGCCTGATTTAACCAGCTGAGCCTCTTTTTGGCGCTGCGCAGGTTAAAAAACAATTTGCGCTGGGCCTTGGTGGTGGCCACTTTAACAATGCGCCAGTTACGCAGAATGTATTCGTGCATTTCCGCCTTGATCCAATGCACGGCAAAAGAAACCAGACGTACACCGACACTGGGATCAAAACGCTTAACCGCCTTCATCAAACCCACGTTGCCTTCTTGAATCAAATCCGCCTGGGCCAGGCCATACCCCTGGTAGGACCGAGCCAGATGGACCACAAAACGCAGATGACACAGCACCAGTTCACGGGCGGCATCCAGATCATCCTCGTGATAAAACCGCTCAGCCAGCGCCCGTTCTTCTTCCGCAGACAATACGGGAAAGGCACTAATGGTATTCAGATAAGCATCCAGGTCACGCCCCGGGGCCAGGCTTGGCATTGCCATCAAATTTGTCGCTGTATTTGTCGCCATGTGATACCTCCGGTAACACTATTAAAGCTATTCTAGCACTCTCTTTATGAGTCTGCTAATCGCAAATAAAGTTCCCCAAATTTGGTCTAAATCTTTGTTTTTAAAAGATTTCCAGGTCCTTGAGACGTTGGCGAACGGCCAGGATTGCACCCACAATACCCAAGACGCTGCCCAACCCCAGTAAAACCAGCAGGAATATGGGGTCAAAGCCCGCCAAATTCAACTCTCTTTGATAACTGCCCAAAAGAGATTGTAACGGAGGTTCAATGACTACCAGCGTGACCGATATCAACATCGCTGCAATTACCCCACCGCCAAAGCCGTAAAGGGCACCAAAATACAAAAACGGCCTCCGTACCTGGCCCTGGGTTGCCCCGACCATCTTAAGGACACGCAATTCATCCAGCCGGCCTTCGATGGCCAGGCGTACCGAGGACGCGGTGACCAGAATGGCGCCCAGGCCAAACAGTACACCCAATATCGCTCCCAGCCGGCTGACCACTCTGGAAAGTTCATGCAAACGCTCCAGCCAGGTTTTTTCCACCACCACCTCAGCTACTCCAGGCTGGCGCTGGGCCAGGTTGATCAGGTGTTCCACTTCCCCAATGGCTGCCCCGGGCACAAAGTAAGCCCGCAGGGAGGCCGGTAACGGGTTTTTGTCCAGCAGTGTCAGCGCATCACCCAGGCCACCTTCGCCACCGGTTAAGCCGCTATACGATTTAAACTCTTCTAACGCTTCTTCCGCACTCGTGGTCACCACCTCATCAATTATGTCCTGCCTGCCTAGTAAGACAGCCGCATCCTGAACTTGTGAATTGGCGGTTTGCATTTTGAAGTACACACTTAAACCCGGCCGGCCTTGCCAATCCGCGGACATTTCCGCCATGTTCACCTGCAATATCCACAAGCCTGCGGGAAGCGCCAGGGCAATCCCAACCAGCAACCAAACCAGAAAGCTGGTGCCCAGCCGGGAACTGATATAGTGCAATGACTCAACGGCAATGCGCCCATGATCCCGCAACCATCCCAGCCATTTGAAGCGACTGACCACCCAAGGATTTGACCCTTCTTTTGCGATCTTAAGTCTCCTCAACGTCCGTCTGATCCGGGGCAGGATCATGGGCTTGTTGATTAAGCCCCGGTTGGTCGCTGACCACCCGCCCCTGCTCCAGATGAAGAATGCGCATGCCCATTTCTTCAATCAAGCTGACATCATGGCTGGCGACAATGACCGTTGAACCCACCTGATTAAACCGCGAAAACAAATCCATGATATGCCGGGACAGATCCGGATCCAGATTACCTGTCGGCTCATCCGCCAACAGAATTTTTGGCCGGGTAACCACCGCCCGGGCGATGCCCACCCGCTGTTGTTCGCCTGTGGACAGGTGCCTGGGAAAAAGATGTTCCTTACCTAACAGTTCCACACGTGTCAGAGAGGCGCGCACCCGTCGGGCAATTTCGCGGCCACGCATGCCCATAACCCTCAAAGGCAAGGCCACGTTTTCGAACACCGTCCGCTGGCTGAGCAGGTGATGGTCCTGAAAGACCACCCCCAGATTTTGCCGGTAATAAGGCAGCCGGCGCTGGGACATGGCGCCAATATTTACTCCATTCACCAGAACGCGCCCCCGGGTGGGAATGTCCGCCCCAAGCAATAATTTAAGAAACGTACTTTTGCCCGCACCTGAGTGTCCCGTTAGAAACGTCATGGAACCCTCGGCAAATTCCACGGAAACATCACTGAGGGCTTCGTGCCCATTGTCGAAACGTTTGGTAACGTGGTTCAGCTCGATATGGCCCATAACTTACCTGTCCGCCGGGTGCTCTGGCTTATTCATCCCGCCGCTTTGTCTCCAGATTATTCTTCGTCCGCGGAATCATTTGGCGCCAACAAAGCCTCAACAAAGTCGTCTGCTGAAAAGCGGCGCAGGTCGTCAATCGCCTCCCCCACACCAATGTAGTGGACCGGCAGTTTAACCTCGGGCAATGCCGCAATGGCAAAAAGCACCCCGGCCTTGGCACTGCCGTCTAATTTGGTAATGACCAAACCCGATACCGCCACCGCTTCGTGAAACAACCTGACCTGGCTCAAGGCATTTTGACCCACCCCGCCATCCAGAACCAGGATGACCTCGTGGGGGGCGGTATTATCCAATCGCTGGACTACCCGGTGGACCTTTTTCAGCTCATCCATAAGTTGGGTTTTGTCTTGCAACCGCCCGGCGGTATCCACCAACAAAACATCAACCCCGCGGGCCTGGGCGGATTGAACCGCATCAAATACCACCGAGGCGCTATCGGAACCTTGGGGCTGAGCCACCACCGGAACATCGTTACGTTCTCCCCACGCTTGCAGTTGCTCAACAGCAGCCGCCCTGAAGGTATCCCCGGCAGCCAGCATGACCGACTTTTTTTCCTGCTGAAGCTGCTTTGCCAGCTTGCCTATGGTGGTGGTTTTGCCGACCCCATTTACACCGACAAAAAAGATTATGTGCGGCTTGTCCGCTGCTGGATCCTGTTCCAGCCGCAACGGCTGCTGCAAGGGTTGCAGCTTGGCGGACAGCAGAGTGGCCAGGGCGCCGTGTAATGCTCGGGTGTTGTTCAATTCCCGGCGTTCTACCCGGGGGGCCAGATCTTCCATAATGGCGGTAGTGGTATCCACCCCCACATCGGTCAGCAATAGCGCGGTTTCCAGATCCTCCAGGACGGTTTCGTCAATTTCCCGCTCACCCAGGATGAGATTGCCCACACCCGTTGCCAACTGGCTGCGGGTTTTCTTCAACCCGCTGCGCAGCCGTTTCCATAACCCGCCACCCTTCTGCGAATTATCTTCTTCGCCGTCACTCATAAAAGTTTGTCTTCGATCTGTAGTTGATAATTTCCATCCCGTTGGGCCGATTAACCATCCCTATCCGGCGCAAATGCCTATAATGTCCGGCATTGGATTTCGGCCGGACGGCCTGGAAAAAGGCCCGCAAAAGTTGGTTAACAAAAAAGGCACAACAGTTCAGGTGCGTATTATCGGTGGTAAGTGGAAAGGAAGAAAGCTGAACATCACCGGCAATGCCACATTGCGCCCAACCCCCGGCCGGACCCGGGAAACCTTGTTCAATTGGCTGCGGGCAGATCTTGCAGGCAGCCGGTGTTTGGACCTGTTTGCCGGGACCGGAGTCCTGGGGCTGGAAGCGCTATCTCAGGGGGCGGCTTGCAGTACCTGGGTGGAGCGCAATCCAGCCACCGTCAACGCACTGCGGCAAATCCTGAACACCCTGGGTGTAAACAATCCCAGCGGGGTGATTAAGACTGACGCTCAAAACTGGTTAACCCGTGGCGCAAAAGGCGCTATCAACCCGCCACCATGGGACATTATTTTCCTTGATCCCCCTTATGGGCAGCCGCAGCTACTGGAATCCGTCCTGAGCATCATTCGTCAACGGCAGATGGCAAACGGCTACATCTATCTGGAAGCCCCCAAGGGTACGGACATACAAAAACTGGCCACCTCTTTTGAGCTGGAAGTGCTGCGGACCACCCGGGCAGGTGACAGCCATGCCGTGTTACTAGGCACCGGCTAGCCTTCGTTTTGTACCCGGATTTGCGCGCACCGGCACCCGATAAACCAGCCGCTGGCCCCGCGGTTTGCCATATCCGGCTTGCAGCTGACTATTTGCGCGGATACCATCCCCGCTCTCAACACCAACCGGACAGAAGCCGGTACGCGGGAAGTACACGCGGGATGTAATATGAGTCGCCCGCAACAAAAACTATAAGAAGCAGGGGGAAATCATGAAGGTTGTGGTTTATCCGGGGTCGTTTAACCCCATAACGAATGGCCATACCGATTTGGTGCGCAGGGCGCTTAATCTTTTTGATCACGTTGTTCTGGCCATTGGAACCTCAGCCCAAAAGGACCCTAAGGTCGATCTGGCGGATCGTATTGAACTGTGTAAAGAAGTACTGGCCGAGTACGGTGACAAGGTATCCGTTGAAGGATTCAACAACCTGCTGGTGGACTATGTGCGCTCCAAGGGCACCGGATTTATTTTACGCGGCCTGCGTACGGTGACCGACTTTGACTATGAATTTCAAATGGCGGAAATGAACCACTCCCTGGATGAGAACATCGACTATGTGTTTTTGCCCACTTCCAAGGACTGTTCCTTTATCTCGTCTACCCTGGTCAGAGAGATCGCCAGCCTTGGGGGTGATATTTCACAATTTGTCCACCCCGCCGTGGAAAAAGCACTGAAATCGGGTAAGTAGATCCGGGCAATACGCAGCCGGCCGGACAAGCAGGCGGTTAGTCACGCGCTTTTTGTGCTTTCCCTGACGTTTTACAACCCAGACAACGAACGAAGGTGGCCTTACCCGGGCCCACTACTAAGTTATCCGCGGCTTCTTTTACGTTTCCACCCAGGGCGCTGAAGGGCAGGCTGACCACAAAGGCTGCTGCACCCAACGTAGTCAGCGCCAAGCCAAAGGGACGTGCCACCAGGGCATCAGCCGTCATTTCGAATGCCCCAGGGTCGTCCTCGGGAGCAGCAAAGGCAGGTGTAGAGACCGACAGGGTTGAAGTAATAACCAATGCGGCACAAGCTGACGAAGATAAAATCCGGCGCATCTTGCCGGGGACGCCTGTTTCAGACAAGTTAGTTCCCTTGTTCATAAGTGGTCTCCTGTTATTTGTTCCGCACCCGAACGGTCAATGCATCACGCATCATGTACTTTAACACTAGTTCCGCCTAAATCCTTGTGAGGTTTGGCAATTTGGACAATAGACCGAACTACGCTGGCCCAATATCTTGAGTTTTAGCCGGGTGCCACACACCCTGCACGGCAGATTCTGGCGGCCATAAACATTCAATTGTTGTTTAAAGTACCCGGGATTGCCGTCGGAGCCGACAAAGTCCCGCAGGGTTGTGCCCCCTTGCTGTACCGAGCGGGCGAGAACCGCAACAATTTCTGCCGCAAGCCGTTCATACCCCCCAAGCGACACCCGGCCCGCCGCAACACCCGGCCGGATGCCCGCAGCAAACAGGCTCTCCGCAGCGTAAATATTGCCCACCCCTACAACCACCTTGCTGTCCATAATGAAGTTCTTAACCGCCACTTTGCGGCCCCGGGCCGCCCGGTGCAGATATTGCCCACTAAATTCATTACCCAACGGCTCAACCCCCAGATTTTTCAGCAGCGGATGTTGATTAGGCTCATCCCCGGCCTGGTAGAGCACACTGCCGAACCGGCGCGGATCGTTAAGGCGCAGGACGTTGCCGCTGCCCAGGACCAGATCGACGTGGTCATGTTTTAGCGGTGGTGTCTCTTCCGGCAAAATCCGCAAACTACCGGACATGCCCAAATGCATCAGCAGGGTGCCGGGTTCCGTTTGCAAAAGAATGTACTTACCCCGGCGGTTAATCGCCTGCACGCTCTGGTGTTTCAGGACAGGGGGGATTTCAACCGGCCAGCGCAGGTTGGGATTGCGTATGCGCCAAGCAGCAATGGTCTGGTCCACCACCCAGGGTTCGATGCCTCTGCGGGTGGTTTCTACTTCGGGCAGCTCAGGCACAACCGAGCGTGGGGTGCGTTACTTGATTTTGGCTTCCGTGTAAATCACGTGTTTGCGAACCACCGGGTCGTACTTTTTCATTTCCATTTTGTCCGGCGTGTTGCGCTTATTTTTATCCGTGGTGTAGTAGTGACCCGTGCCCGCACTGGAAACTAACTTAATCTTTTCTCTCATAACTGAACCTGTTGCTAAGGTTTATACTTTTTGGCCTTTTGCGCGTAATTCCGCCAACACGGTATCTATGCCTTTTTTGTCAATAATACGCATCCCCTGGGAGGAAATTCTTAACCTGACAAAACGCTTTTCCGATTCAACCCAAAATCTATGGTAGTGCAGGTTGGGCAGGAAACGGCGTTTTGTTTTATTCTGCGCATGGCTGACATTGTTGCCTACCATTGGCCGCTTGCCGGTAATTTGGCACACCTGTGACATTTGCTTGCACCCAAAAAAATGAGGCGCGTTTATACCAAAGCCGGGGGGCTGGGGCAACCGCTATCCTGACCCGCCGCCCCCAACCATCCACTACGTCAGCGTGGCAACAGTCCGCGGGCCGCCATGGAAACCGTGGTACCCGCTGAAACCACAATATGGTCCAACACCTCAACGTCCACTCGCCGTAACAGTCCCTTTAAATCAGCGGTAAGTTGCAGGTCCGCCTGGCTGGGTTCCGCAACACCCGAGGGGTGATTGTGGCCAAATATCACAGCAGCCGCATTTAGCGCCAAACCCCGGCGCAGGACCTCACGTGCATAGACATGGGCGCGGTTCACAGAACCCAGAAACAGCTCTTCCCAGGCCAGCATCCGATGACGGGTGTCCAGAAAAAGACAGCCAAAAACCTCCCGGTCCCGGTAACCAATTCGCCTCTGGATGTAACGCGCAACCTTGCTGACATCGCTGAACACCTGATCCGCCACCATATGTTCTTCACCATGGCGCATGGTCAGCTCGTGCAACGCTTTCAGCCGGGCCACCTTGGCGTATCCCAACCCCCGAACCGTGAGCAGATCCGTGGTAGATGCAGCCAGCAGCCGATCCAGGGTGCCGTAACCGGCCAGAACCCGCCTGGCCAGCGCCAGAGCATCTTCGCCCGCGCTGCCGGTGCCCAACAGAATGGCCAATAGTTCCGCAGAAGACACCTGATGGGCACCCATGGCCAGCAGCCGTTCTCGCGGTTTATCTTCCGCCCGCCAAAACGCCAGCGCCAACCCAGGTTCACGAGTACTGTCCGAGGGGCTGCGGGAAATAGAGTTCCGCGGATTTTGTTCGCCTGGATCCTGTGACAGGGTAGATGAGCTATCAGGCATTTCGGGTTAACCTTAGCATTGACATAAATTCAGGGTGGCTGCGCAGATGTCCAACCAGAACCAGGAACCGCTATACCTTCCACACCTGCAGGGAAGGCACATTGTATTGGGTGTTGCCTCAGGGATCGCTGCGTATAAAACCCCAAATCTTGTGCGCATATTGCGCGCCGCAGGAGCGGAGGTGGAAATTGTGCTTACCGCCAATGCCCACCGGTTTGTGGCCCCCCTGTCATTACAGGCGGTTAGCGGACGGCCGGTGCGCAAGGACCCCTGGGACGAACAGGCTGAAGCGGCCATGGGACATATTGAACTGGCGCGCTGGGCGGACCTGTTGCTGATTGCGCCCGCAACCGCAAATACCCTGGCCAACTTAGCCTACGGCAGCGCCGGTGACTTGCTCACAACCCTTTGTCTGGCAACCCCCGCCCCGGTAGTGGTTGCGCCGGCGATGAACCAGCAGATGTACAAACATCCCGCCACACAAAACAACCTGGCCCAACTTGCTCACTTAGGTTACGAAATTGTCGGCCCGGACAGCGGTGACCAGGCTTGTGGCGATGTTGGTCCCGGCAGAATGACCGAACCCGAAACGCTGGCCGAGCAGGTGAACAGCCTGTTCGGCAACTCCGCCACCGCAGAGGGTCAGCCGGCGCCGGGGATACTGGCTGGTCAGCACGTGCTTATAACAACAGGACCCACGGTAGAAGCCATTGATCCCGTGCGTTTTATCAGTAACCACAGTTCCGGTCTGCAAGGGCTGGCTGTTGCACAGGCTGCCCTGGAAGCGGGAGCCCAAGTCACCCTGGTGGCGGGCCCCGGGGTGGACCCCTGCGCCCAGGCCATACACCGGGAAGATGTGACCACTGCCCAACAAATGTATGAAGCAGTTCATAAACATCTGGCCGACGTGGATATTTTTGTGGGTGTTGCCGCCGTGGCTGATTACCGGCCCAAGGACCCGGTGAACAGAAAGATGAAACGCTCCGGGAAAAGCGGGGCTGCGCTGACCATCGAACTGACGGAAAACCCGGACATAATTGCATCGGTGGCAAAAGCCGCCAACCGCCCCGCCCTGATCATCGGATTTGCCGCAGAGACCCATGATACCCTCACCCACGCCCGGGAAAAACGCAAGCGCAAGGGCCTGGACGCCATTGTGCTTAACGATGTATCTGACCCCAGCATCGGCTTTAACAGCCCAAGCAACGCAGCTACGCTAATTTACGACCAAGGCGAGCTGGTTTTCCCCCGGCAATCCAAACAACAGCTGGCGACCAACTTAATCCAGCAAATTCCGCAAATTTTTGCCCAGCAGTTAGCAGGTACAAACCCCACAAGTATGACAAAATAGGCCCGTTGCATAAGGATTGGACGCACAGTGGCAAAAAAAGCGAGGCGGCAGAAGCCCAAAAAGTCGACGACTGGTGGCTCTGGAGAGTTTCTAATTCATGCAGGTCTGGCCGCGATTGTCGCCAGCCTGGGTTTGCTGGTCGCCTTCGGCCTGATCTGGTGGCAGGTTATTGTTGAACCGGCCCAGGCAACCCGGGATCTGGACCGGGAAAAGCTCCTTAACCAGTATGTGCAATTGGTGAACGGACGCATAGGAGAGCTGCGTAACGCGGTGGGCGCCATTGCCCAATCACCCACCGTTATTGCCGCCCTGACGGCAAATAACCCTGAACAACGCACCATATTGGCTGAACAAATTACCAGCCAGCACCCCTACATTAAACGGGTAGACATTATTCCCAAGGGAGAAGCTGAGGTTGACCTGAATTCGGCGGTGCCCATCTCATTTGCTGCCCTGGATCTGATTCGACGGGCAGAAACCCGAGAGTTTGTCGGTCCTGAGGTCAGCCTGAATCAACAACAATATGTTTACGCTGCAGAACCCATTACCCCCCAGGGGTTAGTGGCCGGGGTCCTGTTTGTAGTATTCGACAAAGCCATATTTACCGACCCGCTGTCGCACCACGAGGATGTGGGCAAACTCAAGGTGCACCAGAAATTTTCCGGTTCGCCATCCACGGTTGTCATCGACTGGGGCAGGGACGGTGACCTTACTCCACCTATCGACGCCCAACTTTTTGCCCCCCACTGGAGCCTGTCCCTGGCGGTGTCGAATAACGCCCTGAGCCGGGACAGCGCCATCTCCGGACTGTTTATGCCCCTTGGCGTGAGTTGGATTGTTTTGGTGGGCGGTATCATCCTTGGATTTTCGCGCTACGCGCGAAAACTGGGAGAAGATACCCACACCCTGATCGACTTTATCGAAAAGACATTTCGCGGCCGGGGTGCCCCTGCCGGGCACTATAATTTATCTGCCGTGGAACAGGTGGCGCATACTGTGGACACACTGACCCGGGACCGAAAGCGCACATCCGAAACGGACCCGGAGGAGGATGCAGACGAAGAGCCCCTGCTGGCGGATCTGGACAAGCCCGTCGAGCCAACCGTGAGCAAAACATCCAGCGCAAGCAACGATTTTCTTGAGGTCAGGCGCACGGCCAGTGACGACAACTTTGGCATTGAGGTCAGCGAAGAGGAAGCACCCGCCGCCATGGGCCTTGATTTGGATCCGGGAATTTTCAGAGCTTACGATATTCGCGGCATCACCACACAAAACCTGACCGAAGAGGTGGTCTATTGGATTGGCCGGGCTTTTGCCGCTGAGGCTCTCAACGAGAATTGTAAACGGGTATGTGTCGGCTGGGACGGCAGGCACTCCAGCATGCCCCTGCAAGCCAGTCTTACCCGCGGACTTAACGAAGGTGGCGCAGACGTAATCACCATCGGCCAGGTGCCCACACCAATGTTGTATTACGCAACCTATGCCCTGGATACCGGCACCGGCATTATGATCACCGGCAGCCACAACCCACCCGAATATAACGGTTTGAAAATGATGATCGGCGGCGTCACCCTGGCTGAGGGGCGCATTCTGCAGTTGCTGGATCGTATTCAGAATAACAACTTAAGCGACGGTGAGGGTGATCTGGAAGAAGTTGAACTCGACGACAGCTATATCGATAAAATTCTGGAAGACGTGGCCGTCGCACAACCTCTGAAGGTGGTTGTGGATTGCGGCAACGGTGTGGCCGGCAAAATTGCCCCGCGCCTGCTCACCGAACTGGGCTGTGATGTGGTGCCCCTGTATTGTGAGGTTGACGGTAATTTCCCCAACCATCATCCGGACCCGGCAGAGCCGGAAAACCTGGAGGACCTGATGACTGTGGTCAAGGCGGAAGGCGCGGATTTAGGTCTGGCCTTTGACGGCGACGGCGACCGGGTGGGTGTGGTGACCAACCGCGGAGAAATCATCTGGCCTGACAAACTGCTTATGCTGTTCGCCCAGGACATTGTCAGCCGGAATCCCGGGGCGGATATCATTTACGACGTAAAATGCAGCCGTCACCTTAACAACATTATCAGCGAGCTGGGTGGCCGCCCCATCATGTGGAAAACCGGCCACTCCCATATTAAGGCAAAAATCAAAGAAACCGGGGCGCTGCTGGGCGGTGAGTTCAGCGGCCACATCTGTTTTGCCGAACGCTGGTACGGATTTGACGATGCTTTGTACTCAGCCGCCAGACTGGTTGAAATTATCGGCGCTGACGGGCGCGAGGTGGACGAGATTTTTGCTCAATACCCGGTGACCTATACCACCCCTGAATTGAAAATCACTACCACCGAGACTGAAAAGTTCAAAATCATGCAGCGCCTGGAACAACAAGCTGACTTTGGCGACGGCACATTGACCACCATTGACGGCATTCGGGTGGATTTTGCTGACGGCTGGGGGCTGATTCGTCCATCCAATACCAGCCCGGTACTGTCCTTGCGCTTTGAGGCGGACGGGCCGGCGGCCCTGGACCGCATTCAAGATGAATTTCAGACTCAACTGACCCAGATCGCACCGGACTTGAGCTTTCGTTGATTAATCCCACCTGAGGCACACCTCTTCCATGAACGAACAAGAAGCGATGAACACCGCCAGGGTACTGTCCGAAGCGCTGCCCTATATCCGCCAGTTTCACGGCCAGACCGTTGTCATCAAGTACGGTGGCAATGCCATGACCGATGACAGTTTAAAACAGTCCTTCGCCCGGGATGTTGTGCTGATGAAACTGGTGGGGCTTCATCCGGTGATAGTCCACGGCGGCGGACCACAAATTGGTTCGCTATTGGACAAGCTGAATATCGAATCCAGATTTGTTAACGGCATGCGGGTTACCGACTCTGCCACCATGGACGTGGTGCAGATGGTACTGGGCGGACTGGTCAACCAGGAGATTGTGGCGCTGTTGAATACTCAAGGGGGCCGCGCCGTAGGGGTCACCGGCAAGGACGGCCGCCTGATTCAGGCCCGCAAGTTAGCCATGGATCCGGCCTTGCACGCCAGCGAGATTATCGATATCGGCCATGTCGGCGAGATCGTTCAAATTGACACCAGTATTCTGGCTACCCTGACCGATTCAGCCTTTATACCGGTGATTGCCCCGATTGGTGTAGGGAACGACGGTGAGTCTTATAACATTAACGCGGATATCGTAGCGGGTGAGGTTGCCCAGGCCATTGGCGCGGCTAAGTTGATCTTGCTGACAAATACCCCGGGTATATTGGATGGTGAGGGTAATACCCTCAGTGAACTGTCGAAGCAGGAAGTGGAAGACTTGATTAAGTCCGGGGTGATTACCGAGGGTATGCTGCCCAAGGTTCAGTGCGCCCTGGATGCCGTGAATGCAGGCGTAAACAGTGTGCAGATTATCGATGGCCGGGTACCCCACGCCTTATTGTTAGAGGTATTTACCACCGCCGGGGTGGGCACGCAGATTTTGTCCCGGGTTTAATTTTCCGATGGAAAAACCGCCGGCAAAGAAAGAACCCAAGGTTAACCGCAAGCAACAAATCCTGCAGGCTTTTGCCCTGATGTTGCAGGCGAACCCCGGAGACCGGATCACAACCGCAAGTCTGGCTGCGCAAGTCGGGGTATCCGAAGCAGCGTTGTACAGACACTTTCCCAGCAAAGCCAAAATTATCGAAGGCCTGATCGTCTTTGCTGAAGATACACTGTTCACGCGCATCAATATGATCCTGCAGGAACAACAGACCGCAGCAGCCCGCTGCCGTAACCTATTGTATTTGCTGCTGAGCTTTATCGAACGCAACCCCGGATTTGCCAGGCTTTTTGTCGGCGACATTTTACAGGGTGAAACCGAACGGCTGCGCCAGCGCATGGCCCAGCTGATGAATCGCCTGGAGACCCAGTTGCGGCAAATTCTGCGCGAACACAATGCTCAGTTGACCACCATGCCCACCATTCAAATCAACGCCCATGCCAATTTGCTGTTGTGCTTTGCCGAGGGGCGCATTGGGCAATTTGTGCGCAGCAACTTTAACGACCTGCCCACCCAACATTGGGATGCTCAATGGTCGGTACTGGAACAGGCTTTATTTGATCAGGCGTAACGTCCAGCGTTTAAGAACCGTTGGCGGCCAGGCCGCGGTCCGGTAAGCCGCTTTTGCAGTCGCGCAGTTCAAAAACCTGCCGGTCGTAGCGGTATTGCATACGCTGTTCCAGCTTTTCCGCCAGGCGTGCTTGAATCTCGTCCCCCAGGTTCTTTTCCTGGGAACGCGCTCTGGCAATATTGTCGAGCAAGGCATTGGGAATGGCTTTGCCTTCAATATCTCTTTGCGCCGCTTGAGCTTCGAGTTCTTTACGCTGGTTACGCACATGATTGAGGTTGGCTCGAGCGTTGGCCACTGAGGTATCGATACTGGCTAGCTGCTTCTCCTCAGCGTAGTGGATATCTTCCAGGGTTTGATACAGGTTGTTGACCCGATGCACCGCCGCTTCACACTCCGCCGTGGCCTCTTCCCGAGCCACTTTCTGGCGATACGCCTCGTCGCTTAATTGCGGGTCTACCCGGCGAATAAGGGTACTGTTTTCATCCACAATGTCGTAGCCGTACTTTACCCGTTCCGCTGGAATGGTATGGGACAATACCAGAGTACCGGTCTTATCCTTATAACGAAAAAACTCCACCGCTGATGCCTGGATTGGCCATACCAACGCCAGCGCCAACAGGCATTGCGCAAGATGTGCCACGTAGCCGCATCGGCTGGATTTAAATTTTGCGCTAACTGATTTCATCTGTTCGAATTATACTTAACAATACGCAGCCTGGTATTCACGCACCTGCTCTAATGTTGTGGGGTTTGCATTGTCCCCGGCCTGTTCAAGATACCTGATAACGTCCTGTAGATTTGCGATGCTGATCACAGGTGCGTCCAAATGTTGCGCCAGATCACTCACCGCGGTTGTACCCGACTCGCTGAGTTCCTGACGATCCAGGGCAATAAGCGCGCCGACGATCCGGGCTCCGGTACCCCGCACCAGGCTCACCGCCTGGCGAATGGCCTTGCCCGAGGTCAGCACATCATCAATCATCAGCACCCGCCCGGAAACTTCCGCCCCAACCAGACTGCCACCCTCACCGTGGTCTTTGGCCTCTTTACGGTTATAAGCAACACCAACATGCACACCGCGCTGGGCCAGGGCTATGGCCGTGGCCACCGCAATGGGAATACCTTTGTATGCCGGCCCAAAAAGCACGTCGAATTGCAAATCCGCCGCAACAATGGCCTCTGCATAAGCTTCGCCGAGCTTAGCAAAGGCTGCGCCCTGACTGACAGCACCCAGGTTAAAAAAGTAGGGGCTGATGCGACCGGAGTTGAGGGTAAACTCGCCAAATCGCAGGACGTTCTGAGCCAGCATAAATTCGATAAAAGCCTGTTTTGATGTTTTGGTCATGGATGTGTGGTTGTGTTGTTTGCCTTTGGTCTTTCTGTGTTTTCAGCGTTTTCTGTGCCTATTTAACTGGCTTGCGCGGGGTTGCTTATTATTGTGCCAACGCCTGCTGCTGAAGTGCCAGCAGTTCGTCAGTGCCTTTTTCCGCCAGGCCAATCAGGCTGGACAGTTCCTCGCCGGTAAAGGGAGCAGCTTCAGCGGTACCCTGTATTTCTATAAAACCCCCGGAGCCCATGCGCACCACGTTCATATCAGTTTCCGCATTGGAGTCTTCCGCGTAGTCCAAGTCCAAAACCGGATTACCCTTATAGATACCCACCGATATAGATGCCACAAATTCCTTGAACGCACCCTGAACAGGTAACGTACCGATGGCTTCCGCCAAGGCTACCGCACCGCCGGTTATGGACGCGGTGCGGGTACCGCCATCCGCCTGCAGAACATCACAGTCTACACGAATGGTACGCTCTCCCAGGGCGGACATGTCTACCATGGCGCGCAGAGAACGCCCAATCAGCCGCTGTATCTCCACAGTGCGGCCGTTCTGTTTGCCGCGTGCTGCCTCACGGTCGTTGCGGGTATGTGTACTGCCGGGCAACATGCCATATTCTGCGGTTACCCAACCGGTACCTTTACCACGCAAAAACCCGGGTACCGAATCTTCCACCGCAGCCGTACACAGTACCTTGGTATCGCCAAATTCAACCAGAACCGAGCCCGCGGCATGTTTGGTAAAACCTTTGGTGAAACGCACCGGACGCATTTCATCCGCTTCTCGGCCACTGGGACGCATATATTCTCCTGGATTATCTTAGGTTGAAAATTTGCGCACATTATAGAGGGACAGGTTAGAATCGCACGGCATGTTTCGCAAAAGTCTTGTGTTTGCGAAGCGATACCTACTCATCCAGGATTTAAGTCAGCCAGCATGATGTACAGCATGACCGCCTTCTCCCGGGCCACCGCAGACCACAATGGTCGCCATTTGGTATGGGAGCTGAAGTCAGTCAACCACCGTTTTTTGGAAACTAATTTCCGTCTGCCCGATGCCCTGCGCACTATTGAACACCCTCTGCGCGACCTGGCCCGCAAACACCTGAAACGGGGCAAGCTGGATTGTACCTTGAAAATTGAGCAGCTCGGCGGGCGTGGCGCCATTTCCATTAACCGGGAGATTTTGCTGCAATTGCTGGCCGCCATCGAACAGGTGCGCCGGGATGCGCCGGATATCGGATCTGTTAGTCCCACCGACCTGTTGCGCTGGCCGGGGGTGCTGGATGATATCCCCGCTGATGATTCCGAGGTGCTGGCCGCGGCCCAGGATTTATTTGAACAGGCACTAAGCGATTTAATATCGATGCGTCAGCGGGAAGGGGAACAGTTACATCATACGATTGATTCCCGGCTGGACAAGATTGAACAAATTACCAACCAGCTTAAACCCATTGCGGCAAATTTACCGGCTCAACAGAAAAACAAGCTGCAGCTACGCCTTGCGGATCTGGAAGTAAACGTGGAACCCGAGCGGCTGGAGCAGGAAATTGCCCTGCTGGCGCAAAAGGCGGATGTAGCTGAGGAGCTGGACCGGTTAATTATTCATGTCGAGGAAGCCCGCAGCCACATTAACAACTCCGGCCCCCACGGCCGCCGCCTGGATTTTCTGACCCAAGAGTTAAATCGCGAAGCCAATACCCTGGGCGCAAAAGCTGTGGTTCCGGAAACCTCTCAGCGTGCCATCGATCTAAAAGTGTTGATTGAGCAGATTCGCGAACAAGTCCAGAACATCGAATGAGCGCCGCTAAGCCAACCCCCGGCCAGCTTATTCTGGTGTCTGCCCCCTCCGGTGCCGGCAAAACCAGCCTGGTGGCCGCTGCCCTTGACCAGGACCCACAGCTGGTCGTGAGCGTTTCCCACACCACACGGCCCATGCGCCCGGGGGAAACCGACGGGGTGAATTATCATTTTGTCGATACCCCCGATTTAAGCAGATGATCGATGAGGAGGCGTTTCTGGAACACGCGGAGGTTTTTGGCAACCACTACGGCACCGCCAAACAACAAGTGCAGGATTTGCGCACCGCCGGCCGGGATGTGATTTTGGAAATTGACTGGCAGGGGGCTGCCCAGGTGCGCCGTCTGGTGACCGACGCCTTGTCCATTTTTATCCTGCCGCCCAGCGAGGCGGCGCTGGCGGAACGCCTGAACAACCGCGGCCAGGACAGTGCCGAGATCATCGAAGCCCGGCTGGCTGAAGCCCGGTTGGATATGTCCAAGGCGGGGGACTTTCACTTTATTGTGGTTAACGATGATTTTGCCACCGCACTCGCGGATATGTTGGCGGTTGTGCGGGCTCAGCGGTTAAGTACCCAACGGCAAGTGGAAAAAAGCGGCTGGGTAAGGGCCGCCTTAAACGCTCGCGGATAACCTTTTTACTCCCAGAGCGCCATTTAATGGCACTTGCCTGACCCTGACACCCATGATGCAACGCAGCTTGTCACCACACCCCCTGCCGGGTAAACTGCGCGGCTGATTTTTTCCCGGAGTACAAAATGGCGCGGATTACTGTAGAAGATTGCCTGGATCACGTAGATAACCGTTTTGAGCTGGTTATGCTGGCCACCCGGCGCGCCCGGGGTTTACGGACCTTCGGCAACGACCCCCTTGTCCCGGAAGAGAACGACAAACCCACTGTCATTGCACTTCGCGAAATTGCCGAAGGCCTGATCTCTCACGAAATGCTTGACAGCCAGGAGGTCTCTACCGAGGATGAAGAGGTAGAAGTAAGCTTCAGCCTGGGTGGCGGGCTGCGGGAAGACAGGTTAGGAGATGAAAAGCGAAGCTAGGGACCCAGCCCCTGCAAAACAATCTTATTTTGTCGGGCAGCTTGCCGAACACGCAAAACAAACCAGGGTGGCTGCCCCCGCCACCATTGACTCGCTCAGTAAACGCCTGACCTACCTGAACGACGAGCAGATAAAGCAGGTCCGGCGCGCCCACCAATACGCAGACAAAGCCCACGACGGCCAGTTTAGACGCACCGGCCATCCCTATATCAGCCATCCCACCGCCGTTGCCCTGATTCTGGCCGAGATGCGCATGGACCATCAAACCCTGATGGCCGCCCTGCTGCACGATGTGATTGAAGACTCCGATACCAGTAAAGACACCCTGGGCCGCCGTTTTGGCCAACCCGTGGCTGAAATTGTTGACGGTGTGTCCAAACTGACCAACATCTTCTCCTCTCGTGCTGAGGCCCAGGCAGAGAACTTTCAGAAAATGGCCATGGCCATGGCCAAGGACATCCGGGTCATCATGGTCAAAATGGCGGACCGGCTGCACAACATGCGCACCATTGGGGTCATGTCCGACGCCCAGCGCAAACGTATCGCGCGGGAAACCCTGGACTTTTATGCCCCCATCGCCAATCGCCTTGGGGTGCACACCATGAAAACCGAGCTGGAAGAGCTGGGTTTTAAAGCCCTGCATCCCCTGCGGGCAGACCGGATCGAACGGGCCGTCAAGGCTGCGCGCGGCAACCGCCGGGAGCCCATGGAAGAAATTGTGCGCACCCTGACGGCTGCCCTGAACCGCGACGGCATTAACGCCTCTGTTTTCAGCCGGGAAAAGAACCCGTACTCGATCTACCGCAAGATGAAGACCCAACACAAATCTTTCCACGAAATTATGGATGTGTTCGGCTTCCGCATTGTGGTGGATCAGGTGGATGCCTGTTATCGCACCTTGGGCACCGTCCACAACTTGTACAAACCGGTGGCGGGCCGCTTCAAAGACTATATCGCCATTCCCAAGGCGAATGGTTATCAGTCTCTGCATACTTCCCTGGTGGGGATGCATGGCATTCCCATCGAGGTGCAAATACGCACCAAACAGATGGACGCGGTAGCGGAAAACGGCATTGCCGGACATTGGCTGTACAAATCCGGTGAGGGTGAAACCGACCATAGCCAGCGGCGTGCCCGGCAATGGGTACAGGATTTGTTGGAGCTGCAACGCCAGGCGGGTAACCCCCTGGAGTTTATTGAAAGTCTAAAGCTGGACCTCTTCCCTGACGAGGTCTATGTCTTTACCCCCGAGGGAGACATTCTTGAGCTGCCCCGGGGCGCCTGCCCGGTGGACTTTGCCTATGTGGTGCATACGGATATCGGCAACCGGTGTGTGGCCTGCCGGGTGGACAGAAATCTGGCCCCCCTTTCCCTGCAACTGCAAAGTGGCCAAACCGTGGAGATTATTACCGCTGACGATGCGCGGCCCAATCCCGACTGGCTTACCTTTGTGGTCACCTCCCGGGCCCGCTCAGCCATTCGCCTGGCGTTAAAACAACAACAAAACAACGAATCCATCAGTCTGGGGCGGCGCCTGCTGAATCGCGCCCTGGGAAATGCCAATACCTCTATCAACGACCTGGACTTTCGCCGTCTGCGGCGGGTATTTACAGAACTTGGGGTACGCCGCCTGGACGAACTGTTGGCCGCCATCGGCAACGGTGATCTGATGGCCTATGTTGCGGCACAAAAACTATTGGCCGCAGACAACCCGGACTATGAGGCGGTCACCGTTGAAGGTGGTGGGCCGGTTTCCATCCGTGGGGGTGATGGTCTGGTCATCAACTACGGACGCTGCTGCGGACCGGTGCCCGGTGATCAAATTGTCGGCCACATGACTCCGGGCAAAGGGTTTGTCGTGCATATCGAAACCTGCCCTAACATTACCGAGCTGCGCCGCCGCGCCCGCCGGGAAATTATCCCGGCACGCTGGACCACCACCACCGAAGGGGAATTTACTACCACTTTGAAAGTGGATGTGCACCGCCGCAAAGGCATCCTGGCGGAAATTGCCGCGGAAGTAACCGCTGCAGATGCCGGTGTGGATAGTATCAAGGTGGATGAGCGTAATGCCGAGGTCAGCACCATGATCATGGGGGTGACAGTCCGGGATCGTACTCACCTGGCCAGACTGATGCGGCGTCTGCGCAACGTGGCTGCGGTGATCAACCTGGCCAGGACCGGATATTAAGTCCTTCAGCGTCCCTGGCACATCATTTAAACTCGCAGACACATTCCTACTGAACCATACCAAGGGCGCCCCATGTCTGATAATCGCACCTTCTCTCCCGTACAAACCGATCAAGCGCCCGCCGCCATTGGCACCTACTCTCAAGCGGTCAGCACACAAGCTATAAAAACCACCTATTTGTCCGGGCAAATTCCTCTGGATCCCGTCACCATGGAAATGGTGAGCGATCAATTCAGCGACCAGGCCCATCAAGTGTTTAAAAATTTGGCGGCTGTGGCCACCGCCGCCGGAGGCAGTCTGGCCGAGTGTGTCAAGCTCACCATTTATCTGGTGGACCTGGGTCAATTTGCCCAGGTTAATGAGGTGATGTCTCAGTACTTCAGCGAACCCTACCCGGCCCGGGCGGCAATTGAGGTGAGTGCGTTGCCCAAGGGTGCACAAATCGAAATTGATGCGATCATGGCCAGTGCCGGTTGATGTTCACGCACCCATAACCCGCCTTAAAGGGGTGGGGCCCAGCCTGCAGGTGACATTGGCAAAACTGGGTATCTTTCGCCTCATCGACATGATGCTGCACCTGCCCTTGCGCTACCAGGATCGCAGCACGGTTACCCCTCTGGCGCATATCCGTGCGGGGGAGGAATACCTGGTTCAAGCCAAAGTTGTCAGCTGTCAGGTAGTCTTCGGCAAACGCCGCAGTTTAAAGGTGGGTATCGAAGACCCCAGTGGCCGCGCCCATTTGCGCTTTTTTCATTTCAGTAAATACCAACAAGATAATTTAGCCAAACAGCCCTATATCCGTCTGTTTGGCGAATTTAAATTCTTCGGCCGGGAGCTGACCTGCGCACACCCGGAGTACGAAGTCTTTCCGGAGCCACCGGCGCCTCCGGTGCCGGTGCTGACCCCGGTTTATCCCAGCACCCAGGGGCTAAGCCAGGCCCGGGTGCGCAAACTGGCCGCCACCACCTGTGCCCTGGAATGGCCCAGCGAAACCGGCACCCCCTTCCAGGCGCTGAGGCAGTTGCACCAGCCACCGGCAAATCTGCCCCCGGCAGATCTTGAAGCCCTGCAGGAACAAGTTGCGCTGGAAGAGCTGACCGCCTACTACCTGGTTATGAAGGGACGCGCCCTGCAACGTCAGGCAGATCATGCCCGGGCCCTGCCCCGCTCCGCCGGACTGGGACGCACTCTATTGCAGAATCTCGGATTTCAACTTACCCAGGCCCAGGCCAGGGTGGTTAAAGAAGTCCTTACCGATCTGGAAAAGTCTGTACCCATGCTGCGTCTGGTTCAAGGAGATGTAGGCAGCGGCAAAACCGTGATTGCTGCCTTTGCCGCCATTCGTGCCGCGGAACAGCGTTGTCAGACGGCGCTCATGGCACCCACGGAATTACTGGCAGAGCAGCATTTCGCCAACTTTTCAAACTGGCTCCAACCTCTGGGCTTAGAGGTTGTTTTGCTCACCGGCCAGCTCCCGGCCGCGCAACAACGCAGCCGTCTGGCAGCGGTTGCCAACGGTGATGCTCATGTGGTGATTGGCACCCACGCCCTGTTTCAGGAAAAAGTGGTATTCAAGCAGCTTGCGTTGTCCATTATCGACGAACAACACCGGTTTGGCGTGTATCAGCGCATGGCCCTGAAAGACAAAGCTGAGGAGACGCTGGTTCCCCATCAATTGGTCATGACCGCAACCCCCATCCCACGCACCCTAACCATGGCATTGTATGCGGACATGGACGTTTCTGTGATCGACGAACTACCTAAGGGACGTCAGCCCATTACCACCCATGCCCTGCCGGAAAACAAGCGCCCGCAAATGGTCCAGGCCATCGCCAAGGTCCTCAACCAGGGTAGCCAAGCCTACTGGGTATGCACCTTGATCGAAGAGTCCGAGGAGCTTGCCGCCACTGCAGCCATACCCATGGCACAGCAACTGCAGCAAGCCTTGCCCGACTTTCGTGTGGCGCTGCTCCACGGGCGGATGAAAAGCGAAGAAAAGCTGGCCACTATGCAGGCTTTTAAAGCTGGGGAAATAGACCTGCTGGTGGCCACCACGGTGATTGAAGTAGGGGTGGATGTACCCACCGCCACCCACATGGTTATAGAAAACGCTGAGCGGCTGGGCCTGGCCCAACTTCACCAGTTGCGTGGACGGGTGGGCCGGGGGGAGCAAGCCAGCCACTGTTATTTGCTGCACAACAACTCTGTTGGCGAAGCCGGCCAGGTCCGCATCGATGCCATGTGTGCAAGTCAGGACGGCTTTTATCTGGCGGAACAGGATCTTAAACTGCGCGGGCCCGGAGATATCTTAGGCAGCCGTCAGGCGGGAGAACAGAGTTTTCGGATCGCTGATTTGGGCCTGCATGCCCACCTGATGCCCCGGGTGATACAGCGTGGGGACGAATTGCTCACCGCCCTTCCCGGCACCGCGCCGGCTGACGAGCGGGACAACCTGCTGGCCACCTGGGCACCCGCGGATACGGGACATCTTACCGTTTAGGCGGCACCCTTTACTGAGCTATCCGCGTCACTGGAAGTAACCCCCTTAGACTTTTAGAAATAGTTAGGTAGAATATCATTCGCGATCCAACAAGAGGTTGATCGCAACTACGTTGTTTTTCTCGAAAGAGTACCGTAGCTGATCCAACAGCACAAAGCCGGTCAATTTGTTGTCATTCGCAATCAGCAATTTATTGAGTACTTTACAACAGCCGGTGAAGCTGTGCGTTATGGTAATTCGCATTTTGCGGATCATCTGTTTTCAGTTCAGGAAGTGACTGACAAGCCTTTGGATCTAGGATATTTCTCTTATGACGGCGCTCACAAAGACCTTTGATCCCGCAGAAGGTCCCATTCTAAACGTTAAGATCCGACCCCATGGCGAGCAGCCCATGCATCAAGATCACACCTTCACCCTGGACTTATAAAGTTACCCGCTACCCACTCGCTTCGCTGCCAACTCTACATCGAGCTGATTTGCAGATTGTCGCGTTTTTAGGCCCACCTTCTTGGAAATCCCCGTCTATACTTTTTTAAACCCTTGTTGAAAGGCCACCTTCAGCCATGGATCCTACAGACCTTCCCGCCTATCCCAATCCACCCCCCGAACAGCGGGTCAGAGCCTTGTTGTGTGGTGATGAGACGGGTCAATTGCAGGTGGTGGCGCCGGAACAGGCCCTGGTGGACCCGGAGCCTATTCTGGCCTGCACCGCACGCAAAGTGCGCCGTTTACCTCACGCTGAAGAAACGGCAATTTGTGCCATACCCGGCTACTACGGTTTACCTTCGGTAGTGGACAGTGGTTTAAAGACAAAACCCACCCTGGCCCTGGCCACGGAGCAACCGGGACACTATGTCAAGGTCAGCGGCAAACAGGTACAGCAAATGTGTTTGTCCCATGCTTCTTTTGATACCGAGTTTTGCCGGAATCTGACGCCCACCCCGGTTGATCCTGCCGACGATGAGCAACACATCCTGCAAGCCGTCGACACCTTCACCCGCCGGCGCATCCAGGCCCGCCTGGACGAAACCCTGCACATTCCGCCCTTGCCCGAAGCCGCCCAACGTATCATTGCGCTACAGCAGGACCCCAATTACGACTTATCCGATCTGGTGAAAATTGTCGAAACCGACCCAGCCATTGCCGCACGGATTATGGGCTGGGCAAATTCCGCCTTTTACGCCAGCCACGCTCAGGCCCGGGATCTGAACGATGCCATTATGCGGGTTTTGGGTTTTGACATGGTATTTAACATGGCCCTGGGCATGGCCATTGGCGCATCCCTTAACTTACCCAAAAGCCATGTATCCGGCGCCAGCCCTTATTGGTTGGACGCGGTATATACCGCAGCCACCATGGAAGCCCTGGCCCATCAATTTGCACCACCCGCACCCTTGAATCCGGCCACCGCCTACCTTGCAGGCCTGCTGGCCAACTTTGGCACCCTGGTGATTGGACACGTATTTCCGCCGCAATACGAAACGATCTGTCAGATTGAAGAAGCTAATCCGCAATTGCCCCATATTTATGCTGATCAGCATGTTTTAGGGGTAAACCGGGAAGTGATAGCCGCCCGGTTGCTGGCACAGTGGGAATTACCCGGGGACATTGTTCATTGCATTCGTTACCAGTACGCTCCCATTCAAGCACAGGATGAACCCGGTTATACCCAGTTGCTAAAACTCACCCACCAATTGCTGGCTCAGTTGGCGGGCGCGGACCAGGCCTGCGTACCCGAAGCTCTGAGCACCCAGGCCACCTGCCTGGGTCTGCGCCCGGGTGGTCTGGAAGAAGTTGCCGAAGTGTTAAGCGGCTCCCGGGAGGAGCTTATTGAGTTGGCGCAGACGATTGCGCCGGCTGGATAACCGCACCGGCATCCGGGTCCGCAAATACATCCCGGTCCAGCTCACCTTCCGAGCTGGCAACAACCGTGGCCACCATGCCGTCTCCGGTGACGTTGACCGCGGTACGCATCATATCCAACAAACGGTCTACGCCTATGATCAAACCCACCCCGGCCGCCGGCAAACCTACCTGGTCCAGCACCATGGTCAACATGATCAAGCCAACCCCGGGGACCGCAGCGGTACCAATGGACGCCAGCGTTGCCGTCATTATCACCAGTAAATAGTCCTGGGCGGTCAGGGCAATACCAAAAAACTGAGCGATAAATACGGTGGCAACACCCTGCATGATGGCCGTGCCATCCATATTGATGGTAGCACCCAGGGGTACCGCAAAAGACGCCACCTTATTGTCCACCCCAACCCGGCGTTCTACCGTGCGCAAGGTTACCGGCAGGGTTGCCCCACTGGATGAAGTAGAAAAGGCCACCAGCATGGGTTCACGCATTTTGCGCAAATAGATCAACGGGTTCAGTCCGGTCAGCACACGCAAAAATGTCGGGTAAATCACCGCGAGGTGCACCAGCAATGCCAGCACCACCGTAAAGAAATAAACCCCCAGCTTGGTAATTTCGGACAATCCCACCCGGGACCCCAGGGTGACCATCAAACAGAAGACTCCGTATGGGGTAAGGGCAATGATCATAGTGATAAGCTTCATGAAGATTTCGTTGAGATCTTCAAACACAGCCAGTATTCGTTTTCCCGCAGCACCTGCCTGATTCAAGGCAAGGCCCAGCAGGATGGCAAAAACAATCACCTGGAGCATGCGCCCTTCAGCCATCGCCTCAATGGGATTGGCCGGGAAGATATTGACCAGGGTCGCCTTGAGTCCTGGCGCCTCCTTGGCCGCATAACTTGCTGTTTCCAGCTCACCCACCCCCAGGCCCGGGTCGATGATCAGTGCCAGACTCAAGGCCAGGGAAATGGCAATGGCGGTGGTGAGCAAATACAGGCCTATGGTTTTACCACCCAGGCGGCCAACCTTTCCCGTCGCGCCCAGACTGGCCGCCCCACAGGTCAGCGAAATCAGCACCAGCGGCACGACCATCATGCGTAACAGACGCAAGAAGATTTCGCCGCCACCGGCAATGACGCCGTCGAGAAAAAAAGTTCGAAGAAAATGGTCAGCAGGCAACGCCAACCACTGCAACACCACCCCGCACAGTAAACCCAGCAGCATACCCAGCAGTATGCGGGTGGTCAGGTTCATCAGCCCGGCCTAGCCGATTTCAATCATTTCAAAGTCTTCTTTGCTGACACCACATTCGGGGCAAACAAAGTCCTCCGGGACATCCTCCCAGGACGTACCCGGTTCAATGCCTTCCTCTTCACAGCCTTCAGCTTCGTCATAAATCCAACCGCAGACGATACATTGCCATTTTTTCATCGTTGTTCTTGTCCTTCTTTTATCGACCCATCCATGCCATCACCTGCCGTGTCGACGCATGTGCACGATAAATCTATCAATTGCTTGCCCGTAGCCCTTCAGGGCGCGATAAAGTAATGGCTCATCCTGGAAAAATCAACGCCTGAGTGTATTCGCCCAAGACCTTTCGCTGATGGCCCCGGCCGGCACAAAAGCATAAACTGCGGCCCAATAAATTTTGATCACCCTGCTCAACATGCACGCCAACCCAAGCCGTCAACAGAAGCCGTCGCTGCATCCGTATTTGTTGCTGACCCGTCTGGACAAACCGGTGGGCAGCCTGCTGCTGCTGTGGCCCACCCTGGCAGCTCTGTTTATGGCCGCTGAAGGATGGCCCCCGGTGGGACTGATCATTGTTTTCACACTGGGAACGTTTTTGATGCGCTCGGCCGGCTGTGTCATCAACGATTACGCTGACCGCCATGTGGATGGACACGTGGCCAGAACGCAAAACCGCCCCCTGCCCAGCGGCACGGTAAAACCCAATGAGGCTTTACTGCTGTTTGCGGGTCTGGCCGGTGCGGCTGGCCTGCTGGTCTTGTTTCTGAACCAAACCACCATCTTGCTGGCTGCCGGTGGACTGGCTGTTGCCGCACTTTATCCCTTTATGAAGCGCTGGACCTATCTGCCCCAGGTTGTCCTGGGTGCAGCCTTTAGCTGGGGAATTTTAATGGCCTGGACCGCGGTGACCGGTACGTTATCCAATGCTGCCGGGGTGATGTTTTTGGGTAGCCTGCTGTGGATTGTCGCCTACGACACCATGTATGCCATGGTGGACCGGGAAGACGACCTGAAAGTGGGGATAAAAAGCACGGCCATTCTTTTTGCCGGCTTGGACCGCCTGATGATCGGTATCCTCCAGGCCAGCGCCCTGCTGGCCTTTTACCTGGTGGGCCAACAAATGGATTTTCACCACGGCTATTACCTGGGGGTGAGCGCCTGCGCAATGTTGTTTATTTACCAGCAATGGCTCATTCGCAAACGCCAGCCGGAGCTTTGTTTTGCTGCTTTTAAGAACAATATCTGGAGTGGCTTTATGCTCTTTTTTGGTGTTCTGCTGGAGTATCTGGTCAGCTATGCGGTCGGTTAGCGCTTATTGTCCACACCGGGCTGGGATAAACCCCAGCGGATGAGCGCCTGTTGTGCATCAATCGACCGCGTGAGCCTACGTCTGGCCATCGTCGTGCGCTGGCTGGCTATTGCCATGGTGCTGGCCACCCTGCTTGTTGTCATCTTGCGGTATTTCTTCAACACCGGCGCCATCATCCTGCAGGAATCGGTGATGTATATGCACGGCCTGTTCTTTCTTTTTGGCATTCCCCTTGGGCTAAGTCAAAACACCCACGTTCGGGTCGACCTGTTATACAGCAACTTTTCCAAAAGACGCCAAGCCTGGATAGATGGCATGGGCCATCTATTGCTGCTGTTGCCGCTCAGCATTTTTATCCTGGTGACAAGTATCCCTTATGCCGCTGCAAGCTGGCGGGTTCTTGAGGGGTCTACGGAGGTGGGCGGGTTACCCGCGGTCTTTCTCTTAAAAACGCTGATCCCCGTGACCGCCGGTTTGATGTGCTTGCAGGGCATCAGCGAACTCATCAAGCAATATCTGCTTTGGCGTCATCCTGAAGAGCAAACGCCCTGATGGATTTCACCCCCTTGATCATGTTTGCCGTCACCTTTGTGGTCCTGCTTATGGGTTATCCGGTGGCCACCACCCTGGGTGGCGTTGCGCTGCTATTTGCCCTGGTAGGCACCCTGACCGGGGCCTTTGACTGGTCAGACCTTGGCTTCACCCCCGGACGGCTGTTTGGCATTGTCACCAACCAGACCCTGGTTGCCGTACCCCTGTTTGTCTTTATGGGGGTGGTCTTAGAAAAAACCAAAATCGCTGAACGGCTGCTGACCAATTTGTCTTCCCTGCTGCGTTATCAACGGGGCGGTCTGGCAATCACCGTTATTCTCGTGGGCATGCTTATGGCCGCCAGCACCGGCATTGTCGGCGCTACCGTGGTGACCATGGGTTTAATGTCTCTGCCCGTCATGTTGAAGCAGCAATATCAACCCGCCTTTGCCACGGGTGTTATCAGCGCAACCGGCACCCTGGGCCAGATCATTCCCCCTTCCATCGCGCTGGTGCTGCTAGGCGACGTCTTGTCCAATGCCTACCAGCGGGCACAGCTCGACATGGGTGTGTTTGCGCCCAAGTCGGTATCCGTTGGTGACTTATTTGCCGGGGCCATCCTACCCGGCTTGTGCCTGGTTGGCTTGTATTTGATCTATACCCTCGCCAAAGCCTTTGTGCAACCCGGCAGTATGCCTGCACCAACAACAAAAAATGAACACAATACCCAGCCGGCTTTAGGCGCAACCCTGAGCGCGCTGTTTCCGCCGCTGTTCCTTATTGTTGCCGTACTGGGGTCCATCCTTGGCGGCTGGGCGACCCCAACCGAAGCTGCGGCCGTGGGCGCAAGCGGTGCGTTGCTGCTGGCGCTGAAGGATCAACAGCTATCCCGGAAAATCCTGCGCGAGGTCAGCGATCAGACCCTGTCTACAACCGCCATGGTGTTCTTTATCCTGCTGGGTGCTTCGGTCTTCTCCCTGGTATTTCGCGGCTACGGTGGCGAGGAACTGGTCCACGCGCTTTTTGCCGATATGCCCGGGGGTACCTGGGGAGCCTTGGCCATTGTCATGCTGGTCATCTTTTTATTGGGCTTTATCCTCGACTTTATTGAAATTACCTTTGTGGTTGTCCCCATCGTTGGCCCGGTTCTGCTGGCCATGGGCGTAGACCCCATATGGCTGGGGATTATGATAGCGGTGAATTTACAAACTTCGTTCCTGACACCTCCTTTTGGTTTTGCGTTATTTTATCTGCGTGGGGTAACCACTCCCGATATTCCAACAACAGCCATGTACCGTGGCGTTATGCCCTTTATTGCCATTCAGCTTTTGATGCTGGGTGCGCTGGTGGCATGGCCCAGTCTCGCCACCTGGCTGCCCGCCCAACTCTACGGATGAACTGCCCATGTCCCACGAACTCATCACTTTGACACATTTGCAAATCTGGGACGGCCACAACATCTTGCCGGAAGATAGTTTACAAATTCAGGGCAATAACATTGTTGGAGTTGCCTTTGTTGAAGAGTTGGACAACACCGGCGCACCGCGCAAATCCCGGATCAACTGTGCCGGGTTAACCGCCATCCCGGGCCTGATTGATGCACATGTGCATTTAGAGTTGAATCCCGACGAAAAGGATCCGCCAACCCAAACCACAGCCGCCGTTGTGCCCCTGATGGCGGCACGTGCGGCGCAGATGGTTCAACAGGGGATTACCACCGCCAGAGATCTGGGGGGTGGCGCCTGGTATGAACTGGCGTTGCGTGACGATATTGCAGCGGGCCGCCTGATTGGTCCCCGCCTGTTGTGTTCCGGACAACCCATCACCTCTCCACAAGGCCATTGTCATTTCTGGGGGGGTGAAGCCGCCAATCTTGAACAGGCTCAGCAAGTTTTGCAGCGCCAGGTTGACCGGGGGGTGGATCTGATAAAAGTCATGGCCACGGGTGGGCGTTTGACTCGGGGCAGCCAGCCCACGGACGCCCAATTTTCCCAGGAGATTATGCAGAGTCTGGTAGACACCGCCCATGCTCATGATCTGCCGGTGGCCGCCCACTGCCACGGCACCGAGGGTATCCACCGGGCTGCCCTGGCCGGGGTAGACACCATCGAACACTGCTCCTGGGTGGGTGAACAAGGCTGGGCATCCGACTACCAGGCGGATATTGCACAGATTATTCTGGACCAGGGTATTTGGGTTTCACCCACGGTGAATAAGGGCTGGCAACGCATGCTGGACAGCCAAACCGGCAACGTCCTTAAACGCGTGCGGGCCGCCTATAAGGATATGTTGGCCCTGGGCATCCCCCTGGTGGCCAGCACTGACGCAGGTATTCCCGGCGTCTACCATGCCGACCTCCCCCAGGCGCTGGCGGTATTTGCAAAAATTGCTGAACTCAGCCCAACCGCAGCTTTAAAATCCGCCACCTCGGACGCGGCACGGGCATTGGGGATTGATCACATCACCGGCACTCTGCAACCGGGCCTGGAGGCTGACATTGTTTTGCTGGATGGTGATCCCAACGACGATTTAAGCGCCCTGACCCGTCCCGCCCAGGTCTATTGCCGTGGCACTGAAGTACTGGAGTTTGGTTAACTCTTGCCGGGGCCGGAGCCCGTAATGGAGGGCCAGGCGGGAGGGCGCTTTTCGACAAAGGCACGCACGCCTTCCCGGTAGTCCGCTTCACCCATCATCGTATTCAGCAGGCTTTCGGACTCCCGCACCGAAGACGCCACGTCCCTGTGCAGGTCCTGGTAAATTTGCCAGCGGGTTTGGCGCAAGGAGTTGGGTGATACCGTTTTGATCAGTTGTCGGACGTAGGCGCAGGTTTCCTGCAACAGCAAATCGGGTTCAACCAGGTTATTCACAAAGCCAAACTGATAAGCCTCTTCGGACATAAAAACCCGGCTGGTGAGCAGCCAGTCATTGGCCCGGCCCAGCCCCACTATTCTGGGTAACATCCAGGACAGCCCGTATTCCGCCGGCAGGTTCAGCTTGCCGTGGGCCGTGGTGAATTTCACCCCGGGTACCGCAAAGCGAATATCCGCAAAACACGCCAAAGCCAAACCAACACCCGCAGCCGGACCATTTATGGCCGCCACAACCGGCTTTTGCAGGCCAAAGTGATACGCAAAGGTGGCATCAAAGTTGTCGCTTAATCCATACCCGGGTTTGGCAATATCATCCGCGGTCCCCGCATCATAGCTGCCTCGGCTGGAATGACCTTCCAGCGCCTGTGCATCTCCCCCAACACAAAAGCCTTTGCCGCGGCCGGTAATAACAACCGCCTGCACCAGAGGGTCCTCGTTGGCCTTATTCAACAGATAACGATATTCGGTATGTAACCGGCCGGTCCATGCGTTCATCCGGTGCGGCCGGTTTAACGCAATGGTGGCAATTCCCTCATCCAGTTCGTACTCTGTGTTCTTCAACTCCATCATCGCTTCCCGTGCGGTGCACTTTGCAGACGCCTAAGGCGTATCCCGGGCTTGGAGGTAAGCCTGTTCGCTGATCTGATGATATGCCCGGACATCGGCAAAAAAGTCCATATAGGAGCGGTAAATTTTCTGCGCAAGTTCATCCTCTCCCGCTACCTCTTCCAATACAGCCGTGGACGCCGCTTTGAGTTCCGCCAGAACATCATCAGGCAATTTTCTTAATTGTACGTTGTGTTCTTCCACGAGGGTTTGCAGGGCGGCGTTGTTACGGGCGGTAAATTCATTCAACATGTCATCGTTGATGGCCCGGGTGGCTACCCGTAACATCATCTTAAGATCCACAGGTAAACTGTCCCAGGCCTGCTTGTTAACTATGGATTCCAAGGTTGGGCCCGGCTCGTGCCATCCCGGGTAGTAGTAATAATCAGCCGCGGTATACAATCCCAAAGCCAAGTCGTTGTACGGCCCTACCCATTCCGTGGCATCAATCACACCGGTCTGCAAGGACGTAAATATCTGGCTGCCGGGTAAGGCAACCGGAACCCCACCGGCACGTTTGAGTACCTCACCCCCCAGCCCGGGAATCCGCATCTTCAGCCCTTGAAGATCTTCCAGGTTGTTTATTTCCTTGTTAAACCAGCCGGCCATCTGCACGCCGGTGTTGCCACTGGCCAGGGGCATCAGCCCAAAGGGGGCATAAAGTTCCTCCCACAACGCCATGCCCCCGCCATAGTGCAGCCAACCATTCATCTCTTGGGCGTTCATGCCAAAGGGAACGGTGGAAAACATGGCGGCAATCGGTATTTTGCCCCGCCAGTAATAGGCCGCACCATGGCCCATCTCAGCCGTGCCCTGAGACACCGCATCAAAGACCTCAAAAGCGCCCACCAGCTCTCCGGCACCGTAAACCTTGATATCCAGCCGCCCACTACTCATTACCCGCAGGTTGTCCGCCAGCCGTTCCGGCGCGGTCCCCAAACCCGGCAGGTTTTTCGGCCAGGTGGTAATCAGCTTCCAACGGTAAATTTCAGTTGGTTTAGCGTTCACCCCGGCTGGGGTTACCTCCCGCGGGCCACATCCGGCAAACAAAGCCAGGCAGATCAAGGCCAATCCGCATTTGGACCCGCATTTCGAAAAGGCCCATATTTTTGTCCCAAGCTGATATCTACTCAACAATCGTTCCTCTATTACCCTCTTCACGCTGCGGCTAGTCCAGGGGCTGAAGGTTGGCAAATCCAACCATCAGCCATTTGGCCCCAACCCCGGGAAAGTTAACTTCGACCTTAGCCCGTTCACCACCCCCATCCATTTGCAGGATCACCCCTTCTCCGTACTTACCATGGGCCACCCGCTGCCCAAGACGCAGGCCCAGACCGTTGTCTTCTTCAAACAATCCGCCCTCACTCAATCCGCTACCCTGGTGGCCCTGACTGTAGGGCCGCGAAACCGCACCGTTCATGCGCACTTCGCTGACCAGTTCTTGAGGAATTTCCAGCAAAAAGCGGCTGGGGCGATTATAGCTGTCCTGACCGTGCAAACGCCGGGTTTCAGCGTAGGTCAAATAAAGTTCCCGCATGGCGCGCGTAATTCCCACGTAGGCCAGGCGGCGTTCTTCCTCCATACGGCCCGGTTCTTCCGCGGACATGCGATGGGGAAATAAACCCTCCTCCATGCCGCCCAGAAATACCAGAGGAAACTCCAACCCCTTAGCTGAGTGCAGCGTCATCATCTGCACACAAGGACCTTGTTGGGACTGCCGGTCACCGGCATCCAAGGCCACCTGGTCCAGAAACTCCTGCAGCACGGACTGTTCAGCACCGTCAGAATCGGCAAAGGGAAAAACCAGCTCACCGCTAAACTGCCGGCAGGCATTCACCAGCTCTTCTAAGTTTTCTTTTCTGGCCAACCCCCGTTCACCCCGTTCCTGGCGGTGGTAGGTCATTAAGCCACTGGCATCAATACAATGTTCAGCCAGTTCGTGCAGCGACATGGCGGCGGTCGCTTCAGCCAGATCATCGATCAGGGTGATGAACCCACCCACCGTATTGCTGACCCGGCCGCTGAAGGTACCCTCGGCAAGGGCCTCTTTGCTGGCCTGCCACAAAGACACCCCCCGGGCACGAGCCTGCTGACGAATGGCCTCCACGGATTTGTCCCCAATACCCCGGGGCGGGACATTGACCACCCGTTCAAAAGCCGTATCCGCGTGGCGGTCATCCATCAGCCGCATATACCCCAGGGCATTTTTGATCTCCGCCCTTTCAAAGAAACGCTGTCCACCATAAATCTGATAAGGAATGTTGGCGCGCAACATGGCCTCTTCGATCACCCGGGATTGAGCATTAGATCGATACAAGACCGCCACCTCATCGGCACTGCCCCCATCATCGATCCACTGTTGCGTACGCTCGACAATAAACCGGGCTTCATCCAGATCATTAAAACCCGAATAGACCCGAATGGGTTCACCTACCGGCCCGTCACTCCAAAGGGTTTTGCCCAGCCGGTCGGTATTACGCTGGATAAGACCGTTTGCCGCATCCAGGATGGTCTGGGTGGAGCGGTAGTTTTGTTCCAGCCGAATGGTTGAAACACCTTCAAAGTCTTCGCTGAAACGGTGAATGTTTTCAATTTTGGCACCCCGCCACCCATAAATGGACTGATCGTCGTCCCCCACCGCCATGACCCGGGCACTTTTGCCCGCCAGCACCCGCAGCCACGCGTATTGAATGGTATTGGTATCCTGAAACTCATCCACCAGAATGTGCTGAAAACGGGTCTGGTAGTGGGCCAGCAACTGCGGGTCGTTCAGCCACAACTCGTGACTGCGCAGCAGTAACTCAGCAAAATCCACCAGCCCACCCTGCTCGCAGATTTCTTCATAACCTTCGTAAATTCGTTTGTGGGTGATTTGAAACAGGTCATCGGACGCCGCCACATGATGGGCCCGCTTGCCCTCGTCTTTCTGGCCGTTGATAAACCAAACCGCCTGCCGCGCCGGCCATTTCTGTTCATCAATATCCAAAGCCCGCATCACCCGCTTGACCAGCCGAAGTTGATCATCCGCATCGATGATCTGGAAGTTCTGCGGCAATTTTGCCGCTTGCCAATGCATGCGCAAAAGCCGGTGCGCCAGGCCGTGAAACGTGCCCACCCACATGGCTCTGACGGACAGGTTCAATAATTCTTCAATACGGGTGCGCATTTCCGCAGCAGCCTTGTTGGTAAAGGTTACCGCCAGAATTGAATTTGCCGATACACCCTCAACATCAATCAACCAGGCAATGCGATGCACCAGTACCCGGGTTTTACCGCTACCTGCCCCGGCTACTACCAGGTGGCTGGTATCCGGCGCGGAAACAGCTTCCCGCTGAGCGGTGTTTAAACCCTCAAGAATGTGTGTAATGTCCAAATTAAATTCTCAATACCGTTGAGGCATGCCGGGTGCAGGTTGGGACCCAACGCCATGACCCTTAAGCCACGGCACAAAACAGTATGCTCGAAGCGCTGCAAAAATAGAACTGATCTGCTTACGACAATCTGACTTTATCTGTGAAGTAATGACTTACTTACGGCTAAGGTCTTAGTTTATATATGATTTCAGACATCTTCTTGTGCGGGGTGAAAAAGTGCAAAAAGATTTTCACACCGCACCGGTTGCCGACACCAACACCCTTGAATTATGTTATGCCCAGACACACGAGGCAGCCGCCCCCTTTGAAAGCAAGTATTTTGCGCAACCCTTCGGTTGCAAGACGTTTATTCCCATACTCCTGTTTAGCAGCCATATGGCTTGTGAGCTTTGTTCAGTCCGTCCGGGCTGACGAGTCCAGTTTTGACTTGTGCGTTGCACAATTACGAGGGGAGGCAGTGGCGGCGGGCATTAACAACACTGCCGTTGACGCAGTATTCGCAGAGGTTGAGGCTTTACCCCGGGTGATCGCCAGCGACCGTACCCAGCCGGAATTCACACAGACCTTTGCCGACTATTACAACAAGCGGGTGACCACCTTCCGGGTACAAACCGGCCGGCAGATGTTGTACCAGCATCGGGATTTGCTTAAAGCAGTCAGCCAAAATAGTGGTGTGCCCGCCCAATATTTAATGGCGTTCTGGGGGCTGGAGACCAACTTTGGCAGATATTTTGGCAGTCTGTACATCCCCAGCGCCCTGGTCACCCTGGCTTGTGATTCCCGGCGCAGTGAGTTTTTTAAAACCCAACTTATGGCCACCTTGAAGATTGTCGACGAAGGCCACATGAGCCCGGACAAGTTAGTGGGATCCTGGGCAGGTGCCATAGGGCATATGCAATTTATGCCCACGACCTACCTTGCGCATGCCAAAGACGGTGACGGTGACAACCGTGCTGATCTGGTGGGCAGTGTGGCGGATGCCATGACTTCCGCCGGTCACTATCTGCAAGGCATCGGCTGGCAACGGGGCTTTCGTTGGGGCAGGGAAGTCAAATTGCCTGCGGGTTTTGATTACAGCTTAACCGGCAGTGATCAATGGCGGCCCCTGGCCGAGTGGGCGGCCATGGGGGTAAGAGATGTATTTGGTAAAACCCTGCCGGCCATGGACGCCAGCAGCGCCATCCTCCTGCCGGCGGGTTTTGAAGGTCCGGCCTTTGTCGTTTACGACAACTTCAAAATCATTATGAAATGGAACCGCTCGGAATTTTATGCTCTATCTGTAGGCCGGCTCGCCGACAGGATTTCCGGTGCCGGCCGGCTCAGCACGCCGTTGCCGGATATTCGTCTGTCCACCGCCCAGGTGACACGTCTACAGGAACAACTTACCCAGCTTGGTTACAATCCCGGTAAGCCCGATGGCGTGCTGGGTCCTGGAACACGCAAAGCCACCCGCCGGTTCCAGCAGGATCACGGTTTGCTGGCCGACGGATTTCCTCACGAAGTGGTGCTGGCGGAGCTGGCCAAGGTGACCGGTGATCTGCACACCCAGCCTTGATCAAGGTTCAGGTCAGGGACAAGTCCACCCGGGATAACAGATGTTTTTGCAGCATCCGGTATCCCCGGGACCCCAATTCCGCACCCAGGATCAGCACAGCCAGAACAAGCAGATGGGCCATGGAGGACGGCAGCACCGGGCAAAGCATCAGGCCAAACATCAGAAAACCGCCTCTGAGGGCGTCGGCTACGCGACTGTCACCCAGGGGGCTGCTGTCCTGTCTTCTGAACTGAGCCGCCAGCTGGCTGGCATCCGGGTGCCTGGCGCGGTCCTGTTCCGGTAAAAAGTGGCGCAGATAGGCCACAAGTCCTTCGTTTTCGCGCTGCATCGAGAAGGGCAGCAGCTTGACGTTCATACGCCACATAATCCATAAAAAAAAGCTGAACCAGACGACGGCCAACAAAAACAGCAGCGGCTGTTGAAACGACATAAAAGACAGGCTTGAGTCAAAGGTCATCTCACAGGCCGGGTGGTTTCCGCCAACAGAACAACTTAGCTGATCAGCCCACCCGGCAACCTGCCGACGATCAACGGTAAGATATCGATAGACCAACAGGGAAAACCCCCCGGCCAGGCAGATACCAATAAGAGTGTTAAGCAGCGCGGACAGCCGGCCCAAACCAAACCGCCGGTCCGGATCTGTAAAGTTGAGTTTGAGTTCAGACGTCCCGGGGCTTGTAACGGCATGATCAACACGGAGCGTTCGTCTGAACGCGGTTGTCAGCGCAACAACATACAGGGCGGTCAGCACAACAAGCTGAATCAGCACAATTTGTAACAGCAGATATCCCCCGCCCGCCAAAACGGAAGCCGAATGCGCCCAGGGTGCCAACACACCCAGCACGGATAAAAAGACATTCAACAACACATTGATGCACACAGCAGCCAGGGGCCAGGTTGGATTGCTGACCACCTGTTCAACCAGATCGCCTGTCCCAGCAGGATGATAACCAGGATGGAAAAACCGGCGCGCCAGCATAAACCACACAGGGATCAGGCCCGGCAGAACAAGTAGCTGCCAGAATAGCAGGCTGCCCGGAGGAGGTTGGTGGGCTGACAAAAGCACCGCCGCCAGGACCACAGCCAATGCCGCCGCGCTGATGGTGGCAATTCTGCCCGGGGCATTCAGCACGATCTGATGAAACCACATCAGACTTGCACTCCAGGGATTCAAAGCGGCAGGCACACCGTTGGCGTGAACCCCGGATGGGTTAGTCACCCACTTATCCCACACCCCGGTCCAAAAAGCCGGCAGGATGTATGCGGGACGGGTATCAACGGGCGCCTGGGCCTTGGCTAGGGGGGTGACCGTTGCCAAAGTCCGGTAACCCCGCCGGGGCAGACTGGCAATATATCTTGGGTTGTGGGCATCATCGTCAAGCATTTTGCGCAACTGAGAAATCCGGCGATGTACCGAGTTTTCCTCCACCACGCGACCGGCCCAGACATGCTCCCGTATGGTTTGCACCGAGACCACCTCACCCGGACGGGAGAGCAGAAAGACCAGCACCTCCATGGCCTTGCGTTCCAGCTTGCGCTGTTGTCCGCCCCGGGAAACCAGGCCTAGATTTGGATAGACCAGCCAATCCCCAAATTTCAGGTCTTCATGCACAGCCCCCACCCCACACACAATACCCTGATACAGAAATTAACCGCTCTTTGCACCCGGGACAAGAAGCAAAAAGACGTGGTTTCAGGAAAACATCAGCCTTTCTTCAGCCGGGATTAGTAAAAAAACCCCTGCGCAAGGAGTAGCCTCAACAGGGCAGTAGACACAAAAATTCACAATGATAGGGAGCTACGCAAAGTGAAGAAGTTAATTATGATGATCACAGCCTTGGGTTTGTTCTGCAGTCAGGCCATTCAAGCTGAGGTACTTGTGGTGACCAATTGGAAAGCCACACCCGGAAATTTGCCCACCATGCTGGAAAGCGCGGCAAAGTATAAACCTTTACATGAAAAACTAGGCGCGGACGTGCGCATCTTGCAGTCGGCGAACGGGACGATGGTGTACTCCACCCGTTTTGACAACTGGGCGGCATGGGCGGAGTTTAACGCCAAGTCGGCAAAAGATGCCAAGGTGCAGAAATTGGTTGCCGCCACCCAAAGCGGCGGATGGTCAGAGTATCTGGGTATGGTGATGCTGGACATCATCTCTCCCAGCGAAAAGATCGGCACGGTGTTTGAAACCTATGTCTGGCAACCCGTACAAGGCCGCTTGCCGGACCTGATCGAAAACGGCCTTAAAGCCCAGGCTATCCACAAAAAGGACGGGGTCCATGTGGCGGTGGGGGTGAACAGCATGAATCAGATGGTTTACCTGACCTCCTACGATGACTTGGCCCACTATGCCAAGAACCGTGATGCCGGGCCAAGCGAGGAATTTCAGAAGTTCTTTGCAGAGGCGGGCCAGGATCCAACCGGAACCCTGGTTAACGTCCTATTTGCGCAGGAGCTTTAGTTAACAACGTTAGGGCGGGGCGGGGGCGGGTACGCACCCGCCATCCTCCGCTATAACACATGTCGTGCAAACCCTGTCTAAGCCCGGCTAGACCAGAATTTCAACATTTTTTGCGTGGTATCGTCCCCGGCAATCAGCCAGTGGTAAAGAGCCGCAAGCACATGAATAGCCACCAGTGCAATTACGGCCTGGGTGGCAAACTCGTGAAACTGGCGCAAGAATATAAAGGTGGTGTCATCCACCTGACCCAAGGTGATGTCAAAAGAACCAAACAGTGGAATAGGGGCGGTGGCATTAACGGCCGTTGCGACACCGCTAAAAATCAAAAAGCCGATAAGAAAATAAAGGGCCCCATGACCCCACCTGGCCGCAGTGGTTTGCCAGGGTGACATGGTGCCGGGCAAGGGTGGGGCGCCGTGCCGCCAGCGCAGATAAAGGCGGATAACAAACAGCACGGCGACAATGGTGCCCAGCGAACCGTGATCCGCCCGGGATTCCAGCCGGTCCGCCAGCTCCAGAGGATTGCCAAATTTTTGCGCCACAAACAGATCCAGGGTAATCAGAATGGCCATCAGCCAGTGCACAATTTTCTGGCCCACAGAGTAATCGAGGGCACCGGCCGGGTCCTTCATCGCGCCCTCCCCGCCGGAGGCACAGAATCGAGCCGGTAGATGTAACGGTCCGCATCAAAACCCTCAAGCTGTCCCGGTTCACCCACCAGCACAGCCACCACCGGATAAATTTTTTCGCCAAAGCGCACGCGAACCTTCGGGTTGCGGCGCAGTTCGTCGAGCCAGGTTTTGCCCTCCGCGGGATCAAGATAAAGCTGACCTTCGCGGACCACATAGTTAAGCTGCACCGACCGGGGCTTGTCGACGTGGGTTTCCAACTCAACAAACTGTGTGTCGACAAAACTCCAGTCTTCGATCGGTTCATTTATCTCGGTACCGGACAGCTCCCCACCCGGCAGCATGAGAATGGGACCACCGCAACCGGCCAGGGCCAAACCCAGGGTCAGGCTCTGCAAAAAAGACCCTCGACCCCGTAACCGGGAGGCAATAAAGTATCGCATATTTAGCAGAATTAATTTCGCAATAGTGCTAATATAAAATCAGAATTTACGCACAAATGCAAATATACTAATGCCAACAGCAAAACCACGCCAGCGCGCGCCCCAAAAGCGTGCTGAAGAAACCAAGGAAGCCATTCTCAACGCCGGAGTCGAACTCTTCTCAACCCAAGGGTTTGAAGGGGTTTCGGTACGGGCGATTGAAGAGGCGAGCCAAACCAAGCGGGGCCTGGTGGCTTATCACTTCGACAGTAAGGAGGTGCTGTGGAAGGCCGTGGCCAAACGCATTTTCGAAAACCTGCCGGGTTTACCCCCGGCCGCTGAAGCGGCACTGCAGGGATTGAGCAAAGAAGCTCAAATTCGCGCACACATGACCGCCTTTATTCAACACAGCGCCGCCCATCCGGAAATCAGCCGCCTGATTATTCAGGAGGGCAAGGCCCAGACCTGGCGGCTGGAGTATCTGGTGGAAAACTGTGTGCGGCCACGGGTGCGCTGGATGGAAAAACTAATGGGCACCCTGGATGCTCATACCATGTACATTTTTATCGGCGCGGCCACCCTGGTGTTTGATGTTGAAGCGGAATGTGAAAGTCTGTTTGGCTTTAATCCCCGGGAGGAAGCTTTTGTGAACGCTCATGCGAATAAAGTGTGTGACTTGCTGCTTAATGGGTTGTTGAAGGGGGGTCTTAATTAGTTCACTCACTTTGTTCCTGGTTTGTTGAGGACGCGGTCTCTGAAGCGCATGCGCCTCTAGCGCTGGCGAAGTGCCTCGGGGTTAGCGTCCTTTAGCCGAAAAGGCCTGCGGTTGACGGCTGATGTGGACCCGTGTGCGCTGTGCTTTCGCACAATAACCGAATAATTGTGAAGCACATTAACCTAATCATAATTTGACATAATAACCTAAATATAGTAGAACGCGATAACCTAGTAATAGTGGATTGCTGCGGAGGTCGCACGTGGCGACGCCCCCTCAAAAATTAGCTGAATCACTGCATGCGCTGAAATTGCTACAGGACAAGGGTGTACATGCCATTCGCTCCAGTAACATGACGCGTACACACCGAGAACGGCTTTTGCAAAACGGCTTTATTCGCGAAGTGATGAAAGGTTGGTACGTCCCAACGCGTCCGGACGATGCCGCTGGTGACAGTACGGCTTGGTATGCGTCGTATTGGGGATATTGCGCGGATTATCTAAATGATCGCTTCGGGACTGATTGGTGTTTATCCGCTGAGCTTTCCATTGCGATTAAAACCGGCAACTGGAACGTACCCCAACAACTCATCATGCGGTCATCCAAGGGCGGCAACAAACCCGTCGACCTTCTATTCGAAACGTCTATCTTAGATTTGCGCTTACCACCGCCTGAAGATAGTGACATTGAGGTCATAGATGGGCTGCGAATCATGCGTTTGCACGTTGCGCTAATAGCTGTGCCTAAGGCGCACTACATTTCTCGACCCATGGATATGCGCGCAGCGCTAGCGATGCTGATTGACATTACCGAATTACTTCGGCGTCTACTTGAGGGCGGGCACAGTGTGGTTGCGGGACGGTTAGCAGGCGCATATCGAAACATCGGCCGTGAGGGCATCGCGAACAACATAATCGATACAATGAAACGTGCTGGGTACACGGTCAATCCAAGCGACCCTTTTAAAGACAAGACACCTTCGTCCTTCACGCCACGCCAAATCTCTCCTTACGTAAATCGACTAAAAGTGATGTGGGAAGTGATGCGGCCTGATGTGATTACACACTTCCCAACCTCACCAGGCAAGATCAGTGATCAGGTAGCCTACCTCACAGAGATAGAAGAAAAGTATGTCTCTGATGCGTACCACTCATTGTCCATTGAAGGGTATCGAGTCAGTGAAGTCCTCATTAAACAAGTTGCTTCCGGCAACTGGAAACCTGAAATTGATGAAGAGGATCGCGAGAAAGCGGATGCGCTAGCGGCGCGCGGGTACTGGCAAGCTTTTCAGGAGGTGAAGAAAAGTGTTGAGAAAGTCCTCAATGGAGAGAACCCAGGCATCGTCATCGCCAGGGACTACGCCACGTGGTATCGAGAATTGTTCGGACCGGCGGTCGGTGCCGGCATTCTTTCTGCGGGTGACTTGGCGGGATTCAGAAATAGACCGGTGTTCATCAAAAATTCT
>JANQMF010000014.1 GCA_028280225.1 Pseudomonadales bacterium | reverse complement strand
GTCAAATATGGGGTTGAGCTGCAACGCGGAAAACTCCGGCTGCTGGCTGACCAGGGGGAAGGGTAAATACGACATTAACGCAGCGGTTTGGGCAGGGGTGTAGTTGGAAACCCCAACTTCGCGGATTTTTCCCGCAGCCCTCAAACGCACCAGAATCTCCGCCGTGTCCTCCGGGTGATTCAGCAAATCCGGCCGGTGAATCTGGTACAGATCCAACTGTTCAACTTGCAGTCTGCGCAGGGAGTCTTCACAAGCCTGGGCCAGATTTCCCGAGTCGTAGGGAATACCCGGAATGATCCCTCCCTTGGAGGCCAGGACCATCTGTCCGCGCAGTTGCGGGGCCTGGGACAACACTTTGCCCAACAACTCTTCTGCTTCGCCAAAACTCTGCCCACCCCAGTCCAGGCCATAAACATCCGCCGTATCCACCAGATTCATGCCGGTTTCCAGGGCAGCTTCGATCCTTGCCTGGGCATCATCGGGTGACATGGCCACCAGCCGCCAACAACCGAAGCCTAACGGCCCAACGGCAAGCGCTTCGCCAAGTTGCCGTGGTTTTGTATCTACCAGGTTCTGCATAACTTACTCTCTAAATTTCCAAATACATCCTGTCCGGACCGCTGCCGGGCTCTAGTCCATCAGGGCAGCCACTTCCACCGGCCGGCCCGAGGCAATGGACTGTTGTGCCGCCGCACCCACCAATATCGACCACAGGGCATCTTCCGGTGTGGGCCCGGAGTTTTTCCCCTTAATCATGTCGTCGACAAAGGCAACATGCTCATAGAATGTTGAGCCATGATGTCCGGCATTGTGGATATAGGCGGGATATTTAGGTTCCACCCGCCGTGATACCCCCCGGTCACCCATCCAGAGTTCAACCCGATTTTGCGTGACTTCACCAAACTGGGCGGACTCAGCCGCCGACAACCGGCCACCATCTCCACAAACGGTCAATTCCTCCCGGGACCCGGGGACAAACATACTCAGGTTGAAGCTGCCCAGTACACCGTTGGCGTATTCGATGGTCACCGCTGCCTGATCCAGCCCGTCCGCCGGCACCCCCTGATATTCAAAGTCGCGAAAGTTAACCGCCTGGGAACCAATGGCAAATACCCGCTTAGGCTTGCTTTGGGCGAACAGGTTGATTAAATCGAAGTAGTGGCAACACTTTTCGATCAGGGTGCCGCCGGTAAATTTGTTAAATTTATTCCATTGACCAACTTTGTCTAAAAACGGAAAGCGGTGCTCCACCATGGCCACACTTTTTACTGAACCCACCGCCCCGCGGTTAAACACCTCGGCAATCGCTTCCTGATAGACCGCCTTGTAGCGGTATTGCAGACCAATCCGTACCACCCGGCCGTGGGCTTCCAACAGTTTCACTACCGCACACGCATCAGCCACATCCGTGGCAATGGGTTTTTCCACAAAAATGGCTTTTTCCACTTGTGATACCTGTTGGAGGACCTGAAGATGGGTGTGGTTGGGGGAACAGATAAATACCGCATCCACCTGTTCGTCAGCGCACAGCTCGTCAACCGACGCGTAAGCCCTGGGCACCGGTGCACCCATGTCCGTGGCTACCTTCTGGGCACAGGCCAGACTTTGCGCCGCGGGATCGTACAAACCAACCACTTCAGCCCGACCCTCAAGAATGGTATTGCGCACATGCTCCTGGCCCATAATGCCACAGCCGATCACCGCAAAACCAAATTGTGGGGTTTCCCGGGCGGACAGAAAACGATCCTGCTCCGCCAGGTAGCCGAAGCCACGGTGGGCAAATGCACGATGGCTAGCAGCCCGCAAATGCTCGTCTGCCATACAGGCAACTCCCCTCTCTTGATGGCCCAGATAAAAAGCGGATGTTATATCAATAAAAACCATTTATTATTTCCTAAACGGAAATAATTAAACCCCAATTGTCATCGAAATGTTATGATTCAGGCACAACAACTGGCCTACTTTGTTGCCGTTTACCAGCACGGCAGCTTCCACGCCGCAGCAGCGTCTGCCGGTGTGTCCCAAAGTGTGGTCACCAAGCACATCAAACGCCTGGAAGAACACCTTCACGTTAAGCTCTTCAACCGCACCACCCGCAAGGTTGAACCCACGGATATCGCCCGGCAGCTTGTGGTCAAGGCTGAAGCCTCCCTGCAGTCTTTGCAGGCTTTTGAGGCGGAAGCACGCCTGCTGGGCAGTGGTGAATTAGGCTCCCTGCGGGTGGGTGCCATCGCTTTAGCATCAGAAACCCTGGTGACCCCGGCCCTGGCCTATCTTTCCCAAAGCCATCCCCGGATAGAGGTGGAAGTTGTTGTGGGCAGCGAAGATGTTTACCGGGATTTAGCCACCGGGCGCTGCGATGTGGTCATTGGTGACGAGGCCAACTTTGCCTCGTCGCCTTACGCGGACGCCCTGCGCATGAATCCCCTGCGCCGGGAGCAACTGCAAATTGTATTTCGCAAACATCATCCGGGCAAAATGGCGGATACCCGCACCCTCCTCAAGGCATATCCCTGGGCCATCCCAAGCCGCTATTTTAATGAAAACGAACTCTTCAAGAGCCTGAAGATGGACCTGATACACGCCCAACACTACCGGCTGACCAGCCTCACCGCATGCCTGCGGCTGGCCGAGGCCAGCGACGTCATTACCTTGGCGCCGTCGTCGTTAATTGACCGTACACACAATCACTTCCAGGTCACCACCTCATCAGCGGATATTGGCCTGCAGATCCGCTTTGCCCTGTTTACCCTGGCCACCAATTCACCCACCCCGGCTATCCGTGCCCTGCAAACCGCGTTGAGGCATGCTTAGAATACGTGATGCAGCTTGGCAACTTGGGTAAAGACAGATGCTAAAATACACCTGACCCTGTTGGGTGCGCACTGGTATGGAAACCCACATGAACAAAGTGCAATACCATGAAAAACAGCTATAAGATCTCCAGCGTTACCGGCGTTGATGTCAGCGTCGACATCGCCGGCCCCGGCGCCCGCAGCTTTGCCTTTGTGATCGACTGGCACATCCGGTTACTGCTGGCCCTGGCCTGGTACCTGCTCGGCACCCTGGCCTACACCGGCACCTTTGAGTTCATCAGCAGCGACGCACCGGCATTTGGCACCTATTTTTTTGTTGTGCTGTTACCCACCATTGCAATTTACGGGCTGTATCATCCGGTCCTGGAGATTGTGATGCGCGGGCGAACCCCGGGGAAGCGCTTTGCCGGAGTCAGGATTGTGGACACCAAGGCTCAGGAGCCCGGTATTGTTGCGCTGCTGATTCGCAATGTGCTCAGAATTCTGGACAGTTTACCCAGCGGTTACCTTGTGGGCCTGATATCCACCCTGGTCACCGCACAAAACCTGCGGATTGGTGATTTGGCCGCGGGTACTTTGCTCATCTATGACCATCAGGACACACCCAAGGGTCCGGGTGGTCCGGACACCGATGGCATCACCCGCTGGTCACAAGCGGAACACGCCGGCCAGACAGATCATTTCGGTCTGGACTCGAGGGCAGTGGCACAGGCTGAACTGATTGAAGACCTCATTGCCCGCTGGGATGAATTGAACCCGGTCAAGCGGGATCAATTAGCCAAAAAACTACTTGCACAGTTACAGCCCGGCGCTGGGGAGCCCACGGACCTGAAAGCTGCGTTAGAGGGCCTGTTAAAATGACGGACCGGTTAAACCAACCGGACAATCCCGCAGCCAACCCGGCCCGCTCTCCGTTATGGCTGGAACTCCGCTCAAAGGAGTGGCGGGACATTGAAGAAAGCCTGCCTAAGCTTGGGGACAATCAGCCCATCGAGATAGAAGAAATTGACCGGGCCATGCACAGCTACCCGGAGCTTGCCCGGGACCTGGCCATCGCCCAGCGAACCGCCGCCAACTCAAAATTGGCCGCCTACCTGGCTACCCTGTATGCGGGTCTGTACCGCAGTTTGTTCCGGGCGCCAAAATACAGCAAAGACGACCTGAAATACTTTTTTAAACGGGAAATCCCGGATTTGGTCTACCAACTACGGTGGCAGATCGTCAGCGTTGCCATGGGTTTTGTCTTAACCACCCTGGCCGGGTGGTTCCTTATCACCGAGTTTCCCGACCTGG
>JANQMF010000005.1 GCA_028280225.1 Pseudomonadales bacterium | reverse complement strand
GGCTCAGCCTGTACTTCTATCTTATTAAAACGGGCTAATATTTCTTCCCACAATACACGCAGCTGCAGTTCTGCCAGGCGATTACCCATACAGCGGTGTATACCAAAGCCAAAAGAAAGGTGTGCTCTTGCATTCGCCCGCTCAATGTCCAGTTCATCAGCCCGGTCAAAAACTTCTGCATCACGGTTGCCGGAAACATACCACATGAGGATTTGATCCCCCCGCTTAATCTGTTTGCCACCCATCTCACAGTCCTGATTGGCGGTTCTGCGCATATAGGCCAGGGGTGTCTGCCAACGAATCACTTCTGCCACCATGGCGGGAATAAGCTGAGGGTTGGCGATCAATTTGTCGTACTGCTCAGGAAACTGATTTAAGCCGTAGACACTGCCGGACATAGTGTTACGCGTGGTGTCATTCCCGCCGACAATCAGTAAAAGCAAATTCCCCAGATACTCCATGGGGGGCATATCCCGGGTGTCTTCCCCGTGGGCCAGCATCGACACCAAGTCGTCGCCGGGGTTCGCCAGTCGTTCCTGCTTCAAGCGGGTGAAATATTCAAGGCACTCCAGCAATTCTTCCCGGCGCTGCTCTACCGATTCGACTATGCCGCCCGGCTGAGGGACCGCAAAGGTAATGTCCGACCAGCGCGTCAGTTTGCGGCGTTCGTCAAAGGGGAAGTCGAACAGGGTTGCCAACATCATGGTGGTCAACTCGATGGATACCGTTTCTACCCAGTCAAAGGTTTCGTTTTCCGGCAACCCATCCAGTACACGACAGGTCCGCTCACGAATCAGCGGCTCCAGTTTTGCCAGGTTCCCCGGCGCCGCAACACCGGCAACGGTCTTGCGCTGAACATCGTGCACCGGTGGATCCTGAGCAATAAAGGTGCTGATATTCAGCATCCCATCGGGCAGTTCCGCATCCACCGGAAACCCCAGGGTAATGCCCTTGGAGGATGTAAAGTGCTGCCAGTCCGTGTCTACCCGTTTGATATCCTCATAACGGGTCAGCGACCAGAATCGCCCGGCCATTTTGGTTTCGTTGAAGTGGATAGGGTCTTCCGCCCGCAAGCGCTCAAAGTACTCCTGCCACCGGTTTTCGCTGAACAACCGGGGATTAACCGGCAGAATATCCTCCAGGGCCAGATCGTAAACGGAAGGAATTTCCGCCGTTGAACCGGCCCCTTCAGCACTGGGCATGCCCAGTGGTTTCTGTTGTTGTGCTGTAGTCATTATTTTCTCAATTCTTGAATTTGTGTCGATCAGAGTATAACCACTGTTGAGAATTGACCCCAAGGCGGACAAATCTCTCTAATACCGCCATTTTTTCCCGCCGCCGGGCTTCAAATATCGGCCACCACCTCACCGTCAACAGGTACCAGCTTGACGATACGGCTGCCGGCTTTGCTCTCCAACAACAGATAAACTAAGCCGTCATCACCCACTTCAATATCACGTATGCGCGCCACGTCGTGGAGCAGGGTTTCGATGTGCACCAGCTTATCGCCGTCAAATACCATGCGGAACAGGCTGCTTCCCTTCAGCGATCCAATCAGCACATTGTGCTGCCACTTGGGAAATGCCTGACCCGTATAAAATATAAAACTGGATATGGCCGGTGACGGGGTAATATCCACCAACGTCCGGGTCACATCAGCCAGGTCAAACTCCAGGGCATCCTGCAGGTGGCGCGCGACAAAGGTACCGGAGTATTCCAGCCCCCGGGAATGAAAAGGCCAGCCGTAGTTATGTCCGGGTAACAACTCGTTCAGTTCATCTCCACCCCTGGCACCCATTTCCGAATTCCACGCCACACCTCGTTGCGGGTGCCACTCAAGCCCTTGGGGGCTGCGATGCCCGTAGGTCCAGACGGTTCTGCGCAGCGGATTTGTGCTGAGTGCATAAGGGTTATCTTCGGGCACGCTGCCATCATCCCGAATCCGGTGAATTTTACCGTAGGGAGAATCGAGATCCTGAGGGCTCTTGTCACTCTCATCACCTTCGTCCGCGGACTTAATGCCCACGGAAATAAAAACATGCCCGGCATCGTCGAACGCAATACGCCCACCCGCGCCGGTATCCGGGGTAACGCTGTAAAACTCAAGGGGAGCCTGCCACAGGGTTTGCACGTCCACCCACGCACCGTCGACAATACGTCCCCGGTCCAGTCGATTCATGGAAGATGCCAGTAGACCGCCACATTGTGCACAAAGGTGGGTATAGTGCAGGTAGATCCAGCTGTTTTGGGCATAGTCCGGGTGTGTCGCCACATCCAAAAGCCATCCATTGCCGTACTGGACACCCAATATATCCAGGGAGCCACCGGTTTCCGGGGTACCCTTGATTAACTGTAAAGAGCCGCTGTCGGGGTCAACAATAGACAAGCCACGCTCTTTTTCGGTAACCAGCAAGCGCCCGTCGGGTAAAGGCTGAATGGAAAAAACCAGCGGCTCAAGGCCCTGGGCAACGGTCTCCATGCGAAAGTTGTGTTGTTCGCTGACAACCTGGTCGGGTATCCGCATCTGGCGGTCGAATTTAAATTCTGCAAACCGTTGCGCCCGTTGGCGCTCACCCACAAATATGGCCAAACCCTTTATCTGTTCATCACTTAGCTCGTTGGTGTAGGTGACATTGCTTAAGGGGGCGTGAGCCGCCGCCATGCGGGAAAGAATCTGCTGCGTACTTACCCAGTGTTTGCCGCGCTGCTTCGGATCGGGGTCTACCAGGGCACCGGCCAGCTCCGTACCCTGCAACCGGTCGCCGTGACACTGCTGGCAATGTTGCACATACAGCGGTACATAAATGTCCAGTTGTGCATAGTAAACGAAATACCACGCCCCACCGGCTCCGGCGAGAACAATGGCCAACCCTAGCCACAGCAGAAGTTTTTGGATGGACATAGGGAAGCTCGCATTGGGACTAAACCCACATTATAGAAGCTTCCCATCAGAATCACCCGGCCGGGTTAGACAAACGCGCCAACCGCACTGATGCCCAGATACAGGGCGCCGACAACTATAAACATCAGCGCTGTGCCACCCAATACCGATTTAAACGGTTGTTCTATCCACATGGTTTTCTCCTTTAGCAGTTTAACAACAGGCACCACATTGGACTAAGCCCCGGTTGGCTTCCATCGGGAAATTTCGCAACCGGATGAAGGAAAAAACGATCCGCAAACGCTGATCTCTGGCACAGCGGGAACCTACCTTTTATGATGTCAAGCAGATAAGAAAAATACCGGGGAGTGACATATGGATATTCGTTTGGCCAAGGGTAAGGTAACCGCCTGGAAAGTATTCACCGGCACACTGTGCGGCATTCTTGCCACGCTGTGTATGTTTACGGTCAACGCTCAGAGTGCTGAAGAGCCCACCGACACCGCCATTGTACTGGACGCTTCAGGCAGTATGTGGGGGCAGATCGATGGGGTGGCCAAAATGGAGATTGCCCGCAATGTGCTGAATGACATGCTGGCAACCTGGCCGGCAAACCACCGCCTGGCGCTTACGGCATATGGCCATCGTCGGGAAGGGGACTGTACAGACATAGAAAGTGTCATCGGGCTGGGGCAGGTAGATCCCGCAGCGTTCAAAAGTGCTCTGGCCCGCATCAAACCTAACGGTAAAACTCCGCTAACCGCCGCAGTACAACAAGCGGCGGAAGGCCTGGCCTACACCGAACGCCCGGCCACGGTGATTTTGGTCAGCGACGGTTTGGAAAACTGTAATTTGGACCCATGCCGGATTGCCGAGCAGTTGGAGGCAAAAGGGGTCAACTTTACCGCCCACGTTATTGGCTTCGACATTACCCAGCAGGATACGTCAGGACTGCGTTGTCTGGCGGAAAAGACCGGCGGCAGATATGCCACCGCAGAAACCGCCAGCGATTTATCCGGAGCACTGAACGAAGTAGTGGAAGAGACCCGGACCGAGCCCATCCGCCTGCTGGCGGTTTTGAGCCCGGGCGGCGAACCCCTAACCCAGGGTGTCAGTTGGCAGGTCACCGAGCTTGAGCCCAATTTTGAAGGAAAATACCAGGTCCTGTTTACCACCGGCGCCCCCCAGGGACGGGTCACCCTGGAAAATGGTACACATCGTATTGTGGCCAGACGGGGCTCCACCCGGGTGCCGCACATTGCCCAGGTGGATGATTCCACCCGCCAGATAGAAGTGGTGCTGGGAGCGGGTGATCTGCTGATGCAGGCTACCCTTGGAGAAGGCACACCTACCCTGACTCGAGGGGTGTCATGGCATATCACCGAACCGGAACCCAATTTTGAAGGTAAGTACCAGAAGGTGGCCAACAGTGGCGCACCCCAGGCCAAGTTCACCCTGCCCGCCGGTGAGTATCGGGTAGAAGCCCGGCGTGGTGCGGCCCGGGTGCAAAAGATGATTACCGTTAGCGGCGGAGAACAAAAAATAGAAGTCATCAGCCTGGACGCCTCGGACATAAAAGCCACCGCCACTTTGGGACCCGGTGGACCCGATATCAAGCGCACCATCAACTGGCGGGTTGAACTGCCGGAACCGGACTTTGACGGTAAATATAAACTGGTCACCTCTACCGGCGCGGCGGAACCCACACTGACCCTGCCCAGAGGGACCTACCGGTTGATCACCCGCAGGGGACAAAGCTCCACCGTGACTCCCCTGGAGGTTCCAGCCGGTGAACAGCAACGTATCACCGTGCCCATTGAAGGCGGCGAAATTATCGCCACAGCCCACCTGGCTGAGGGTATGCCGCCATTAAAGCGGGTCAACTGGACCGTCACCGCGGCTGAGGCCAATTTTGACGGCAACTACCCCAAGGTGACCTCCACCGGTGCGGACGAACCCCGCCTGACGTTATCCACCGGCAGTTATCGCCTGACGCCCAAGCGAGGTTATGCCGGCGCCACCAAGGTGATCAACGTCACCACCGGATCCCAAACCCGCCACGCGGTTTCTCTGGATGCCGGTGAATTACAGGGCCGTGTTTTTGATCCCAACGGCAACCAGCTTAAGGGAGGAGTTTCCTGGAGCGTATTTGCCATTGATCCCAACACCGGGGAAGAAAAACGCACGGGAGCAACCGGGGCACCAGCGCCGTTGTTGACCCTGTCCGCCGGGACCTATCGTCTGCAAGTGCGCAGCCGGGCTTTTGGCACCACCAACCACACCATTACCGTAACGCCGGGGATGCAACAGACAGTGGATATCACCCAGGGACAACCGGCAACACAAAACTAACCTTCACCCGGGAAGAAAATCAGTCATCACGTTTATTAGAACCCTCTATTAGAACTGGGGCCTTTTACCATGGCGCCCATTATGACAATAAGTCATTTTCCATGAGGCAAAATTAGGCATAGGATAAATGGTATGAAAGGGGCCGAACATCGGTTGATTTGTTGACACATTAAAATCACTCCCGGCTGCATCACAGTCGTATGCCTGTAACGTGTCAGGCACTTTGTGCCACGCCCGATCACCGGGCGACACAAACTGACGGGTGACACAAACTGAATTGATGCAGCTACTTGGCGAGAAGCTTGTGATCTCAAACCAGTCGGGTTCGGTTCACTTTCTTTGCCTCACCCTTTGTTTTTCCGCGCCGCACCTGGGCGGTATTCCCGACGAAGCGCTTGCCAACCATTGAGTTATTTGGCGCTGAGGTAGTGCCTGCCATTTGTCCCGGTTAAATCCCTTTGCAGACGGAGGCGCAGCCAGAACAGGCAAAGTATAACCAGATTGATAACTCCAGCCGCCGCGGCAAACCCGTAAGACCAGCCGTAGGTGCCGTTAAGGTCAAATAAATAACCCCCCATAAAGCCCCCCATGCCCATACCCAGCCAACCAAAAAACGAGGTGACCGCCATGGCCCGTCCACCCAGACGGGGGCTGACCATCATGCGGGTGCAGACCATAATGCTGGACATGACCCCGGAATAGAAAAATCCGAAAAAAACCGCCAGCGCGTAAAGCAACGCTGTGCCCTGGACTTGTGCAAACCAGAATACCGAGATGGTCTGCCCAAACGACATCACCATATAGGCCGGCAGAGCACCAATCATGTCGCACAGCTTGCCCCCCAAAATGCGCCCAAAACAACCCGCTATCATCAATACAAATAGCGCCCGGGCAGCATATTCCAAAGTGTATCCCTGATCCGTCAACAGGGGCACCAGATGGACAATGGGTACGGCCATGCAGTTACAGCAGAATATGACCGCAATACTGATCCAAATCACCGCCTCTGTTTCGCTCAAGGCAAAATTGTGGGTAGATACCACCGCACTCTGGGGTGTCCTGGCCTGAATACGCCCCGGAGACTCCCGCACAAAAAAACCGCAGGGCAAGGCAATCCCCAGATAAGTTACCGCCATCCACAGATAGGTTTGCCGCCATCCCACCTCCTCAATCCCCAAACCCACCAGATAGGGGACAACCGCCTGGCCAAACGCCCCGCCGGAAGCCGCCACACCCAGCGCCAGCCCCGGATTGTGTTGAAACCAGAAGGCCACATTGGCATACAGCGGCGTGGTCGCCATGGAGGTACCAAAAGCCCCAAACAAAAAGTAGAAGGCGTAGAATTCAGCTAAAGACTGTTGTTGGCTCAATAACAACAGGGAGACGGCCATGACAACGGCGGCAATTACACCAAACCAGCGCGTGCCGTACTTGTCCGCGAGAATCCCCCACAGTACCCCAAACACCGCTGACGAAAAAGAAATGGCAGTGTACCCCAAGGCGGTTTCTCCCCGCCCCCAGCCGAAATCCGCGGCTAACGGCTTTAGAAAAACCGAGACCGAACCCAGGGTACCAAAGGCCAAGGCGCTGATGGTAAAAACCACCGCAACCATCACCCACCCGTACGCGGGATCTTTGTGCAAATTTTGCTGCATTATAATAATTCGCTTACGCTGGGGTCTGACCCCAACGTTAGCGGTTACTTGACGTCAAAGGTAATATCCAAGCGTTCTAAGCCGTGCAGCAGCGCATTTGGGGCAAATACCGGCTCGGGTGTGTTTTCCTGCAGGCGAAAATTTTCCAGGCGTTCAAAAATGACCTTAAATCCCCCGTTCATCTCCCGGCGCGCCAGGGCAGCCCCCAGGCAGTGGTGGATACCCTTGCCAAAGGCCACGTGGTCTTTGAGATTATCCCGCATGATATTAAATGTCAGCGCATCTTCGAATTGAGCTTCATCCTGATTAGCCGAAGCAAAGCGGGCAAAACAGATGGAGTTTTCCGGAATGGTGACGCCATGCAACTCCACATCCCGGGTTGCCCTGCGAAACATATTGGACGACGGACTGGAAACCCGCAACACCTCTTCAACCAGCCGGCTGATCATCTCGGGGGAAGGATCATTTTTAATAAGCTCATATTGATCGGGATTCTGAATCAGCAGCCATATGCCTTCCGTCAGCGAACCCGCCGTGGTTTCGTTACCCGCAACCAGAATTTGCGACAACATGGACAAACATTCCGCATTGTCCAGAGGCTTTTCCCCGTCGATGCTGGCATTGACAACCTTGGACAAAATATCGTCCTGGGGATTGCGGCGACGCTCGTCCATCTTTTCCACAAAATAATGCTGAAACTCAAGAATGCTGTGCGCTGCCTTGATCACTCCCTCTTTGTCGAGTTGTTGGCTCAGGTTGCCGATAAAGGCTTCGGTCCACGCCCTCAGACGGGGCAGATCTTCAAGGGGGGTGCCTATCTGGGAGGCAATCACGGTAAGCGGTAAGGGCACTCCAAAATCATTCAGGAATTCACAGCGGCCCTGGGCAGCAAACTGATCCACTAAGCGGTGTGACGTAGATTCAATAAAGGGTTCCAGCGCTTTGAGGCTGGCCGGTGCAAAGGCACCGTCAACAAATTTACGGTAACGACGCTGCAAGGGAGGATCCTGGGTGAGCATGGTCGGCACGTTGGGATACCCCTGCTCCATAATGGCAATCACTTTCGGGTCCTCTGAGTTCACCGCGCGACTGGAGTTACCCGGCATCACACTGGAAAAGGTGGCCGGGTCCCTGGCCATGGCGACCACATCGGCATATCTGGAGACAAAAAATATTCCGGAGTTCGGGTCCTGAAACACCGGCGCTTCGTCCCTTAAGCGTTTATTCATGACCGCCGGACAACTCAGGATGTCCGGATGCATGGGGTTAATTTCGTGGATCGGACAGGTGGCCGCTTGTTCCAGTACATTCGTCATTGATTCCCCCCAAAATTAATCACTAAGCACGCTATTCTAGGTGAACTGCAGCGTGAATCGAAGCTTTGGCCCTACCAACCGGCAGGGTTTGCCAAAATGGCAAGAATTGTTCGAAGATAGAGTTGAGCAACACAGGATAACAGATGGATATACAGGCATACCGTTTTAAAGAAGGTACGGTACTTGGCGAACTGCCCACCAACGAGGAGATCGACGACCCAAAAGACACACTAAGGCAACTGGTTGACGAGTTCTCCGATGCCCAGGAACGGTTGTATGCGGACGCCAGGCAGTCGCTGCTGCTGATCTTTCAGGGTATGGATGGTGCGGGGAAGGACAGCACGATCAAAAAGGTGACCAGCGGTGTTAATCCTCAGGGCTTTCAAGTCACCGGGTTTAAAAAGCCAACCCATCTGGAACTGGACCATAACTACCTGTGGCGCTGCTGGCGCGCCGTGCCGGAGCGGGGGCGCATTGGCGTATTTAACCGATCCCACTACGAGGAGGTGCTGGTGGTACGTGTCCACCCCGGCATTCTGGACAACAGAAGTCTGCCGGACCGGGTATTTGGGGATGACTTCTGGAGCCGCCGTTTTGCGGACATCAACAACTTCGAAGCCCACCTGCATCATAACGGCACCAGGATCATCAAATTTTTTCTTAATGTGTCTAAAGAGGAGCAGAAGCGCAGGATGATCCGGCGCCTGGATACACCGGAAAAATGGTGGAAATTCAATCCCGGTGATGTTGAAGAGCGGGCATTCTGGGATGACTACATGCGCTGTTACCAATGGGCGCTGGAGGCCACCAGCACCCAACACGCACCCTGGTACGTTATTCCCGCTGACAACAAGCCCGCCATGCGGGTGATTGTTGCCCGGATCATCGTTGATCTTCTGCAGGGCATGGACATCAACTTCCCTGCCCCGGATCCGGACCAGGTCAGCCGTTTTGATTGGGCCAGAGCCACCCTGGAAAACGAAACAGATTAGGCGTTGAGGGTGCCCTAGAATGTGTATTGGGTTCTGAACTGAAAGATATTTAAACCTTCCGCTGCATCCCGCAACAGTGTGGATTCGTCAGTATCCAGGATGTGCGATACCTCAAACATAAGGCGCATATTATTGTTCAGGTACCAGTTTAAGGCCGAGGTCAGCACACTTTCGTCCCCACCGGTGAATGCACCGTCGTTCAGGTCAATCTGGGCATAACGCAGGGCAAGCTCCCACGCGCCCCAGGTGCCCTCATCCAAATTAAAGGGACGCGTCGGTTTGATGCGCTTCCACTCCCCCTGATCAATCCGGTAAGCCGCCGCCCGGCTCTCCCCGGTAATGGACCAGGTGCCGTAAACGTGCCAGCTATCAAAGTCCAGATCGCTGAAGCCGTCTCTGTCCAGGGTCAGCCTGTTGTATTCACCCACCAGCGAAAAGGCTTTATGCACCATCCCCGCTTCCACGCCGTACATTACTGCCCGGTCGACGTTGCCAATTTCTCCGGTATCAACAATGCGCAGGTTTGATTGATGGGTGGTCTCATCACGAATTCTGAAAGATTCGGTGCTGGCAGACGGTTTTTTCATCGCCACGCGCACGCCCAGGTGCAGGGTTCTGTCCGCTTCAATGACCGGTGCATAAATAAAACGTCCGGACGCCCCCAGACCTTCGTCGTCATCTTTGTTGGCATTAACAGATTCACCAAACACCCCCGCTGCCAGAAACCAGTGCTCGCCATTGCTTTCCATGCGCAGGCCTAATGCTCTATCGGTGAAGGGAATAATCAGATCGTTGTCTATTGACCGCTCAATAAAGGGAATGTCGTTGGAACTCATTTCCACGGACAGACTGTAAGGCTGTTTTTGATGGCCCACAAAAAAGTTGGCTTTTTCAAATCCCGTGTAGCCGACAGTAAAATCTTTTACCGATACCTTGTTATCCGCAAAGTCCACCTCCGCTTTCCACTTGTAATCCCCGTAAAACTTACCCTTGGTCATGAGTCGGGCACGGCGAAATTCCGTACCGTCGGTGGCGTCCACACCCGGTGGAAGATCGCCGGAATGGGCTGATGCCTGAAAGTGCATCCGCGCGCCCACATTAAACGCAAAGTCGCCGTCAGCACTCTTCGCCTCAAACCCTTTTGGCCCCAGGCTGGTTTTTACCTGACTGACTGCCGGGGCTGAAAGATCTTCAACGGTAAGTTTGGGACGCTCCAGCAGTTCATTGTATTGGGCCTGGGTAATGGCACCATTGGCAAGCAGAACGTCCAGCAGCGCCTTGTCAGCAGCCAGCGCGCTGTGGGGAAAAATAAGCGCCAACGTCACCGCCAGCCTTACAAAATTCAATTTCATTCTTATTCCTTCCTCGGGTGGGGGCCAGTGCCGCGCACCTTAGAAGTAAAATATTACATTTTTATTACAATATGACAGTGATGTCATAAATATTTAACAATGTCCGCCGTAACGCCTGTCAGCGCTGATTGGAACCCGCGTCCTGCCAAAAATTTGTTCGTTTTTACCGAAGTACCCGAGCGAAACTCCTTGCTGTAACTGAGTGTTGTTAGCCTTACTATGCGTGCCCATGGAAAGCCTAAAGATAATTTTTGCCTGATCGCTTCACTTTTGCCTATTGTTTCACAAAAGAAGGAAGATCCATGAAACCCATTACCACCCTGCCCCTGCTATGTGCAGTTGCTCTGGCCGGCTGCGCTGCTTCGCCAACCGCTCCGCAAAATACTACGCCAGCGCCACCCCAGGCCGCTACCGCAGACACTATTTGCGTGGATCTTGGACCCCAGACTCCAAGAGATATCTCAAATCTCCACGGTGTGAACCCCAACCAGTTTAGAATGGCACCTGCCAGCAACAACCTGAACCTGTGTAACATTCACACTCACACCAACGCTGAACATAAGGGTCCGGGCTTTTCCGTGTTTGTCGGGGACCATGACAGTGGTGGTTATGCCTGTAATGAAACCGCAGACCTCACCCCGGAAGAAATAACTGATCCCCTTAATGGTGAGGGCGCCTACCAGGGGGTTAAACCCGGCGATACCATCGAAGTGCACTGGGTCTTTTCATCCTGCAACGTGGCCCCGGGCCAGGGCCTGGGTGCGTGTTTGAACGACGCCTGCACCGACCCGTTGTTACGGGTAGAAGCCCAGACCTTTCTTGTGGTCAACGATCCCGAAGCCACCAATTTCATGGATTACGTCTACTCCGGAAATATCACGGCGCCCACCCACCAGCCCGATAACTTGCCTACCGGTACCGGCACCCCGGTGGTCTTCCGGGGATCCACCACCGGACCCAGTTATACCCAGTCCACCTGCTCACCCCTGCAGGTAACCTGGAGCGTGCGGCCTCAATGCGCGCGTCTGGACATCAGCTCCTTGCACAAATGGGCAGAATCCAACAACGTTTTTGCAGAAACAAAATCTCATGGCGTGCGCCAGCTCGTCACCGATCCACGCTTGTTATCCAACATCGAGTGAGGGTTAACGTGGAGGCCCAAGTGAAGACTAAAATGAACACCCCCAGCACCATGGGCATTGGGCTGCTGGCCGCCCTGACCTGTCTCTTCCCGCTCCAGGCCTGGGCCGGGGAGCAGCAAACCTGGTTGGCGGTGGCGACCAATGGCCCGGTACAAGCAGACTCAAACTGGTTGTACTGGTTTGATGGCCACGCCCGCTCCCAGGATGATGCCAGCGGCCTGGGGGTCAGCATCATCCGGCCCGCCTTGGGCTACAAGGTCAGCGACAAACTCAGTTTGTGGGCAGGTTATGCCAGGGTGGTTGCCCGGCGCGCCGGCCCCGATACCGAAGAACACCGCATCTGGCAACAGGCCACCTATCCCGTAGCCGATCTGTTCGGCGGCAAACTGTCCGGGCGAACCCGGCTTGAACAGCGGCTGATCGAAGGCGCGGGAGACACCGGGCATAGAATTCGTCAGTTCTGGCGCTGGTCCCGCCCCATCCAGGGTACGGATTGGTCCTGGGTATTGGGCAACGAGACCTTTATCGCCTTTAACAATACCGATTTTGGACAGGACTCCGGTTACCTGCAAAACCGGGCCAGCCTTGGTTTTGCCTGGCAGGCCGGCGGCCCCCGTGTGGAAATTGGTTATCTAAACAATCACATCGACCGGCCCGGGGCAGATAACACCAACCACAACATCACTCTGGCCTTGTTTTTCTAGATCTGCAGGGCCAACGACAAGGATGGACACAAACAATCTGCGCCAGGCACACCGGCGGGGGCAGTTTCAACCGGATGGCGCAGGCCCAAACGGCCGTTTGGCACTGTAATCCGGCAACATCAAAAACTGCCCCGTACGGCCAAACTTGTAGTAATCTACGAAAACTGTAACTGATACCGGCGCCAACACCGTACATGTACACCCTGCTGGTCCTGTTTTTCCTGCTGTCCTTAGTGTTCTCCTTTTTATGCTCCCTCTGGGAAGCGGTGCTTCTGAGTACAACACCCACTTACGCCCGAATGCAGCAGGACACCCCGGTGGGCCGGCTGCTGGAGGACTACAAAGCCAATATCGACCGGCCCCTGTCCGCCATTTTGACCCTGAACACAATTGCACACACCGTGGGCGCCATTGGGGTTGGGCAACAGGCGGCACTCATCTGGGCTGACGCCAATCCCTGGATTACCCTATTTGGTGTCCCTGCGATTATGACCATCGCCGTGCTGGTCTTTTCCGAAATTGTGCCAAAAACCATTGGTGCCCTGCAGTGGCAGAGACTGGTCAAATTTACCGTACACAGCATCCGCCTGTTAATTATTGCCCTGGCACCCCTGGTGTGGATGAGCCAGTATATTACCCGCCAGCTCAAACACGGCACCCACCAGTCGGTGCTGACCCGGACAGATTTTCTGGCCATGGCGGAACTGGGGGCTGAAGAGGGGGTGTTTGAAGAAGCCGAAAGTGAAATGATCGGCAATATGATTCGCTTCCAGAACGTCCAGGCCCGGGACGTGATGACACCACGAACCGTGGTTGCCGCTGCCTCCGAGGACGAGACTATCGCCGCCTACTATGCCCAGGCCAAGCGCCAGCGTTTTTCCCGCATGCCCACCTTTGGCGAATCGATTGATCACATCACCGGCTATGTCTTAAAAATTGATCTTCTCAACGCCCTGCTGGACGATCGTGGCGACGACACCATCAAGAGTCTGCGCCGGGAGATTGTCACCGTTGGCGAAACCTACGCCATCACGGAACTGTTCACCAAGCTGCGTGAGCGTCAGGAACATATTGCCGTGGTCATGGACGAATTCGGCGGCATGGCCGGCATTGTGACCATGGAAGATGTCATCGAAACACTGCTGGGCTTGGAGATTGTCGATGAAACCGATGCCACCACCGATATGCGGGTTTTGGCACAACGACATCGGGTACGCCGGGCCAAGGCCATAGGGGCCCTGGACAACGCCCTGGACGGTCAGAAAGGCCACCCCTAGTGTTGTGTTCCGGGGTTTGCACGTGAGCCCTGAAGTTGCCCTGGCTGAAGGCCATAGCGCGTCAACCATCCTCTTCCAACTGTTAAGTGACGCCGTTCATCAGTTCCCCGGAACGCTAAGCGCCGCCAATTTCCCTTCCACACCCAGCGCGTTTAAGAAAATTTATTCCCGGGCCATCCCCGAATTTGAAGCGGCGCGCCAGGCCAGTCCCCAGCGTTATGATATTGCCCGGCATATCCTTAAGAACCTGCAGACCCTGGTGGTTTTTGACCCCGGGACCCTTCACCAGGCACTCCAACACACCCTACCACCCCTGGCGCTCAAGCAGCACCGGTTCACCGGCAAACCCGGCTGGGCGCCCAACCTGGTTTATCGTGGTGAGCGTTGGTCCGGTGACCGTCTGAGTGAGCTTGGGCAACTCTTGGCCAGCCGCCATGTGATCACGCCCGAGGCCAGCCAAGCCCTGGCCTGGGTACAGGACCGGCTGGATGCCCGGGGTGAACTCAGTTTATCCCGGCGAAAAATTGCGGTGCTGGGCGCCGGGGCGGAAATGGCACCCACCCGCCTTTGGCTGGAATGCGGTGCGGACGTGCTGTGGTTAGACACCCGCCCCCCGCCGCACGAATGGTTTAAACCGCCGGCCTGCAACACCCTGGCCGGACAACTCACTTGGGTGGACGGCAATATCAATCTGCTGACACAACCTCAACAGATCCTGGCCAGTTTGGCTGCGTTTGCGGACGGCCACCCGGTGGATGTGGGACTGTATGCTTACGCACCCGGCAAAGCCCGGGAACTGCTGTTGACCAGTACCATGAACGCTGTTGTCGATGCACTGCCGGCAAACTTGATTGCCAGCATAACCTTGTTGGTTTCACCGACCACCCCCGCCGCCCTCACCCGGGACGACCTGGATTGCGTGCAACAGCGCCTGCGCACGCGCCCGGGGTGGGAAACTCTGCTGGCCCGGTGCGGAATTTTAGGCCGGGGTCCCGGCCATGTAAGCGTCAACGGCAGCCATACCACCCGCACCGTGGTGAACATCCAGGGGGCCAGTTACCAGGCTGCCCAATACCTGGGTAAGGTACTGGCCGCGGATTGCTGGACCCATGCCGGTGCAAATTCCCGCGCCGTGCCCCTGCGTGTTTCCGCCAATACCGCTGCCATCACCCGTACCCGCTCCCTGGCCCATCCGGTCTTTACCGCTGCCTTTGGTGGTGCCGCCGCTTTTGGCGTGGAAACCATGGTGCCCCGACAATCCCGGCGTCTGAACGGTTTGCTGGCACTGCACGACTGGTTAAATCCCAGCCCGCCCCGGCCCGGTGCGATACGGGTACACGGGGGTATTCACACGCTGCCCTATCCACTGACCCCAGCCCTGCGTATTGCCGCCGCCATTGGCTTTGCGCGGTCCCCGCGTTTGCTTCGGGGGCTGTTTACTTCTAATTAGGCCCTGTCCGGAAATTGGCATCCCTGCCAATTCCCTCCCACGGGTGGCTAAGTAACCCTCCCAAAAACCTGCGGTTTTTGACTCAGCGAACCTTTAGATTCGCTATGCATCACTGCCCTCGAAGTCTCCGCCGGGCAAAAACTTTCATAATGGCGTACTATTCACAAATACTGAAACCGTCTATCCCTGTCGTTTAGGACATCACCCGAATGCCTCTGAACCGCTACTTAACTACGGTGTGGATCAGCCTGCTCGCCAGCATCGCCAGTTCACACCCTGTCCAGGCTGCGCCTGCCTTGCCCCCTACGCCGGTAATTGTGGAAGAAGTGGGGCGGCAAGCCATTGCCGATACCCTGGAAGCTCTGGGTACCTTGCATGCCAACGAGGCGGTGGCCATTACCGCCAAGGTAGCGGACACCATTTCCGCCGTTAGATTTCAAGACGGCCAGGCGGTATCCAGGGGTGATGTGCTGGTTGAACAAACCGATGCTGAAGAAGCCGCCCTGCTTCAAGAAGCCCAATCCCTGGCTGAAGAGGCCAAACGGCAATTTGACCGTTTTAAAAGTCTGGTGGCTCAAGGCAGCGCCTCGCAGTCCGCGCTGGACGAACGGCGGCAAACCTGGCGAACCGCCAGCGCCCGGGAAGAAGCGGTACGCTCCCGGCTTAAGGACCGCCTGCTGACCGCACCCTTCAGCGGCCATGTAGGGCTGCGTAGAATCAGTCCCGGAGCCCTGGTCTCCCCGGGTGACGTAATCACCACCCTGGTGGACGATTCGAAGATGAAACTCGATTTCACAATCCCCTCCATTTACCTGGATACCGTCACCGTGGGCACCCGGATTGAGGCCACCACACCGGTCTTCCAGGACCGTCAATTCACCGGCGCGGTCACCTCCATAGACAGCACCGTGGACCCCGCCACCCGGTCCATCACCGTGCGCGCCCTGTTACCCAATCCCGACCGCACCCTGGTGCCGGGCATGCTGATGACCCTGGAGCTGAAGCGAAATCCCCGGCAGGCCATTGTCGTATCAGAAGAAGCGATTATCCCCCGTGGTGCAAAAACCTTTGTTTTGGTGGTTGATCAAGCAGAACAACCCCACCGGGTCATACAGAAGGAGGTGGCCCTGGGGCGCAGGGTGACCGGACGGGTAGAGGTGCTTGCGGGCCTGGCCGTCGGTGAATGGATCATTTCCCACGGCACCCTGAAAGTTCGTGACGGTGCCGCGGTGACCATTCAGGCTATTGACGACGGCAGCCGCTCCATCACCGAGATCATTCGCGCCAAGAGCACGGCAGACGACCCCCTGACGACGAATCAGGCGGATTCTTGATTATTTCGGACACCTCGGTGCGGCGCCCGGTATTTGCCGGGGTGCTTTCTCTGCTGCTGATCGCCTTTGGCCTGATTGCCTTCGACCGCCTGCCGCTTAGAGAATATCCGGACATCGACCCGCCCATTGTGGGGGTGGAGACCGTTTACCGGGGTGCCGCGGCATCCGTGGTCGAAACCCGCATCACCCAACAGATTGAAGACAGCATCGCCGGCGTGGAAGGTATTGACTTTATCGAGTCTTCCAGCCAGGACGGTCGCAGCACCATCACCGTGCAATTTAACGTGGGGCGCAATGTGGATGCCGCGGCTAACGACATTCGCGACCGCGTATCCAGCGTGTTAGGCAATCTGCCTGAAGAAGCGGAACCGCCGGAAGTACGCAAGGTGGATTCCAATCAATCGGTGATCATGTGGATCAATCTGGTGAGCGACCGGCTGACGGTACCCGAGCTGACCGACTATGCGGAAAGGAATCTGGTTGACCGGTTTTCCGTGCTGGAAGGAGTGGCCCGGGTCTTTGTCGGGGGTGCACAGCGGTTTGCCATGCGCATCTGGCTGGACCGCCAGGCGCTGGCGGCACACGAGTTGACCGTTGCCGATGTAGAAGCTGCCCTGCGCGCCAGCAACGTTGAACTCCCCGCCGGGGAAGTTGAGTCGGAGGAACGCCGCTTTACCGTGCGTGTGGATCGCGCCTTCAAAAACGCCGCGGATTTTCGGCAGCTTGTCCTGGAAGAGGGTGACGACGGGCATCTGGTGCGTTTGGGGGACGTTGCCCGGGTGGAACGCGGCACGGAACATGATCGGACTTTATTCCGGGGCAATGGTATTCCTCAGGTTGGTCTGGGGGTAGTCAGACAGTCCAACGCGAATCTGCTGGATGTGGCCCGGGCGGCTAAAAAAGAAATGGCCCTGCTGGGCCCGTCTTTACCCGAAGGCATGGCCTTCAGGCAAAGTTTCGACTCGTCAATTTTTGTTGAAGGCGCGGTTAACGAAGTCTACAAAACCCTCAGCATAGCCGTGGGTCTGGTGGTCCTGACCATTTATCTTTTCCTGGGCAGCTTTCGTGCCATGCTGGTTCCCGCCTTAACCGTACCCGTCTCCATTATCGCCACCTGCACCGCCCTTTATATACTGGGGTTTTCCATCAACCTGCTCACCCTGTTAGCCCTGGTGTTGGCCATTGGTCTGGTGGTGGACGATGCCATTGTCATGCTGGAGAACATTCATCGACGCATCGACCAATTGCAGGAGCCCCCTCTGGTGGCGGCCTTTCGCGGTGCCCGGCAAGTGGGATTTGCCATTATCGCCACTACAGCCGTTTTGTTAGCCGTATTTGTACCCATTGCCTTCTTAGAGGGAGACATTGGCCGGCTGTTTTCTGAATTCGCCTTGACCATGGCCGGGGCGGTGCTCTTTTCTTCCCTGGTGGCCCTGACCCTGGCACCGGCTCTGGCCAGCAAGGTTCTGCGCCCCAGCGTTGAGGAAAACTGGCTGACCCGGCGTATTGACCGCGGCTTTGCCTATGTTAACGGCGTTTATCGGCGATGGCTGACGGCGGTATTGCACCGGCCCTATATTGCCATTATTGCCCTGCTGGCCCTGTTTGGCGCCAGCGGGGTGATGTTTAAAGCCATTCCCCAGGAATATACACCCGACGAAGACCGGGGCAGTTTTTTCACCTTTGTCCGCGGGCCTGAGGGTGCCACTTTCGAATATATGAAACCCTACGTGGAAGAAATTGAACGGCGCCTGCTGCCCTACGTGGAGGCGGGTGAAGTACGCCGGGTGCTGGTGCGCACCCCCGGTGGTTTTGGCGCGGTGCCACGATTTAACACGGGCGCCATTATTGTTGTCCTTCGCCCCTTCGACCAGCGCCGCCCGGGCCGGGTAATTATGGACGAGGTGCGCGCCAAGCTGGCTGACCTGCCCGGGGTCTTTGCCTTTCCCGTGATGCGCCAGGGTTTTCGCTCCAGCGCGGACAAGCCGGTGCAATTTGTCATTGGCGGCGCTGACTATGAACAACTGCGGGCCTGGCGGGATGTGCTGATCGATGCGGTGAATGCCGACAACCCGGGGCTGGTTGGCCTGGATTGGGACTATAAAGAAACCCAGCCCCAACTCAGGGTGCAAATCGATTACAACCGTTCCGCGGATCTGGGGGTGCCGATCATCGACGTAGGCAGGACCCTGGAAACGCTGCTGGGCTCCCGGCGGGTGACCACGTACCTGGAAGACGGTGAAGAATACGAGGTGATTGTTGAAGGTGAGCGGGACACCCAGCAAACCCCCGCGGCTTTGGAAAATATCTATGTGCGTTCCACCAGCACGGGCCAGCTCATTCCACTGTCAAATATCGTCAGGGTTGAAGAGTACGCCGACTCCAACACCTTAAACCGTTATAACCGGGTGCGTGCAATCACCTTGGAAGCCAATCTGGCTGAAGGTTTTTCTCTGGATCAGGCTGTTGAATACTTAAACGGGCTGGTTGACAATCTGCTGCCTGAGGAAGTGGTGGTCGACTACAAGGGACAGACCCTGGACCTGCAAGACTCCGAATCCTCCATTGTATTTGTCATGCTGCTGGGCCTGGCCGTGGTCTTTCTTGCCCTGGCGGCGCAATTCGAAAGCTTCCGTCACCCCTTAACCATTATGTTCACCGTACCCATCGCCATTACCGGCGGCCTGTTGGGTTTGTGGCTGACCGGTATGACCATCAACATCTACAGCCAGATTGGTCTGGTCATGTTAATCGGATTGGCGGCAAAAAACGGTATTTTGATTGTGGAATTTGCCAATCAGCTCAGGGACGAAGGTCAGGAATTCCTGCCGGCCCTGTTAAATGCCTGTGAAGTCCGGCTGCGGCCCATTATCATGACCACCATCACTACGGCCGCCGGGACCATACCCTTGATGCTGGCCAGCGGCCCCGGAGCCGAAACACGCCAGGTGATTGGGGTGGTGGTGTTCAGCGGGGTCACCATTGCCACCCTGTTCACCCTGTTTATTGTCCCGGTGATGTACCGGCTGATCTCCGGCGCAAGCGCCTCACCCCTGGCCAACAGCCGCCTGCTGGATTCCGCATTGAGGGCTTTTCCGGATCAGGAACAGTACCGCTCCTGATATCTGGGAGCGGTACCGCTCCTAAGCATTCAACCATGCCGGGTCCAACGGTGATGGGAAGGTCCCCCGGGCCCCCGGGCTGCTCCAGCGTGTTCGGGATAGACCGAAGCGGTATAAAGATCACCGTGGCTGTCCACTGCAAGCTGGTGAATATAGATGGCAATATCTTCCACCCGGCTCAACACCTCGCCGGTGTCTTCATCCAGAATAGCCAGGTTACTCATTTTGTCACTGGCATAAATTTGATTACCCACCGTGGCCAGGCTCAGGGGCATGATATGGGTCCACTCATCAATAAACTCACCCTGGGCGTCAAAACGCTGAATACGGTGGACACCGTCTTTAGCCACCCGGGTGCGGTGGGCTTCAATTTGTCCCGGCACGGTCATGTAGTCGTGAAAATTTCCCCCACACAAATCCGCCACCAGCAGGCGCCCCCGGGAGTCGATGGTCAGGGCATGGGGGGTGTTAAACTCCCCCGGCCCCCGCCCCCACTGACCCATGGCACGGATAAATTCACCTTCAGGTGAATAATAAACCAGCCTGGAGTTCCAGTACCCATCCGCCACAACAATGGTGCCGTCTGCCTGCACCGCAACGGCGGTTGGGCCGTTAAAGTGCTTTTCGTCACATCCCCACTGTCCAAACGTCCCCAGTTCCAGCAGCATCTCACCCTCCGGGGTGAACTTTCTGACCGTATGGCCATCCCGATCCGTGGTCCAGAACATACCGTCTTTTTCGATGTACAGGGTGTGGCCCCCCAGGGCAAAACCGCGCTCATCAGACTTGCCCCACTTACCCAGAAATTCACCCTCCCGGTTAAACATGGACACGCTGCTCTTGCCCATTTTGCTGCCCATGGCCAGGGGGTGCGCAGCCCAGTGTTCTATGTCCCGGGTAAAAAGATAAATAATGTCCGCCTGGTCTACGGCGACCCCGCTACCCATTTCAAATTGCATGTCCGAAGGGTATCCGGGCCAGTCTGTAACAAGCTGGTAACCGCTACGTGGATCGTTGCTGTCCGTGTTGTTTTCTACATCGTGTGATGTGCACATATCCCCCTCCTTGCTATTGCCTGACGGGATTCTGACCGGTGCTGATCAGTGCGGCCTCTACCGGGGGACGCGCCAGATCCGCTTGTTCATTGAACCAAACATCTCGGACAACTCCACCCGGGTGGGGGTGATCCTGATGGGCAGAAAGTTTGTATCCTCCGGGCCGGTGGAGCCAAATTCCGTCAGGTCGTAATCTATGACCTCCCAGGCGTGGTTCTTAGCGGCCTGATCCGTGACAAGCTCGGCAACACCGCGCACCATCACATGCACAAAGTCAGGCGGTGCAACCTGGTATTGAATATCGACAAAAGGATTGTGTTGCAGTTGTTTGGCCTTGGGTGATTCAGGCCCCGTGGCAAACCACAAAGTCTGACCATCCCAGGTCGGGTGAACGATACGCACCCGCGGCTGGTCACCGTCCACGGTGGCAACGGCGCACCACACCGCCTTTTTACAAGCAGCGTTCACCGCCGCAAAGAATTCCCCTTGTCCCGCCTCTGTGACCTTGGTCATACTGTCCCTCCAACTACAGTGATTTAAAGGGAACATACCATTTCAACGCCACCGTGCATAACCTTATGGAATTTGTGAATGGATCTGCTTGTTTTTGACCTCGACGGCACGCTGTTAAACGGCGCTGCAAAAATCTCAGCCTATACCCGGGAAACCCTGGACCACCTCAGCCGTCAGAACATTTTGTATACCGTGGCCACGGGCCGGATGTTACACGGCGCCCGGGAAGTGTTGCAGGGGCATCCTTTTGCGTTGCCGCAGATTTTTAAGAACGGTGTGGTGATTTGGGACCCGGATACCCGGGACTATACCCACCAGAATTTTCTCACCTTGACCGAAATCCAACACGTCCTGGAAGCCACCATGGCCCAGGGGGTGACCCCGTTTCTGTTTACCGTGGAACCCCACAACAAACACGGCATTTATCATCCGCCGTTGCAGACCGACGCGGAACGTCAATTGGTGGAGGACTTTCGCAAAAGAAGTCACGTCAACGTGCACCCCGCAGCCCAGATGCCCGCCACCGCGGACATCTCTAACATCAGTGCCCTGGGGGCGCCGGCAGCCATCAACACCATTGATGCAATGATCAGCCGGGAGCCGCAGTTGGTCGCCTACTCCGGGCGCGCCCTGGAGGGTGAAGGCTTAAACTGGATTGATATTCACCATATCCAGGCAAGCAAGGGTAACGCCGTGGAAGTGTTAAGGGCTGAACTCAATGTCTCCAATGTCATCTGCTTTGGCGACAGCGACAACGATTTAAGCATGTTCGCCGTGGCCGACGAAGCTTATGCACCCGCCAACGCCAAGACTGAGGTTAAGGCAGCCGCCACCGGTGTACTGGAACACAACAATGATGATGACGCGGTGGCCCGTTATCTGCGAATCAGGTTCCGATTGGCCGAATAAAGCTTGTTCAAGCTTGCCACCCATACCACCGCTGCGGCCGCAGGGTGATAAACTGCTGACCGATGTGGCCGTCGTCGGCAACCACCTTGGCCGCCGCTTCCACCCCCCGGTAGTGGGTATGCAACTTCAGCCGCCAGGCCTTTGTGGCGGGACCACCAAGTTCACAAATACCTTCAGCCGTAACATGAAATATCGCATCCCCGCGGCTGTCCACGCATAGCGCGGCCCGGCCCCGCTGTGCAATATGGCGCATTTTTGCCGACTGCTCTCCGCCGATCATTTCGAAAACCTCACCGGTCTACAAATACCAGACCGGCACCGCATGCGCCCGGCCCTTGGCATCCACCGTGGCCAGAACCGCGGTATTGGGTTCAGCCAAAAAAGTGTTGCGTTTTTCCGCATCCATCATTGAGCTGGTTATCGTCCGGGTACCCGGCTACCGTCCGGGTACCGGACCCACATAGTCCACAACCAGAGAAACTCTGCGGTTGGCTGCACCGTCACCCCCCCAGGCACCGGGTTTCAGCATGCGCGCACTATCTTCTCCGTAGCTGACCGCCCGCACCCGCTCCGGGTGCAGCCCCCCTTCAGCAAGCAGATAGTCCCGCACCGCATTGGCGCGCCGCAGGCCCAGCTGACGATTGTATTCAGGATCACCGGCGGGATCCGTAAACCCCTCCACGGTGACCACCACGTTGGGATCATACTGTCGAATAACCTCACCAAACTCTTTTAGCGCCGGCTTATCCCCGTCACGCAGTTGAGCATCGTCATAAGCAAAGTGGGCGGTCATATCAACCTGCAAGCGGCCCTGAAAGTTAGCAATGGTGGCGTCGTAGTCCTGAAATTTGCGGCTGAGATCCCGGGTCATCTCGCTAAACTGGGTGCGAAAGCCCTGCAGTTCAGTAGCCAGCTCCGCATCGGTGCTGCGCAGGTCACCAATGGTGGCGTCAAATTCATCCCGCTTGACATACTGGCTGCCGCAGGCACCAAGCAATAACGTTATCCCCACCAGAGTAGCCATCCGCCTGTTCAGCCGCTGCTTCGCACCAAGTTGATCGCTACCCACAAAAAGTTGCTGTGACATAATATCCTTCGTTGTATCTGAATAAATTGTATTTGAATAAATCCCGGTGCTAGTTGCCCCTCACCACCTGTCTTATTTTTCCTCCACAGGCTTTTCTTCCACCCGTACATAGGCCAGCCACTCGGCAACCAGGGCGGGAATGTCCTGATCGTCTTCTATTTCGATGGACACATCAAAATGCAGCAACAAACCCAGCCGCCCCTTGGGATCTATGCGGTTCAGCTCAAACCGTCCCCGAATTCTCTGTCCCTCTTCAACCGGCTGCAGTATGCGCAGGCGGTCAAAACCGTAATTCTGCCGGTAAACAATCCCGGGGATCGGTATATCCACAGCACCAACCATATCGGTGAGGTGGGACAACACCAAAAAAGATTGTGCAATAGTGGTGCCAAACGGTGATTGCCTGGCGGTGCGTTCCGGGTCGGTGTGCATCCAGCTATCATCGTTGGTACAGGCTGCAAAGGTATCGATCTTATTTTGATCCACGCAAATCCAGTCGCTGAGCCCAACTTCATGGCCAAACAAATGGTGTAGTTCTGCAATAATGCGGCCTGCCGGTGTCATCAATTTTCCTCAGCTTGTTAACGCTTTTCGATTAGCATCACTGGCGTCAGATGGTAGGCAGGCACCCGAATTTAGGCAAGCTGCGTTTTAGCAATCCTTGGGGGCGTGTTCAGGCGCGTGTTGAAAATTGCTGCATCAACTGTTTGCTCTGTAACCGCATGAGCAGCCGGAACTCATCCAATATTTCGGACTGGTAAGGGGCTTTATCGAAGGCAAGCTGCAAGGCGGTGCTGGACAGGCTGGCCATCAGAAAACTCGCGCGCCGGATGCGGGTGCGTTCGTCTTTGGTCAGTTTAAAGGGTACAAGCGCTGAAAATTTATCCGTATAGGCATCGGCAATACGTTGATTCAATTCCCGATCCAATTGCGTCAAAACCACATTTGCCTGGATGCTGCTCCAAAGCCGGGCAATCACCGGGTCTGCATGACACAGCGCCACAAAGGCGTCGAACAATTGCGCGGATGCCGCCTGCAACTCACCAAGGCTGGTCACCTCGTCCAGATTTTCCAGCCACCGTGACTCAATGGCTTGAAAATCTTTTGACAACAGGGTCCACAGCAGCACATTCTTGTCCGGAAAATACTGATATACCGAAGCAATGGGCACGTCCGCAAAGTCGGCGATCTCGCGCATGCTCACCCCATCGTTGCCCCGTTTACCAATAAGCGCTCTGGCGGCAGCAAGGATCTGCCCATAACGCGCCCGGCTGCGCTGCTGTTTGGGCACACGCCGCAACGCCACGGTTTTTTTTATTTCCGCTAATTCATCGGACCCGGTCATCCAATCCTCTATTGACAAAATATGAGCAATGCTCATAATAAAACTTCTGCACACAAATGCCAACGGGAAAAAGCCATGCCACAACTTGAAACCCTCCCCGCATCCGCAACCACTCAGCAAATAATGGCAGTCATCAACCGCGATGGCGCGGTCATCGTTGAAGGTGTGTTGAGCCCAAAAGAGATATCAAGGTTCCGGGAACAGCTCGATCCCTATATGCAAGCCACGGAAAACGGGGCGGATGACTTTACCGGCCGTGCCACCACCCGCACCGGCGCCCTGGTTGCCCGCAGCGCTCAGGCCAGGGATATGGTCATGCATCCCATGGTGGTTGGTGCCGCCAACGAATTCCTTGCCCCCTACTGCGAACGTATTCAGTTGCACCTGTCGCAGATTATTCGGCTGAAGCCGGGGCAGGGCAAACAACTCATCCACCGGGACCGCTGGGCCTGGGGGCGCCACCTGGAAAACCTGGAACCTCAGTTTAATACCATCTGGGCCATTACCGACTTTACCGAGGAAAACGGGGCCACCCAGGTTGTTCCCGGCAGCACACAATGGCCGGACGACCGCAAGGCTGAGCTGGAAGAAATTTGTCAGGCCGTGATGCAGGCAGGATCCGTGCTGTTATATACCGGCAGTGTTTTTCACTCCGGCGGCGAAAACCGGTCGTCAGACGACCGTATAGGCGTTAACCTGACCTATACCCTGGGGTGGTTGCGCCAGGAGGAAAATCAGTATCTTTCCTGTCCACCCGAGGTGGCTGCACAATTCAGCCCCGAACTGCAGGACATGCTGGGTTATACCATGGGCCAGTACGCACTGGGCTACTACACTCCTCAGGGCAACCCCGGCGAACAGCCGGAGTGTGTCACCCCTGCGTTTGCCGTGCGCCAGGTGGAAGCGCAAGCGCTGGGCGGCCAGGAACTGCTGGAGGCCTCCCGGGCGGTTTGAGCGGTCAGCGCCGGAGCACCCGCCATTGCGACCAATCAGGTTGACAGCCAAATAGCCTGAAGAGCAACTGCCACCAACCCGGGCGGTAAGATCCCTTGGGCAACAGACCCCGCCCGTGATCAAACCAATTTGAAGCCGGCTTCACTCAGGGGCATGGTTCGAATACGGGTTCCGGTGGCGGCATAAATTGCATTGGCAACCGCCGGTGCCAGGGGTGGCAAGGCCGGTTCACCCAGACCCGTGGGAGGGTTGTCGCTCTGAATAAAGTGCACATCGATCTGCGGTGTTGCGCCAATGCGCATGACCGGATATTGATGGAAGTTGTCCTGCTCAATTTCGCCGTTGCGCATGGTGATTTGCTGTAAGGCCATTGTGCTGAGGCCGTCAACCACGGAGCCCTGGACCTGGTTGATGGCCCCACTTTTGTTAACAATTGGCCCCACGTCAACGGCAACGGTGACCTTGTCAACGTGGAAATTCTGCTGCGCATCCACCGACACCTCCGCAATCTCCGCAACATGGGCAGCATGGCAAAAATAGAACGCCAAACCCATACCCGACCCCGCCGGCATGGATTTGCCCCAAGCTGCCTTCTCACCCGCAAGTTTGATCACGTCAGCGGCCCGTCCGGTGTTCAGCGCCGCAATGTCACCCTCCTTAATCCACCGCGGCTCACCCATCAGCTCAAGCAAAAATTCCAGGTGGTCGCGCCCGGCCAGTTCCGCCAGTTCGTGAATAAAGCTCTGCTCCACAAAGGCGTTGGTATTAGATCCCGGTGCCCGCCAGGCACCACAGGGGGTATCTATTTTTATCATGGCCTGGCGGATGCGCGAATTGGCAAAAGCCACCATGGGCAACTCGTTACCGCGCAGACCGGAGCCGATAACCGGCCGGCCCAGACGCTCAAAACCGATGTAGTGCTGATCCCAGGCCGCCAGTTTTCCTTCCGGGGTCACCGCCCCCTGCATATTCTCAAAGCCACCGGCGCGAAAGAAATCGTTGTGAATATCATCCGTGCGCGTCCAGGTCAGCTTCACCGGAAAATCAACCTGCCTGGCAATGGCCATGGCCTCCGCGGCAAAGTCGTGTATCGCCCGCCGGCCAAAGCCGCCCCCCATACGCAGCAGGTTTACTTTGACGTTTTCCGGCTTCAAACCCAGCATGTTCCCGGCAATTTCTTTGACCTGGGCGGGGAATTGGCTGCCCATCCAGATCTCCAAGCCGTCCGCCCCGCCGTTTTTGCCCTTGATGTAGTGGGCCGTACAGTTCATCGGCTCCATACAGATATGGGCCACATAGGGGAATTGGTAGAAAGATTCTTTTGTCCGGTTGTCCGGATTCGCCAGCTGCGCATCAACCTGGCCGCTGTCCATGCGCAACTCACCACTGCCGGCGGCGGCAATTTCCCGGGCCCGGCTGACCATCCGGGTCCACTCGTCTGCGGACGCGGATGATTCGTCCCACTTCACCCGCAGTTTGTTTTTTGCATCCATAACCGACCAGGTATCTTCACCCACAATGGCAACCCCGCCCCGCAGCACCGCCAAGCCGTCCAAAAAACCCATGCTGGCTTTCCCGGACCGCTCATCCGGCGCAACAATAAAGGCATGGGTAATGCCGGGCAGGCCTTTTATTTCCGCTTCGTTAAAACCCAGGGCAACCCCACCGATCCGCGGGCAGCGGGTATAGGTGGCGTACCGCATGTCCGGCACATCAACGTCAATACCAAAGTTGGACAGGCCCGTGGCCACAACCAGATTGTCCACTCCACTCACCCGGGTACCGATAATGGTATAGGCCCGGGGGTCTTTGAAAGACAAAAATTCCGGTTCCGGCACCGGTTGTTGGGCCGCTACCGTTGCCAACTGACCAAAGGTCATGCTCCTGCCGGAGGTATGCACCACGGTGCTCTCCCGGGCCTGTAAAGTCTGTCTGTCCACCTCCATCAGCAATGCCGCGGCGCCAACCAACATCTCTCTTGCAGATGCGCCCATGCGACGCATTTCGTCAAAGCGGCGGGGAATGGAAAACGACCCGCCGGATCCCTGCAGACCAAACCTGCTGCTATCCACCGGTGCAGCCTGTACCACCACATCGTCCCACCGGGCACCCATTTCTTCAGCAATGATCATGGGCAGGGATGTGGTGACCCCCTGGCCCATTTCCGGATTTGGGGCGTAAATGGTGATCTGACCGCTGGGATCGATTTGCACGTAAAAGTTAAGGTCAGCGGATTTGACCAGGGCATCGGGTTCTTCAGCAAGTACCCCAGCCGGTACAGTGAGCTCCAGCAACAGCCCACCACCAAACAGCGCGGTAGATTTAAGCCACGTACGGCGGTTCATCCCGGGTTTCATTATTGGCCTTCTCCTTGTCCGGCAGCGTTATAAAATGACGCAGCAGTGTGCACCGCCGCGCGAATCCGCGTGTAGGTACCACAGCGGCAGTAATTTCCCGCCAGGGCTGTGTCGATGTCCTCGTCCGACGGCAGACTGTCTTGCGCCCGCTTCTGCTCCAGCAAGGCTGCTGCGGACATAATCTGTCCCGCCTGGCAATAGCCACATTGGGGCACATCGTGTTCTATCCAGGCCGTTTGCAGCGGGTGCAGCTCACTACCCTGAGCCAGACCCTCGATGGTGGTCACCGCACCACTCACCGCGGACACCGGCAGCACGCAGGAACGCATGGCTACGCCGTCAACATGCACGGTACAGGCCCCACATTGGGCCACACCGCAGCCGTATTTGGTGCCGGTCAGTTTCAGTTTGTCACGCAGCAGCCACAGCAGAGGCATATCCGGCCTGGCTTCTACATGATGTTGGTTGCCGTTAACTTCCAGGGTGTATTTAGCCATGAATCACATATTTCCATTTATCCCAGACCCTGATGGTACTCAGCAAACTGAGCCCAGATCAATCGGCTTTATCCGCGATTTACTCTATTCCCAAATTCCCATACCCTCTCCAACGAGGTGGACAGAACGTGGAGGAGGTGCCGGATGCATGTGGGACTGTCGGTCATTTTTCAAAACCCCGGTGAAGCCAAGCCGGATCACCAGGTGTATGCCGAAGACCTGATCCTTGCCAGGCAGGCTGAACCCCTGGGCTTCGACTCTATCTGGAGCGTGGAGCATCATTTCACCGACTACACCATGTGTCCCAGCGTTTTCCAGTTTCTCACCTATATGGCGGGGTGCACGCAGAAGATTCAGCTTGGCTCCATGGTGGCGGTTTTACCCTGGCACGACCCCTTAAGAGTTGCGGAACAGGTCGCCATGCTGGATGTCATCTCCGGCGGGCGCACCATCCTGGGCATGGGGCGCGGTACCGGCAGGGTTGAGTTCGACGGCTTTCGGGTGGCCATGCCCGAAGCACGCGCCCGTTTTGCCGAAGCAGCGGATATGGTCCTCACCGGTCTGGAACAGGGTTGGTGTGAATACCATGGCGAATACGTCCAACAACCCCGGGTGGACCTGCGGCCAAGGCCGCACAGATCTTTTCAGGGCAGGACCTACGCTGCGGCGGTATCAACGGAGTCCGCGGAAATTATGGCAAAAATGGGGGTTGGCATTCTCATTGTTCCGCAAAAACCCTGGCACGTGGTCCAGGCGGAACTGGCCCAGTACCGGGCTACCTTTAAGGCGGCAACCGGCCGGACCGCCCCCGCCCCTTATTGTGCAGGTTGGGTTTTTGTTGACCATAGTGCGGACCGGGCCCAGGACATGGCCCGCCGCTATATCGGGGCCTATTGGCAGTCTGTCATCGACCACTACGAATTTAATAAGGATCACCTGAAAAATACCCCGGGATACGAATTTCACGGCGAAATGTACGACCGTCTGAAAGCACCCGGCGGCATGGAAAAGATGACAAACTTTTATGTGGATCTTCAGGTCTGGGGGACACCCCAGCAGGTTCTGGACAAAGTTCAAATCATCCGGGAGAAGACCTACGCGGACGGCTTTATGGCTGTCTGTTCATACGGTGGCATGCCGCACGAGGAGGCTAAGCGGAATCTGCAACAGTTTGCCGAAGATGTTCTGCCGCAACTGAAACAATTGCCGCCCCTTGAGCCACCCGAGCAGGAATTTGATGAGGATCAAGCCACCCTGTCCCAGTCCGTCTGAACAGCAGCCGTCCAAAATAACAACGTAATAAAAATACCGTAACCAGAACAAGAACAAGGATTCAATTTGACCACGTCAACCCAGTCTCTGCCCGGCCAGCCGCTGATCAGCGATGCTGTTAAGCGATACACCCTGGGTGTATTAGTCATCGTTTATACATTCAACTTTATCGACCGGCAGATACTTTCCATACTCATCGAACCCATCAAAGCGGATCTTGGTGTTTCGGACTTTGGCATGGGTCTGCTTTCCGGCACCGCCTTTGCCATATTTTACGCCACCCTGGGTATGCCCCTAGCGCTCATCGCTGACCGGTGGAATCGGCGCAACCTGATTGCTGTCTGCCTGGCGGTTTGGAGCGGCATGACCGCCTTGTCAGGTCTGGCCATGAACTTCTGGCAACTGGCGGCAGCCCGCATTGGTGTAGGCATTGGTGAAGCTGGGTGCAGTCCCGCGGCACATTCCATGCTGGCTGATCTCTACCCTGCCAAGGAACGGGCCACCGCGCTGGGAATCTATTCCCTGGGGATTCCCATCGGCATTATGTTTGGACTGTTTGCCGGCGGTGCCATTGCTGACGCTTTTGGCTGGCGGCTGGCATTTTTTGTTGTTGGCGTGCCGGGGTTGCTGCT
>JANQMF010000174.1 GCA_028280225.1 Pseudomonadales bacterium | reverse complement strand
TTTTTCCGGCAACAGGTTTGCAAATTTCTGCACACCAACGTATTCCAATAATTCGAATTCAAGCTTATGAACGTATCCATAGAGACCATGAGCGGCCTTGAGCGCCGTTTGACCATTGCCCTTCCCAGTGAAGATTTTGAGAACAGAATTACCGACAAGCTCAAGGACGCCAGAGGGCAGGTGCGTATTCCGGGTTTTCGTCCCGGCAAGGTGCCGCTGAAAGAAGTGCGCCGGCGATATGGTCCCGCGGTTAGAGCTGAGGTGGCGGGTGAGCTGATGCAATCCAGCTTTGTGGAGGCCGTGCAGAAGGAAGAACTTAACCCGGCGGGTTCACCAAATCTCGAAGTGGTGAAGATGGACCCGGGCATCGATTTTGAATTTACCGCCACCTTCGAAGTTTTTCCCCTCATTTCGCTTTGTGACTTGAGCAAGGTGGCGGTGAAAAGTCCCCAGGCGGAGATCAGCGATGAGGATCTGGAGAACATGGTCGCCCGCCTGCGTGAACAGCGCACCTCTTTCGAGCCGGTCGAACGTGGTGCTGAAGAAGGTGATCAGGTCAAGGTGGACTTTGCCGGGACCCTGGATGGTGAACCCGCTGAAGGCACCGATGGGGAAGGGGTTGAATTTCGTCTTGGCCAGGGCCAGATGATCGACGATTTCGACCAGGGTGTGCGCGGTTTGGCCGCGGGTGAAAGCCGGGACTTTGACGCCAAATTTCCCGACGATTACCGCGCGGAGGCGTTGCAGGGCAAAACCGTACAATTTTCAGTGACCGTTACCGAAGTAAAGGAAGCTAAAGTTCCGGAATTGAATGACGAATTCTTCAAAGAGTTTGGGGTTGAAGAAGGGGGCGAACCGGCCTTTCGTGACGAGGTGCGTGAAAATATGCAACGGGAAATGGATGCCGCCATAAAAAATCAATTAAAACAGCAAGTTATGGATGAATTGGCGAAACTGCATGAAATTCAGTTGCCTACCGCGATTGTTCACCGGGAAATTCAGGCCCTGAAGGAACAGATGCTGGGACAGTTTCAGATGGGGGGGCAGGGCAACGCACCGGACTTACCGGACGAGCTGTTTCAAGACCAGGCTGAAAAGCGGGTTAAAGTTGGCTTGGTGGTCAACGAAATCATCAGTGCAGAGTCTTTGGAGGTTGAAGAAGAACGGCTGGATGCGCGGCTTAAGGAACTGGCGGCATCTTATGGTGAGCCGGAGCAGGTTATTGCCTGGTACCGGAGTAATCCGGAACAAATGCAAAGTCTGGAAATGGGGGTACTTGAAGATCAAGTTGTCGACCACATATTAACGTCTGCGCAGGTCGAAGTTGTAGATTCAAACTATGATGAAGTGATCAGCGGCCGTGCCATTGCCCCTGATGAACCGGACACGGCAGACGAATCGGTGGCTGACAGTAAAGACTGAGTCATTCCGGCGTGCCGCTGGGGCGGATCACCGGGATCCGGCCCGGATGTCACATTTTGGCAAGATTGAGTAGCGCGAAACCTTTCGATTGGCTCAATTATGAATTGAGGCCCAGAACATAATGTGTGGGCAAATTATCATTCGCAATCAACGGAGATTTGCATGACAAACATACACGACCCCCTGCTAACCCCTACCCAGAACCTGGGGATGGTGCCTATGGTTGTGGAGCAATCCGCTCGAGGTGAAAGGGCATACGATATCTATTCCCGGCTGCTGAAAGATCGAATTATTTTTCTTGTGGGACCCGTTGAAGACCATATGGCCAACCTTATCGTCGCCCAACTCCTGTTTTTGGAATCGGAAAATCCGGACAAGGATATTCACCTGTATATCAATTCCCCCGGCGGTTCTGTGACCGCGGGTATGTCCATTTACGACACCATGCAGTTTATCCGCCCTGATGTCAGCACGCTGTGCGTGGGCCAGGCGGCCAGCATGGGGGCGTTCCTGCTGGCGGCGGGGCAAGCCGGAAAGCGTCTGGCCCTGCCAAACTCCCGCATGATGCTGCACCAGCCCAGTGGCGGGTCGCGCGGGGTTGCGGCGGATATCGAGATCCAGGCCCAGGAAATCCTCTTAATGCGGGAACGTTTAAACAAGATTATTGCTGAGCATACCGGCCAGGAAGTAGAGCGGGTAGCCAAGGACACCGACCGGGATTTTTGGATGAGCCCCGACGAGGCTTTGGAATATGGTCTGGTCGACAGGGTGCAACAAACACGCTCTTCCATGACGGGGACCGCTGATTAAGCGGGCCCGGTTAGCAAAGTGTTTACACTCTGGACTTGCAATAACGCCGCTTAGCAAGCAATGTATAGGCTGCCGATAAAAGCGAGCGTAGCGTAACGGCCCTCAAAATTCGGTGTAACACGCACCTTAAATGCTGGTCAAATAAGCTAACTTAGTGGTTAGCACCGGATCAGCGTGCAGACCAGTGTGTAGACTAGTGTGTAAATAGATCACACGGTCTGCGTGTAAAAGATCTGCATGTAAGAGATCTGGGTGTAAGAGATCTGCGTGTAAAAAGAAAGAACAATGACAGAGGAATCTTAATGTCCGACGACAGTGGCAAAGGTGAAGAATCAGGCAAGCTTCTTTACTGCTCTTTTTGCGGAAAGAGCCAGCATGAAGTACGCAAGCTCATTGCTGGGCCTTCGGTATTTATCTGCGATGAATGTGTTGAGCTTTGTAATGACATTATTCGCGAAGAAGTATCTGAAGCGGCGCAGCCTGGAGAGTCAAGTAAGCTGCCTGTGCCTCAGGAAATTAAAAATATTCTGGATGAATATGTCATTGGCCAGGAACACGCCAAAAAGGTGCTGTCTGTTGCTGTTTATAACCACTACAAACGCCTGAACTACAACGGCAAGAAAGACGACGTTGAACTATCCAAGTCGAACATATTGCTGATTGGACCCACCGGCAGCGGTAAGACCCTGCTGGCGGAGACCTTGGCCCGGCTGCTTGACGTGCCCTTTACAATTGCGGACGCCACCACGTTGACCGAAGCCGGATACGTGGGCGAAGACGTCGAAAATATCATTCAAAAACTGCTGCAAAAGTGCGACTACGATGTGGACAGAGCCCAGGTGGGTATTGTTTACATCGACGAAATCGACAAAATATCCCGTAAGTCAGATAACCCTTCCATCACCCGGGATGTTTCCGGCGAGGGTGTGCAACAAGCCCTGCTTAAACTGATTGAGGGTACTGTTGCCTCCGTACCTCCCCAGGGCGGCCGCAAACATCCCCAGCAGGAGTTTTTGCAGGTTGATACCTCCAATATCCTGTTTATCTGTGGTGGTGCCTTTGCCGGGCTGGACAAGGTCATTCTCGACCGCTCGGATAAGTCCGGTATTGGCTTTGGCGCTGAAGTTAAAGGGGATGCGGACCGCAAGAGCATTGGTGAAACCCTGCGCGGGGTAGAACCGGAAGATCTGATCCGGTATGGCCTGATTCCGGAATTTGTTGGCCGGTTGCCGGTGGTTGCCACATTGGAAGAGCTAGATTCCGATGCGCTAATTCGCATTTTGACGGAGCCAAAGAACTCGCTGACAAAGCAATATACTAAACTATTTGAAATGGAAGACGTTGAAGTCGATTTCCGTGAGGATGCTTTGCGTGCCGTGGCCGATAAGGCCATGGAACGTAAAACCGGGGCGCGTGGTCTGCGTTCAATCCTCGAAGCGGTATTGCTTAACACCATGTATGACCTGCCTTCTTCGGAATCTGTCAGCAAGGTTGTCATTGATGAAAGTGTCATCAAGGGTGAGAGTGATCCAATGTTGATTTACGAAAACGTCGACCAGGCCAAGGCAGCTCCTGAAGAGTAGTCACAGTGGGCTGCCTCCCAACTCAAAAGGCGAAATAAGTGGCTGAATCTCCTGTGATTGAAAATATCCCGGTCTTACCCCTGCGCGACATGGTGGTTTACCCCCATGGTGTGCATCCTCTATTTGTCGGCACAGAAAGTTCAATTCGAGCCCTGGATGCGGCTATGGCGGATGAAAAACAGATCCTGCTGGTGGCAAAAAGGGACCCGGAAAATGCTGACCCCGGTGCCGGAGACCTGTTTGAGGTGGGTACGGTAGCCACCATTTTGCAGCTCTTAAAGTTGCCGGACGGTACCGTCAAAGTGCTTGTTGAGGGTGGTCAACGGGCAACGGTGGTTAATCTTGAGGTGGGTGAGGCGTTTTTGAGCGCGGATGCCAGCGTGCATCCGGAGCTGGAATTAGATACCCGGGAGACCGAAGCCTTGTCCCGCACCTTGCTGTCGCAATTTGAACAATATGTGCAAGCCAGCAAAAAGGTCCCCCAGGAAGTTCTGTCTTCGTTATCCAGTATCGACGACCCAACCCGGCTGGTGGATACCATAGCCGCGCAGATGTCCCTGAGTCTGGACGACAAACAAGCCATATTAGAGGCGCTGGCGCTCAAGGAAAGAATGGATATTCTGCTGGAGCTTATGGATGCCGAAATTGACGTGTTAGAGATGGAGAAGCGCATCCGCGGCAGAGTCAAAAAACAGATGGAGCAAAGCCAGCGCGAATACTATTTGAATGAGCAGATGAAGGCCATTCAAAAGGAGATGGGTGAACACGAGCAGGGTGAGGTGGATGAACTGCAGCGGCGCATCGACGATTCCGGCATGCACAAGGAAGCAAAAGAGAAGTCCCAGGCGGAACTGAACAAGCTGAAGCTCATGGCGCCCATGTCAGCCGAGGCGACGGTTGTCAGGAGTTACCTCGACTGGATATTGAGCGTACCTTGGAAGAAAAAGAGCAGAATCCGCAAAGATTTGTCCGCGGCGCAGAAAATACTGGATGAAGACCACTATGGTCTGGAGGAAGTTAAGGACCGGATTGTCGAATACCTGGCGGTGCAGAACCGGGTCAGCGCCATGCGTGGCCCCGTATTGTGTCTGGTAGGTCCTCCCGGGGTGGGCAAAACCAGTCTGGGTGAAAGCATTGCCCGGGCCACCAATAGAAAGTTTGTACGCATGGCGCTGGGTGGGGTGCGGGACGAAGCTGAAATTCGCGGTCACCGGCGCACTTACATCGGTTCCATGCCCGGCAAGATTATTCAAAAAATGTCCAAATCCGGCGTGGCTAATCCGCTGTTTTTACTGGATGAAATCGACAAGATGGGTATGGATGTGCGGGGTGACCCGGCGTCTGCTTTGCTGGAAGTCCTCGACCCGGAACAAAACAATACATTCAACGACCACTATCTCGAAGTCGATTACGATCTGTCTAACGTATTTTTTATATGTACGTCAAACTCCATGAATATCCCGGCACCCTTGCTGGATCGAATGGAGGTTATTCGTCTGCCCGGATATACCGAAGATGAAAAGCTGAATATCGCCAGGCGTTATCTGGTGCCCAAACAAACCGGCATGAACGGTCTGGCCAAGAACCACCTTGAAATCTCGGACGACGCCCTGTTGGACATTGTGCGGTATTACACCAAGGAGGCTGGGGTTCGGGGTCTTGAGCGGGAAATTGCCAAACTTGCGCGCAAAGTGGTCAAGGAAGAAGCGCTGGCTCAGGGTGGCGCCAAAAAAACCTCCAAACGAATCATTTCTGCGGATGACATCGAAACCTACAATGGGGTGCGGCGGTTTAACTACGGTTTGGCGGAAGAGGAAAACCAGGTGGGATTGGTCACCGGTCTGGCCTGGACCCAGGCCGGCGGGGAACTGCTGAATATCGAAGCGGTTGGCGTACCCGGCAAGGGCCGGCAAACCAAAACCGGATCGTTGGGTGATGTGATGCAGGAGTCTATCCAGGCTGCATTGACCTTTGTGCGCAGCCGGTCCGTAGGTTTGGGCCTGGCGGAAGACTTCCATGAAAAACTCGATCTGCACATCCATGTGCCCGAAGGGGCCACCCCAAAGGATGGACCCAGCGCGGGTATTGGCATGTGTACGGCGGTGGTGTCCGTGGTGACCGGCATACCCGTGCGCGCCGATGTGGCCATGACAGGCGAAATCACGTTACGAGGGCAGATCCTGCCCATTGGCGGTTTAAAGGAAAAACTCCTGGCCGCGCACCGGGGTGGTATCAAACATGTCATCATTCCCCAGGAAAACGAAAAGGATCTCAAGGAAATACCGGAAAACGTTAAAGAAAACTTAACCATCCATGGGGTGAAGTGGATGGACGACGTTCTGGAAGTGGCCTTGGAACGATTACCCGAACCCCGGTTGGCGGATACCGAAGGGGCGGAACAGTCTGCTGAAACTACCGTTGAACGCTCAAAAGGCGTGGGGAATACCGGAATCAGCCCGCACTAATGTCTGCCAACATGCTTGCGTGTACCCATGGGTGTTGGTATAAATCCCGCATCCCGTGGGATGGCAACGCGGTAAGACCGACAAAAAAGTAATTATTCAGCGTTGTGGGGAAAGATCTATTTGGCTGTCATCTGTTGTAGCGGTGATAGTAAAATGGGATGGATGTGTTGGCTTGGCGGGCCGGAGGTTGATCAGTGACCAACGGTTTAAGATGTCAGCTAACGCTTTGAACGTGCTGAATAAGGATGAACCTGATTTCAGTGAAATAAATGATGCTCTCTGCGGTTTGCCTGATTAATTTGGTTGGCGAACCCTCATGAATTGTGCAAGCCGGCAATAGGTAGTTACAGGTTGCTGCATGATCGCTGTTTATGAGTTGCGGAACTTGTGTAGCCATAGGGTGCTACCGGGGCATGCACCACATATAGGGGCCTAGTGTGAATAAATCCGAATTAATTGATCGTATCGCAGAATCTTCAGATATTTCTAAAGCATCAGCAGGACGTGCTTTAGATGCTGCTATCGACGCTATTACTGAGTCTTTGCAGAACGCTGAGTCTGTGGCGTTAGTTGGTTTTGGTACATTTTTGGTTAGAGAACGAGCGGCACGTACGGGCCGAAATCCACAGACGGGCGCAACCATTCAGATTGCGGCGGCTAAAGTACCGGCCTTTAAGCCAGGCAAGGCACTGAAGGATGCGCTGAACTAGGGTACAAGGTTTACGCAAGGTTTGGATGCCTGCCGCGGCAGGCGGCGGCATGAGTTTGCTGTGGGCTACAGCAGACTCGACAAAAAAACAAAGAGGGCGCTTGGCGCCCTCTTTGTTTTGACAAATTGCAAGTTATGACAAAATACAACACCGTTAAGATACAACACCGTTAAAGAGATAAGAGGCTTTTGGTTCAATGTTGCAAAAGTTGAGAGATCAGACGCAAAGCACCGGATTCAAAATACTGGTGGCGGCAATTATAGTTGTTCTCACATTGTTTGGGTTTGGGGCCTCCAATGTATTTATGAACACCGCCCCGGATGTAGCAAGGGTGGGCGACTTTGATATCAGTCAGGCCATTTTAGAGGCTGAAACCGAGCGGGAATACCGCCGGCTGTTATCGCAAATGGGTTCGGACTTTGATACCAGTCAGATTGACCGTGTTCAGCTCCAGCAGTTTACGTTGCAACAGCTCATCAGCCGTGAGGTGCTGTCGCAAACCGCGCAAACGATGGGGGTTAGGGTTTCTGACGCACAAGTCAACGAACAGCTTTATACCAGTCCGGCTTATCAGGTGGATGGACAATTTAATGAAGGTGTTTACCGGCAACAGGTTCAGTTGTTGGGCTATTCGCCAGTCACCTTTGTAGCCGCTTATGCGGATGCGCTGAGCAGCGAGCAGATGCGTGATGGGGTGACTAAAACGGCTTCGGTCTCTGAGTGGGAACTTGCAGAAATTGTCAGGGTGGTTAATCAGAAGCGGGATATCGCCTTTTTACCTCTGACGGTGGAAAATTTCAGTACGGATATTGCAATTACAGACGACGAAATTGCGCGGCGTTATGAAGAGGATCAGGCGCTTTATATGACCGAACTGGCGGTGGATGTTGCCTATGTTGCGCTGCGCGTGGAAGACCTTTTGCAGGCGCCGGAAATTGAAGTCCTGGAAGAAGATCTGCTGTCTCTGTATGAGGAGGACAAGATTAACGCCTTGGCTGACGAGCAGCGGGACAGTGCGCACATTCTCGTGCAGATTAACGACGACAGGTCCCAGGCGGACGCCCTGGAGCTGATTACCGAAATTGCGGCGCGTCTCAACGAAGGGGAGGCGTTTGAGGACTTGGCCAAATCTCTGAGCGAAGACCCGGGTTCAGCGGCTAACGGCGGTGCGCTGGGTGCAGTGGGCAAGGGCATTTTCGACCCCGCATTTGAACAGGCTTTATGGGCTTTGCAGTCCCCGGGGGACGTCTCCCCACCGGTTAAGTCGGCTTTTGGCTATCACCTGATCCGCCTGAATAACATTGTCGAAGCTGAATATCCAAGCTTTGCGGATCAGCGGGCAGACTTGGTGAACCGGGTGCGCCGGGAACAGGCTGAAAGCTTATTTGTTGATCAAGCCCTGGCACTCGAAAGGGCAGCCTACGAAGAGCGGTTTTCTTTGGACAGCACTGCCCAGTCTCTGGGATTACAACTACAAAAGGCAGCCGCAGTGCGCCAGGGGGAACCCCCGGCGGAGGGTGTGCTGGCTAATCAGCAGGTTGTGGATGCACTTTTTGAGCTGGAGGTTTTGGATGGCCTGAATTCCTCCCCCATCGAGTTGAACGATGAAATGGTTGTTATTGCCCGGGTTGACAACCAATATCC
>JANQMF010000087.1 GCA_028280225.1 Pseudomonadales bacterium | reverse complement strand
GCCGCCCGGGGGTGCGGGGTAATCGGGTTACCAGGGGTCCCGGGGAGATCTGCAGAAGGGTCTCCAGGGTAGCCTGGACTTCCGCGTTGTCCGCGAAGTGATATAACCGTCCACTGTTGGCCCGCAGCTCCCCGGGGGTCCGTGGTCCCCGCAACAATAGTGTGCACACAATGGAAAACTGTGGCGGCTCAAACTGATAGGTACTGAACGGGGTATTACACAGCCGCTGGGTGTACTTTTCCACCTGGCTTTTGAAGTTCTGATCCACCGCAACCAGATGCTGGTCTTGCAGGCTGCGCACCGTGTTCTGGACCGTCCCCGGGTCCAGGGACATGACCGGATTGCGGGATGACTTCTGATTACAGGCATTGGTAAGGGCGTTTAAGGTCAGCGGGTACTGCTCCGGTGTCACCACCATCTTCTCCATCAGACAGCCCAGCACCCGCGCCTCGTTAGGGGTTAAGATTATCGCCATCTTACAGCCGGTTGACCGCCTGTTCCGCCAGGCTCAGCGATCGTGCGATGCGGTTACGCATTTCATCCAGATCAATGCCGTCGGTACTTTTGTTGCCCGCACAGTAGCGGGCATAGACCCCGTGCACAATGGCCGCGGTTTTCCACCGGTTAAAGCCGACATAGTAGTCCAGATGAGACAGATCCCGGCCGGTTTGTTCACCATACCGGGCCGCCATTTCCGTGCGGCTGGGAAATCCCACCGGGGCGGTTGCTGCCTCTGGCTGCACCGGCTCGGTATCCGTGGGATCAGGCCATGGATTCAGCGCATAAGCCAGGTCCGCCAGCGGGTCACCCAGGGTTGAAATTTCCCAGTCCACAACCGCTGCGATGGTGCAATCCGGCCCAACAAGTACGTTGTGAGGCCCGTAGTCGCCGTGCACAACCCGGGCCGGGCCTTGTTCGGGCAGGTGATCCAGGAAAAACTGCTGCAACTCGTGGGCGCGGGGATCGTCGTAATCAGCCGCCTCGATGGAGGATGTCCAGGACCGGTACCAGGTTTTTAGCTGGCGTGCGACGTAGCTGTCTTTTTTGCCCAGATCACCCAGGCCAACCTCGTCCGGGTCAACGCTGTGCAGGGCAGCCAGAACATCGATAAACGAAAAGGCCATGGTCCGGCGCTGGCTTTCCGGAACATAAAGCCGGGTATCATCAGAATTGTACAGTGGGTGACCGTCGATCATGCCCATTACATAAAACCACGCCCCGGTGACGTTTGGATCTTCACAAAAACCCAGGGCAGCCGGTACCGGTACGTCTGTGGGGCCCAGGCTTTTGATCAGCGCCCATTCCCGGCTCATATCGTGAGCCTTGGGCAACAGCTCACCCTGGGGTGGCCGCCGGATTACCGCCTGGCGCCCCCCGGGGTCTTGCAGGCGATAGGTCAGGTTAGAGTGCCCGCCCTCCAGGCGGGTCCACTGAAAAGGCGGCTCCAGGCCGTCAACATTGGCCTTGATCCAGGCTTCTACCGCATCGACCTGATAACCCTCGGGTCCTAAACTCTCGTCGTGACTCGACACCATTTTATCCTCGTTTCGCTTGCCGTTAATTTGTATGCAAGGGGAATTAAAATCAACTCTATTCTGTACAGGGTTTAACGCGCTGATGCGAAATTAAGGGAGACTTGTCAGCTTGTATGGGTCACGGCATAGTTTGGCCGCTGGGCATTATGTCCGGGGTGGATAGATAGGGGGAATGATGAAAATAGCTTTGCAACTGATATTTGCCGGTGTCTGGGTGCTTTTTACCATTATGCCGGGAACCGCCGCAGCCGAGGCGTGTAAACCCTCCAGGTGGGGTGCCCAGGACGAGGTGGGCAACATCAACCTGATCAACGCTGCAACCGTGCTGAAGGCCAGCCGGTTAATAAAAACCGGCCGCACCTATAGTCTGGGCATCACCATCGATGCCACAACACCGGCGTTTGCGCCCCGGGGTTTGTCATTACAGGTGGTCCAGCCCGGACAACAAGAAAGCGCACGGCCCAACGCCGCCATGACCTACAACGACGATGTCTTCCAGGGCTGGTTTGGCATTGGCTCGCAACTGGATGGTCTGGGGCACCTGGGGTACGAGGGTATGTACTATAACTGCAACCACGCCAAAGATTTTGCGGACATTTCCGGGCTGAAAAAGCTGGGTATTGAAAAAGTGCCGCCCATGGTTGCCCGGGGTGTGGTGCTGGATATGGCGGGGCACTTCGGCAAAGACTTTCTGCCTGCCGGACAACATTTTTCCGTGGCGGATGTCCGGGCGGTAGAGCAGAAACAGGGTACCCCGGTGGCCGAGGGTGATGTGGTCCTGTTGCATACCGGCTGGACGGATCACAAGTTACACCAGGATCCCCAGGCCTGGGTGTCGGGGGAACCCGGCATGTCCGAAGAAGTGGCCCAGTACCTTGCGGACAAAAATGTTGTGGCTGTTGGGGCGGATACCTGGGGGGTTGACGTGGTCCCCCCGCAACATCCGGACCGGCCTTTTCAGGGGCACGTGATATTGTTAAAGGAAAACGGCATTTACATTCTGGAGACCATGAATACCGGACCCCTGGTGCGGGACGGCGCCTTCGAATTTTTGTTTGTGCTGGGACAGGCCAAGGTCCGGGGTGCGGTGCAGATGTTTATTAATCCTATTGCGATTAATTAATTTGTCCCTCGGGCATCCCGGCTTCGCGAGGTAATAGCTTCGCGAGGTAATAGCTTCGCGGGCAAATACATGCCCGGTTTTGTGCGGAAACCTTAAGCGGAAGCTTTAATTTTATCCGCCATGCGTTCAGCCAGCATAATGGTGGGTGCGTTTAAATTCCCGTTGGTGATGTGGGGGAATACCGACGCGTCAACCACCCGCAGGCCTTGGATACCGTTGACCCGGCCGGCAGTATCCACCACCGCATGAGCGTCTTCGCCCATGCGGCAGGTGCCGCAGGGATGGTAGGCGCTCTGGGCGTAGCGGCGGACAAAGTTATCCAACTCCTCGTCGGTTGTGCAGCCGGGTCCCGGGCTCAGTTCAGCGCCACGCACCGGGTCGAAGGCAGGCTGGGCAAACAGCTTGCGCGCCGTGCGTATCGCTACCCTGAAGGTCTGCCAGTCGTCTGCGTGTGACATGTAGTTAAACTGGATTTTTGGTGGTTGTTCGGGGTTGTTGCCAGCCAGCCGTACCGTTCCGCGGCTGGGGGATAACATGGGCCCAACATGGGCCTGGAAGCCATGCACATTCGCCCGGGCACTGCCGTCGTAGGACATGGCGGCGGGAAGAAAATGCAACTGAATATCCGGATAGGTTTTGTCCGCTGTGCTGCGCACAAAACCACCCGCTTCAAAGTGGTTGGTTGCCCCCAAACCGGATTGTCGGGTAAACCACTCCAGACCAATTTTCAACCGGCCCAAGGTGGAAAGATTTTTATATAACGACAGGGGTTGCGTGCAGCTTTGTTGAACATAAACTTCCAGATGATCCATCAGATTGCAGCCAATCTCGGGCTGATCCAGCATGCAGGGGATGTTGAACGCTTGCAGATGTTCCGCAGGACCCATGCCGCTGAGCATCAAAAGCTGGGGTGAGGCAATGGCGCCGGCGCACACAATCACTTCCTGGGTGGCCCGGACAGCAACCTGGCGTCCCCGATATCTGCCGCGCACGCCGGTTGCCCGGCCGTTTTCCAGCAGGATTTGATGTGTGACAAAGTTGGGCACAAGATGCAGATTGCCGCGTGCTTGTTGCGCCGGCGTAAACAGATAAGCAGCGGCGGCTGAGGCTCGTTGTCCGTCTTTAACGGTCATGGCCAGGGGGCCAAAACCTTCCTGTTGGGCACCGTTTAAATCATCCAGCCGGGAGTAGCCGGCTTGTTCCGCAGCGGCTAAAAACATCTGATATAGGGGGTTATCCAGGGTCCCGTTTTGCGTAGCCATGGGTCCGTCCTTACCCATATAGGTATGAGCCGGATCACTTAAGGGTTTACCGCTAAGCTGGGCGGCGTGCTGAGCTTTGCGGAAGTAGGGGAGCAGGTTGGCATACTGCCAGTCTTCGGGCCAGCGCGCATAGTCCATGGCGTTCCCCCGGACATAGACCATGCCGTTAATGGCGGAAGAGCCGCCAACAATTTTTCCCCGGGGACAATCCAGGCGGCGATTGTTGAGGTGAATCTCTGGCTCGGATTGATAACACCAGTCATATCTTTTACGGCCCAGGGGAATATAAAAGGCTGAGGGCATGCGGATAAACCAGGGATGACGGCTTCCGCCGGCCTCTATGAGGGTCACCGTGACATCCGGATTTTCGCTGAGCCGGCTGGCCAGTACACATCCGGCGGAACCGGCACCAATAATGACATAGTCGGCGGCTGACGGGAGGGTACGTTGCATGGGGGGAGTGTATAAAAAATACCCAAACTCCGCCCGGGCGGATGGCCCTTAATTTGTTGGGGCCATCCTGGTGTTTGAGCTGGTGTTTGAGCTTGCGTTTGAGCCTGTCTCAGTGCTCCGGGTCGCTGTGGCTTTGTTGATACGCCGGCCGGTTCTTCAGGCGCTGAACATAGGCGGCGACCTGTTCGGATGGAGATTCGAGCCACCCAAACTGGACCGCGGCCGCCAAGGTACCGCCAAAAACCACATCAGCGGCGCTGAACCGGGATCCCAGCACCCAGTCTTCTGCAGGGGTCAGGGCATCCACGGCGGCCATGCACCGTGCAACATCCCCCCAACCCACGGACTGCACCGGATAATCCGTGAGGCCAAGGAGCTTGGCGGTAAACATCGGCTCCAGGGTTGTGCCGGGAAAGAACAGGTACCGGTAGTAACGGCCTCGCTCGGGTGATTGCGGCGGTGGTGCGTACCCTTTTTGCGGATACTTATCCGCCAGATACGCACAAATTGCCGCAACCTCGGTAACCACAACATCACCGTCAACCAGTGCGGGTATCTTGCCCATTGGGTTAATTGCCCGAAATGCTGCTGTTGCGGTTTCGCCGGATTGGATATCGACGACAATTTGCTCATGGTCAACACCCAGTTCCGTGAGCATCCAATGGGTGGTGACGGCCCGGCTGGCGGGGTGGTAGTAGTGCTGCATCAGATCCTCCTGTGTATTCTTGACACCGGGACAGGTTAACCAAGGTCTGCTGACACCGGTATGGCAGGAGGATCCGTGGAGGAAGTTTTATTCAGTTGGCCCCATGGATGTCCCGGCATTATCCTTGGACAGAGCCGTTGCGGTAAGGGCTGATGTCCAAGCCGTAAGCCCCGTAGCGGGCCTGCACCGCCTGAAGGGTAGCGGATGTCCAGTAAGGGCTGCCGGGCAGCGGAAAACCCAGGACAGCCCGCTGTTCAACGCTGGCCCGGGCAATCAGGTGTTCCATGGGTTGGTTGCGCCGGTACATGGACCAGGACCAGCCCGGATGCAGGACATTGACCCAATCACTGCCGGCCTTTTTAAAGGTCAGATTGTGTACCAGGCGCAGGGCACCTGGGGTGACCGGTGTACCCCGGTGCCAGGTATCGTGGCGGTAAAACAACACCGAGCCGAATTGATAACGGGCCAGGACTTCTCTCGGATACAGATGTTGTGCTCTGAAGGCGGCCACCCCGGGCGCAGTTTCCTTAAGATAGTTTTCAGCATGGTGCCTGTCGTTGACATAGTTAAGCCCTGCAACACCCGGGGTATTAATAATCGGCCAGGTATACGCCGGATCTTCAGGCCCCAGGCGGGGCACCACAGCGGTAGCGCCGCCGCATTGTTCAAACTGTGACAAATAGATGATTATTTCCACCGCCTCGGGTTGGTCCCATGGGGGCGGATGGGTCAGCGTGTGATTGGGGTAATCACAATGCATACGCTGATCTGCATTGTCCAGGTTGTGCGCTGATGGTGGGCGGCCGTACTTCGGCCACAGATCGGACTGGGTTAGACGCAGCTCGCCGACGGATACCTCCAGCAGGCTGCTGACCGCGCCCAGTAGCCGGGGGTGCAGGGTAATGTCGTTACAGGCCCTGGACTCAGCGGGAAAAACAAACTTTTGTGCTGAACCAAAATTGTCGAAATGTTTGGCCTGGTCGGTGCCCGGAGGGGGGTAGCTGTTCAGGGCATCTGCCCGGGCCTGCTTAAGCAGGGCCCCGGGGAGCAAATTGTGGACCAGGATAAAACCCCGGTTTTGCCAGCTGTGAATTTGTAGTGGGGTGAGTTCACCCTGTTCAACCGGCTGGGAATCCTCCCGGGTTTGCGCGATCACGGGGATTAAACGTTGATGTTCAGCTCGCCAAAGTCCGGCATTGGCCCCCGGGGTTCCAATGGCTGCAGCGCCTGCATCAGACCGATGGGTTCGCTGACGGTGACGATATAGGTTACCTGTTGGGTGACCGCACCCTCCGCGTGCCACGCGCCCCTGGGGATGTTCAGCCGGTCTCCCGCCTTAATTTCTATCCGTTCCCCGTTTTCGTCCAACAGATAAGAACTGCCGTCCAGGACATAGCCGATGACGTCATAGTTGTGGTGGTGTACCGGCAGCTCGGGAGATTGCCCGGACACATAGGTGGTTGGCCAGAAACCGGTCTCGGCAATGTCCGCCATGACCTCAGCATGGTTTTGGAAGTAGTTGTGATCAACGGTCAGCTTGGACATGACTGGCTCCTTTGTGGGCATCAGCGGGGTGGGGATGGCATCAAGGTGGCATCAAAGCGGCTTCAGGCTTGGGGTTTGAAATAAGGGATATGGATTTCTTCCGAACGCTGCTCAAAAATCACCTCAACGGGCATATCAAAGTCAACATCCTCCGGGGCGCAGTCACGCAATACCGACAGCATGGTTGGCCCTTCCGCCAGCTCAACCAGCACACTGACGAAGGGAATTTCCTCTTGAAAACCCGGCGCGCCCGGGGCCACCACGGTGCTCCAACTGCGGATGGTCCCCTTGCCGCTGGCGGCTTTCCAGGAGACGTTCTGGCTGAAACAGGCTGAACACAGTTTGCGCGGATAAAACTGCACATGGCCACAGTCGTCACAGTGTTGCAAACGCAATTCGCCCGCCGCACAGCCGTCCCAGTAGGTTTGGGTCTCCGGATTGGGTTTGGGGACGGGTTTGCCGGTGGGATTAATGTTGTTCATAGACTGGCCTGCGTGCCTAGAATTAATGTAGCGTGGCTGGATAATACCCCGCCCTGGCCGTGCACCAGGCCCACCTCCGCGTCAGCGACTTGACGCTCGCCGCCGCTGCCCCGTAGTTGGGTGACCGCTTCGGTCAGGGCAAACATGGAACCGGGATGGCCGGTATGGGAGTGGGACAGCAGGCCGCCGTGGGTGTTGACCGGCATCGGCCCACCCAGCTCAATATTGCCGTTTTCGACAAATCCTCCCCCTTCCCCCTTGGCGCAGAAGCCAAGATCTTCCAGCTCCATGATCACCACCGGTGTGAAACAATCATAGACTTGGGCAAAGTCCATATCCTTCGGCTGCATTCCCGCCATGGCAAAGGCCCGTGGTCCGGATTCGGAAGCCGCAGTGGTGGTCAGGGAGCGGGCCTGAAACAGGTGTTCGTGGAAGTGACCTTCGCCACAGCCCAGAAAGTAGACCGGCTTGTTGGGGAAGTCTTTTGCCCGCTCTGCGCCAACCACAACAACCGCCGCACCGCCGTCCGACCACAATGAACAATCCAGCGCGTGTAACGGGTCCGCCACCACCGGCGAATTCAGGACATCTTCGACGGTGATTGGGGTGCGCATTTCAGCCGCCGGGTTTAAGCTGGCGTGTTTGCGGGCAGAGACCGCAACCTGGGCCAGTTGTGCGGAAGTAGTGCCGTACTCGTACATATGGGCACGGCCGGCCATGGCATAACCATTGGTCAAAGGCACACCGTAAGGTAGTTCAAACTGGGGATTCATGGTGGTGGTCATTTTGGCCCCGGTTTCGGCACCGGTCATGCCGGTGCGGGGGTTGTCGCCGTGGGTAATCAGGACCGTATCACACACCCCGGTGACAATCGCGGATGCCGCCCGCAGCACAGCGGTCAAAGACGTTGCCCCACCGGCGTTGAGGGTCATGCAGAAGCGGGGAAAAATCTGCATATATTCCGAGAACATTTCCGCGTGGTACAGGTGGGGTTCAACCCAGGGGTTACAGGTGATCAGACCATCCACCTCCCCCTTCTTTAAACCCGCATCCAGCAGGGCAAGCCTTGCCGCCTCAGCACATAATTCCGTTGATCCCTGATCCGGCAAGGCGCCGACCGGGGTTTCTCCCATTCCAACAATGGCGACGCTGCCACGTAACGTCATCCGCATCTCCACCCAGTGGTAAGTCCCAGCAGAAGACCATAACTCAAGGCGCGGCGCATGTGTATAGGCATGGATACCCCCGGCGCCGCTCTATATACAGCCGGGTAGCTTGTATAGAATGTCGGCATGCAACCTCCTACGAACATCAATCCGCCCAAACCGCTGATGAGCTACCGCAAGTTTTGGGCGCACCGCCTGACACCGGCGCCGGTATTGCCCATGAGCCGGGAGGAAATGGAACAGTTGGGTTGGGATAGCTGCGACGTCATCATTGTCACCGGGGATGCCTATGTGGATCACCCCAGTTTTGGCATGGCCATTATTGGCCGGTTTTTGGAAGCTCAGGGGTTTCGGGTAGGGATTATCGCCCAACCCGGTTGGCAGGGCGTCGACGATTTCTGTGTGTTGGGCAAACCTAATCTGTTTTTTGCGGTGACCGCCGGGAATATGGATTCCATGGTCAACCGGTATACCTCGGACAGGAAGGTGCGCTCCGACGATGCGTATACGCCGGGTGGCATGGGTGGCCGGCGGCCGGATCGCAGTGTGGTGGTTTATGCCAACCGGCTCAGGGAGGCTTTTGGCGGCACCCCCATAGTGATTGGCGGCATAGAAGCGAGTTTGCGCCGCATTGCGCACTTTGACTATTGGTCGGAAAAGACCCGCCGCAGTATTCTGCTGGACGCCAAGGCAGATCTGTTGGTCTTCGGCAACGGCGAACGACAGGTAGCGGAGATTGCCCATCGGCTGGCGGCCGGGGAACCCGTGCAGGCGCTGACGGACATTCGCGGTACCGCTTTTAAACGCCGGCGCACCCCGGCGGGGTGGATTGAAATCGACTCCACCCATCTGGATTTGCCGGGCAAGCTGAATCCACCGGAAAACCCTTATGCCATGACCCCGGGCATGACCTCGGAAAAGGCCGGGGAGGGGACACCGGGGGATGATGGGAATACAGGCAAGGATAACGGGGATGAGGTGCAGATTGTGCGTTTTGTCCGGGACGTCCCGGACAAAACGCCACCGTTCGGTAATCCGTCTGCCCAGTTTTGAGCAGGTGCGCGAGGATCCGGTGTTGTATGCACATGCCTCCAGGGTCCTGCATATTGAGTCTAATCCCGGCAATGCCCGTGCGCTGGTACAGCGCCACCAACAACAGGATGTGTGGATAAACCCGCCGCCGCTGCCTTTGTCCACCAGGGAACTGGATGCGGTTTATGAACTGCCTTATACCCGTCAGCCCCATCCGGTGTATGGGGAGGCCAAAATACCGGCTTACGAAATGATCCGCTTTTCCGTTGCCATCCAACGGGGATGTTTCGGCGGGTGTACCTTTTGCTCCATCACGGAACACGAAGGGCGCATTATTCAAAGCCGGTCGGAAGCTTCAATTTTGCGGGAGGTTGAAGAAATCCGGGACCGTGTGCCGGGTTTTACCGGGGTGATTTCGGACCTGGGTGGTCCCACGGCAAATATGTATCGTTTGGCTTGCAAGAGCAAAAGCATTGAGGCGGCCTGTCGCCGTCCCTCCTGCGTTTATCCGGGGATCTGCCCGAATCTGAATACGGACCACAAACCCCTGATCAACTTGTACCGTAAGGCCAGGGCGGTGCCCGGGGTAAAAAAGGTGCTCATTGCCAGTGGGGTTCGTTACGATCTGGCTAACGAAGCGCCGGACTATATCAGGGAACTGGCCACCCACCACACGGGTGGGTATCTGAAAATTGCGCCGGAAGCCTTGTCCGACGGCCCGTTGTCGAAAATGATGAAGCCGGGGATGGATACCTACTACCGGTTTAAAGCACTGTTTGATCAATTTTCCGCGGAAGCGGGCAAAGAACAATATCTGATTCCCTATTTTATCGCCGCTCACCCGGGGACGACCGACGAAGATATGCTGACGCTTGCGGTGTGGCTGAAGGCTAACGGTTTTCGCGCTGATCAGGTACAAGCCTTCCTGCCGGGGCCCATGGCCACGGCAACAGCCATGTATCACAGCGGTGTCAACCCCTTACGCAAGGTCACCCGCAACAGCGAGCCGGTTTATGTGCCCAAGGGTGCCCGGCAGCGGCGTTTGCACAAGGCCTTTTTACGTTATCACGATGCCAACAATTGGCCCCTGCTGCGTGAGGCGTTGCGTGACATGGGGCGGGAGGATTTAATCGGCAACGGCAAGCGGCATCTCATCCCCACCTATCAGCCGGCGGGTACGGGCGGTGCTGGCACCCGGCGCGGGAAACCTTTCCGCACTCAGCATGTGCGGGGCAAAAGCAGATCCGGCAAAAAATACTCCTGAACCAGCAGGGTTTGCGCGGTTGCCGCCTGTGCGGTGAGCTGCCATCCGCAAACCCGTCCATAGTAGGCTTCACACCCGGGGCCCGGCTGTATCCTCAAGGGGATGGTGGGGGTGTATCGGGTCCACTGATCAGCAATAAATAAGCGTTGGGCTAAAGGCGTGGTGCGCAGTTCGGTGAGTTCCTGTTCCACTTGTCGGGTGCAACAGACCGAGCGGGCGGCCAATACCGGCAGGTCGTTTACGGTCAGGGTGATTTGCCGGGCAAATCCGCGCCCACCCTGAGCCGCGGTGGCTTGCAGCAGCTTCGCCTCCCAAGCCAATAGCGGGCTTGGGCCGCTGAAATGCACATTGACGACGGGTGCCGTGTCGAAGTGGGCGGCAATGGCAGCGGTCATGGAATCCTCCACTTGCAGCCAATCCCGGTTTGCAGCGGACAGTTCGGATAAGTTCACCTGGTGGGCGTCAAACTTTCGGGGCTGAGTCAACCACGCCAGTTTTTCAGCGAGTAACAGGGTGCTCATGTGACTTATTGTACTTGGAGACCGGGTAATTCTCCGGTCTCGCGCTGTTTGCGCAGCTCTATACTGTATTTGCCGTATTTGCGCAGGCCATCATCGCGCAGACGCGGGTCCCGTTCCGCCGGGTATTTTTTCTTGAAGCGGGCGGGATCGAAGTCAAAATCTCCGGGATAACCGCGTACCGCAGACTCGTATTGCATGTTTCTTTGTCCCGTTGGGTGGCGCCAAGCGGTGCATTTTACGGTGCCCCATTGCCTATCACAACGGCAACACTTCACTTCGAAAACCGCGGAAAGTTGGTCTCAAATGGGTATTCGTAACAGTTTGGTTGAGTTTGCGTTGATTAAATGGGACCTGAAGCTGATTTAATTTCTGTTTACGTTGATGAAGAAACGGATGGTTTCAGTCAGTCCAAACCCGCAGCTTCGGTACGCCGTCGGGGATCACCCGCCATGGCCGGTCAGCGTGTTGCTGTCTGTGCAGACGGTGCTGTTGATTGTTGCCGGTATTATCTTAACCCCGGCCATCGTGTTGCGTGGTGCGGGTATGGATGCTGGCCTTGAGCCCCAGGTAATTTTCTTTGCGCTGCTGGTCAGTGGGGTGGTGACTGTACTGCAAGCGCGGCCGGCGGGGCGGTTTGGTGCGGGCTACATTCTATTGATGGGGACGTCCGGCGCGTTTATTGCCGCGGCCATCAGTGCCCTGCAATACGGCGGGTTGCCGTTGTTGATGGCGTTAATTGTCTTTTCCAGCAGCCTGCAATTTGTGCTGGCGGCCCGGCTCAGCCTGTTCCGCAGGATTGTAACTCCTCTGGTGGGGGGCATAACTATCATGTTGCTGGCGGTGACGGTTATGCCGGTGGCATTTGCCCAGCTGGATGTGGATAGCCCGGGTGCTCCCTGGGTTGCCCTGGTAACCATTTTGCCGGTCATGATATTGACCTTTTTTGGGCAAGGTGGGTTGAAATTATGGGCTCCTATTATCGGTATTGTCCTGGGCTGCGCCTTGCACGGTTTGTTGGGGGGTGAATTTAATCTGGTCTTGCCCGAGCGGGTTGCAGATGGGCTGACAACGCCGGTGTGGTTTGGCCTGCCTGAGCTGAGCTGGCCGGGGCTGGATCTGTCTTTTGGCCCCCACTTCTGGATGCTGTTGCCGATGTTTTTTGTCGTCACCATCGTGGGGGCGCTGGAAACCTACGGTGATGCCATTGCCATCCAGAAAACCTCCCAGGTTGAAGACAAGGCCACGGATTATCGTGTTGTCCAGGGCGCTTTGAATGCGGATGGGATGGGGAATTTACTGGCGGGTCTGGTCGGCACCCTGCCGTGTACAACCTATTCAACCAGCATATCGGTTGTGGACATTACCGGCGTTGCGTCCCGTCAGGTGGGGTTGATCTGTGGGCTGATCCTGGTTGGTTTAAGTTTTGCGCCGCTGTTCTATGGGCTCATTCTGGCTATTCCGGATGCGGTGGTAGGGGCGTATCTGTGTATTTTGATTGCCATGTTATTTGTCCACGGCCTGCGGCTGATTTCCGCGGAGCCGATCACCACCCAGCGGGGCATGATCATCACCTTAAGTTTTTGGGCAGGGATTGGTTTCCAGCAGGGTGCCATTTTCAAAAGTCACATTCCTGACTGGATGTCACCCATTACCGACAACGGCATGACCGTCGGCACGGCGCTGGCCTTGGTGCTCATGTTGATCTACAACCTTAAGACCGGTGGTAAACGGGTGTTTTGCACCACCTTCGATCCACAAGCCGTGGCTGGGCTGCATGAATTTATAGAGTCTTACGCCAACCGTTATAAGTGGCCCGCGGAACAAAGCCGCCGGGTTCAGCTGGCGGCGGAGGAGACCCTGTTATGTCTGCTGGACTGCCGTCAACGTGATCCGGGCCAGGCTGGTGAACTGCGCGCGGAAATCCGTTCCTCCTCGGAGGGTTTAACCCTGGATATTGCCGTGGGTGCTGACGGTGAAAATATTCAGGATCTGATGATCCAGGCGGCGGAAAACGGACACCAATCCATGGGGCATCTGCCTTATCGGGTGCTGGATGCGATTACCGATGACGTTCGTCACCTGCAATTTAACAATTTGGACTATGTATGCCTGAAACTCACATAGCGGTTTCCGGCCCGCCCCAGATTCTGGTGGTGGATGACGAGCCGGACATGCAGGTTTTGATTGAACAGAAGTTCCGGCGCGCCATTCGCAATGAAGAACTGCGTTTTTTCTTTGCCGGCAATGGGGTTGAAGCGCTGCAAGTTCTATCGGAAGAACCCGATATATCCATGGTGATTTCCGACATCAATATGCCTGAAATGGATGGACTGACGTTGTTGGGGCAACTCAAAACCTTAAATCCGAATATCCGCTCGGTCATCGTGTCGGCATACGGTGATCTGGATAACATACGGGTGGCCATGAACCGTGGCGCCTTTGACTTCTTAACCAAGCCCATCGACTTTGATGACTTTCAAGTGACTCTGGAAAAGACCCTGGCTCACCTGCAGGAGGTGCGGGAGGCGTTGATGGATCGGGATCGCCTGGTCAGCCTTAATCATGAGTTAGGTATTGCCCGGGAAATTCAACAAAATGCCTTACCCCATACCTTTCCCGAACACAGCAAATTTCAACTATACGGCAGCATGAATCCGGCGCTGTCCGTTGGTGGTGACTTTTTTGATTTTTTTGACCTGCCGGACAATCAGCTTGGTCTGGTTGTGGGTGACGTTTCCGGTAAGGGGGTGCCCGCGGCCCTGTTTATGATGGTTTGTCAGGCCTTGGTGCGCAGCAACGCTTCAAGTGTGGCCACCGCCGGGTTGTCGCCGGCTGATTTGATGCTGCGTATTAACGAACAGCTTTTTGCAAATAATCCCGCCATGATGTTTGTCACCCTATTTTATGGGGTTTTCCAGCCCCGGACCGGCACGCTGACCTACGCCATGGGTGGCCATGAGTGCCCTCTGCTGGTCTGTGCTGACGGGCGGGTCCAACAACTGCCCAACCCCGAAGGGGTGGCTCTAGGCATTATGGCACAGACCGGCTTTGCGGAGGCCTCGGTGGAGATTGCGCCGGGTGGTGCCTTGTTTCTGTATACGGATGGTGTGACCGATGCCCTGAACCCTGAAGATCAGCGCTTTGGGTTGGCCAGACTTGAAGCATTGCTGGGTACCCAGGGCGGTCTGGATGCGGCAACGATCAGTAAAAATGTGGTACAGGCGGTCAACAATTTTGCGGGGCATGCGCCTCAGGAAGACGATTTGACTTGCCTGGTGATGAGCCGGCCTGCATAGAGGCCCGCGTAAAGGAACGGATATGAACTTGAGTTTAGCTGAAAAATTGATATTGCTTGTGATCAACGAGGCAACGGGTAAGTTGGACGTGCCGGACCGGTTGGCGTTGAACGTTGCCCTGGGTGGGGCGGTATTGCTGGATTTGTCGCTGCGCAATCGTATTGACACGGATAGAAACCGTTTGTGGGTGGTTGACAATACCCCCACGGGCAATAGCGCCCTGGATACGATTCTGGCGATGATCGATAAGGAGGATGTTGATCTTTCGATTCAGAACTGGGTCTACATTGCCTACAAAGAGGCAACGGATGTGCGTAACAGAATTCTGGCCGGATTGGTGCGCAAGAAGATCGTCCGGCCGGAAGTGAAGAAGTTTCTGTGGTTCTTCAATTTTCAGCGCTTTCGGCCGCAGAACGCCGAAATCGAAAGGGAAACCAAGCGGCGCATTATGGATGTGTTGTTCGACAACAAGGTGCCCCTGGCTGAGGACGTGGCCCTGGTTGCCCTGTGTGATGCCGCAAATTTGTTTCCTGCTTTGTTATCCAACCGGCAATTAGAGTCCAGTGCCCCGCGAATCCAGCAGGTGGCCCGCATGGAACTGATCACCCAGTCGGTGTGCGCGGTAATAGGTGAAGTTTATACGGCGATGAGTAGGGCATCCTTTTATTAACTGCAGATAGCGGTGGGGCGGCGGAATCAACAACATTTACGGAAACCAACAACGTTACGTAGAAGAGGACAAATGATATGACTGAAACAACTAACCTGAGTGGCAAGCGGCTGAATATCGACGCGGACATCAACGATGGGATTGTGGTGGCACAGGTTGATGGCCGGGTTGATACCACCACATCCGTGGAGTTCGAAGCGGGTATTCAGGCTTTGTTTGCACCGGAACATCGTCAGGTGGTGCTGGACTTTCGTGGCGTGGACTATGTCAGCAGTGCCGGGTTACGGGCGGTGCTGCTGTTGGCCAGGGCCGCAGAAGAAGCCAATTGCAAAATGAAAATTGCGGGTATGAATTCTGACGTGCGTTCAATTTTTGAGGTCACCGGGTTCCAGAAAGTAGTCCCGGTATTTGATGACGTTGCGACTGCTCTAAATGCAGGTAGTTGAACATCTGGAACTCTCGGCGGATGCTCAAGCGTTGGCTTGTGGGTTGTCCCGGCTGAATGATCTGGCGGAGAAGCTCAGTTCGTTGTTTGAGCTGCCGGGTACGTGGACCTATGCCACCCAACTGGTCCTGGAAGAGGTATTTACCAACATTGTCCACTACGGTCAGGTGGGTCCGGCGGACCCGATTATTGTGGATGTCAGGGTGGAAGATGGTTTTCTGGAAGTGCTGATCTGTGACCGGGGTATATCGTTTAATCCTTTTGCAGACACCCCGGAACCTGATCGTACCAGCGGGGTGGACGAAAGGCCGGTGGGCGGCCTGGGCGTATTTCTGGTCAAAGAACTGGTGCATAGCTATGTCTACGAACGTGTGGGTTCTCAGAATAAGCTGACCTTGCGCATGGCCATCGACAGTTAGCGCTTTAATGGGCAGATTGGGACAACGTATCAAACTGACGGTGCTGGGCGTAGTTTCCGCATTGGCGGGATTGTCCAGTCTGTCCGCATGGGCCGGTGAACTGCTTTTTGCACAATCAGCCCCCTTGTCCGGAAACGCGGGGCAATTGGGTGAACAAATGCGCTTGGGGGTACGTGCGGCGTTTCAGGAAGTTAACCGCAACGGTGGGGTTAACGGACACCGGTTGCGTCTGATCTCTCTGGACGATGCTTACGAACCGCAGCAGGCGATCAGCAATGCGGAGACCTTTGTTGGCCAGGACGATGTGATCGCCATGATCGGCGGGGTGGGCACCCCCACCAGCATGGCCATTGTTGATTTGCTGGCCAGTGCGAAAATGGCCTATCTGGCGCCGATGACCGGTGCCGGTGGGTTACGGGACAAAAAGTATCCGGGGGTGTTTAACGTCCGGGCGTCCTACCATGCTGAGGTGCAGCAGATTGTGCAATGGATCGCCACGCAAAAAAACGGTGCCAGGCTGGGTATTTTGTATCAGGATGATTCTTATGGCCAATCCGGGCTGACCTCTTTGCGGCAGGAGTTAGCCGGACGGCGGGAGCTGTTGGTTGCCGCCGCCCCCTACATGCGCAATACCACTGCGGTAAAGGGGGCTTTGCTGACTTTGCGCGACGCCGCGCCGGATAGTGTGTTGATTGTGGGGACCTACCGGGCCGCAGCAGCTTTGATTCGCTGGTCCAGAAAAATTGGCTTTACGCCGCGATTTTTTAACCTTTCCTTTGTGGGTAGCGAAGCCTTGGCGGCTGAATTGGGTGCGGCGGTGCAGGGGATTTATGTTGCCCAGGTCATGCCTTCTCCTTCGCAACAGGAGCAGGCACTGGTTGCCCGCTACCGCCGGGCGTTAATCGACTTTGATGGTGGGGTGCGGCCTACCTATATTTCCCTGGAGGGTTATGTTGCCGGACGGGTGGCGGCCGCTCTGGCGGGACAGATAGATAAGGTTACCCGACAATCATTTTATGCGGCAATTGCCGCGTTGCCATCCTTGGAAATTGACGGTTTGCGGGTACCTTCGAATCAGGTGTTCTTGACCATGGCTCAGGCAGATGGCGCATTTGAACCGGTAAATTAGTTTGCACCCGGCCAATCCTTTTAAACTGTTTACCCGATACTCCGTTGGGGTACAGATTGGCATTGCCGTGTTTGGCGCCCTGGTGCTGGTGCTCGCCTCAGCGGTAGTCAGTGGATTCAGTATTGGCCAGATCGGCGCTGTGCAGTCTCATCTGCTGGAGCGGCAGTTGCCCCGCCAGAGGTTGTCGTTGCAGGTATCGCGCCAGGCTTCAGAGTTGGTTTCCTTGTTACCCCGCATAACCGGCGCTCAAGATCTGGTCTATTTGTCCGTCTACTTAAATGAATATGAACAAGTGCGCAAACAATTTGTGCAAGCCATTGAACGCCTGGGCGCGGCTGGAGAGCCGGTTGAAGTGTTAAATCTTGCCGCTGGAGATTTGGCGGGCTACGCCAACGAGCTGGCAGACCTTTCGAAGCATCGGCTGAGGGCCCAGCGGGCACTGCTCACGGCTCAGGATGAACTGGTAGCCCTGGAACTTCTACTGGACCAGAAACTGACTCAAGCGGTTGACGATCAGCTTTTTTTTGTCATGACCGGCATGCGCACCCTGGATAAACCGGCCCTGGGAGAGCGTGAACGGCACTCCGTTGCCGAACTGGAACGCCTGCATCAGTTATCTGAGGTACAAAGCCATATTAATGGTGTTTTTGCGGTGCTGGCCGCGGTGGGTGTAGCCACGGATCCGGCCCACTTGCAGCCGTTGAGAGAACGCTACCTGGCCGGTATGTCCCGGGTTAATCAAGGTGGCATGTTTACACATGGACCGCGGGGGGTTGACGCCGTGTGGCCTGAAATTGGGCAATTGGAACAACTGGCCGTTGGCCACGACGGGGTGTTTGCCCTTGCTGATACCATTTTGCGTAATCAGATCAGTGAAAGTGACGTGGTGGACAAAAGCCGGGCAGCGGTGCGGGCCCTGGTGGACAATATTGATCAGATCATTGTGGACAATACCGCCCAGGCACAAGTGGCCATGGCCCAAGCCTCCGGCTCGATATCTGCCGGTTATGTTGTGGTCGGGTCCTTTGCCGCTTTGTGTTTCCTGGGTGCCCTGGCCTACGGGTGGTTTTATGTACGCAATATTCTGACCCAACGGCTGATTTATATTTCCAGCGCCATGCACACCATGGCTGAGGGTGATCTGACCCAGTCCCTCGAGGTTTATGGCAGGGACGAAATATCCCGCATGGCCAAGTCTCTGGAAGTTTTCCGCAGACAGGCCCTGGCCGCCCAGCGATTAAATCTGGTGGAGAAGCTGGCTGAAGAGCTGGAACAGAAGAACAACAGGTTACGCGATACGGTAGGGCAGCTTAACCGGGCCCAGGAACAGATTGTGTTGCGGGAAAAGCTGGCTGCCCTGGGAGAACTCACCGCCGGGGTTGCCCATGAGATCAAAAACCCGTTGAACTTTGTCAATAACTTTTCTGACTCTTCCATCGATCTGTGTGGTGAATTGTTGGAAGTAGTGGGTGAGCTGGAGCTGAGTGAAACCTCTGATGAGTACCTTGAAATTAAGGAGATCCTGGACATGTTGCGTTCCAACATGGAGAAGATCAGCGGCCACGGCCAGCGTGCCAATCGTATTGTTAACAGTATGTTGTCCCTGGGCCGTACCGCGGAAGGCGAGGCCAGCACAACGGAACTGGTGGCTCTGGTCCGCGAACATGCTGCCTTGGCCTGGCACAGTGTCCGGGCCGCTTTTCCTGATTTTACCGGTGAGGTGGTTTACGACGTGCCACAAGACCCGGTTGTGGCCAATGTGGTGGCCCACGATATCAGCCGGGTGGTACTTAATCTTGTCACCAATGCCTGTCACGCCTGTTGGGAGCGGCAAAAAAGCCACCCGGGGGATTATCAGCCGCAGATTCGGGTTTCGGTGGCCCAGGTGGAGGATTGGCTTGAGGTCAGGGTTGAGGACAATGGGGTGGGTATGCGGGAGTTTGTGCGGGAACAGATATTTAATCCGTTTTTTACCACAAAGGATACGGATGTCGGTACCGGATTGGGGCTGTCGATTTCTTTTGATTTAGTGCAAAGCCACAAAGGTGAGATGTTTGTGGAAAGCACCTACGGCCGAGGCAGCACCTTTGGCTTCAAGTTGCCTGCAAACGGGCAGCCGGGGTAAAAGTCAGCCTCGTGCAATCAGCCGGGTTGAGGGGGCTTGGGGCTCACCGTCATAGTTTTTGACCGCATCCGCAATACGTTGCATGGGTTCTTCGAGCATGGATACAAGTTCTTCACCGGCATCGATGCGCTGCAACGCCTCCCGCATACACAACAGCCATTGGTCTCTGGCTGCGGCGTCAATCAAATACGGCTTGTGCACGTCGGTAAGACATACGGTGCCATAGGCAGCCAGGTAGACCGGTGGTCCACCCATCCAACCGGTCAGGTAGGCGGCCAGTTTTCGTTTGATGTCGTCCAGGTTTTCAGCATGCATGGCTCTTACCTTAGCCGCCTGGGGAAGCTCGTCCATCACATCATAAAAGGCGCTGGCCAGGCGCTTGATTCCGGCATCACCCAATATTTCGTATGGTGTTTGTGCTGTCATAATATTCCCCTCCAACGCTCCATATCACATCACAGCTTCAGCTCTTTTCCAGCCACTGGGCCAGCAGTTGATGAAAGTGCCGCGGCTTGCTTTCGCCATAGTTGGCAAATATAACCTCGGGTTTCTTCATGGTCTTTAAGCCCTTTTGGACTTCAGGCATGTTGACCACATCCTGATTAAATACCTTGGCAAGCATACCTAATTCCGGCGCCTCTACCCAGTCGTCATCCGGCCCCAAATAGTGTATGGGTGGGGCCGGTGGCCGGGGCTGGCCCGTGGGCGTGGGGGACATGTACATACACTCCATGATGCACTCCTCCGGGTTGTCGCCATTGGGACGGAAGCGGTAGACAATCTGGTTGAACGAACCCCAGGGGTGGAAATTGGGGAATACCGTAAGATAAATAGAGTCCAACAGTTCTGCGTCGCTAACCTGGTCCATCAGGTCTCCCAGGTCTTTGCGGAAGTTGTTGCGCACGGGTTCAGCCATAACCTGGCGCAAGTTCTTACCCGGCGGTACCTTGGGTTGGGGGCTCAGGGGGACCACGTTGGCCGCGGGTAGCTGTTTGCCACCAATCCAGTTCAACATATTCGGGTCCGCGTGGGTGATGGGTCCTTCCAACCAGGTGCCGTCGGCGCGAAAACGGCTGACGTCTTTCCGGTGGTCGGTGACGGCCACCACACCTTCTGCTTCCCGTTCGTAAATGTGGCCGGTCAGCGGGTGCCGCAGTTTGGTATATAACATGGGGTCAACGGGATCCGGCCATTGTTGAATCTGTTTGGGATCAACGTGTGGGCTTGGAGTAAAGTTGGGCGACATGGCCCGTGAGTAGTTGCCAAACACATCGTATTGGGTGTTGGCATCACCAATGGTTTCCAGAATGGTGGGATGGGTGGCGATGACGTGATAAGCCTCGCTGAATGCCTCCTGGGCTATTTTCCAGTTACAGCGGAGCACCTTATGTACGTGGGCGGTTTTGTGCCGCCGCTCATAAGGCACGTTGGGAAACTGGTCGGATAAATTGCCCAGAAAGTCATCCAGAGCTTCAGCCTGGTCGTCGGGATTAATAAATATAAAACCGCCCCAGCGTCCCAGCTTAACCTGGGGCAGATCATACTCACCCACCTCCACACTGGGGAAATCCCAATGGCAGGGTACTTCTTTAAGGCGGCCATCGGTCTGCCAGGCCCAACCGTGGAAGGGACAGCGGAACTCCCGGGCCCGTTTACCCGGGTGTGTTTTCAGCAGACGCCCCCGATGCAGACAGGCGTTGTGAAAGGCTTTAAATTCGTCTTCGCCGGTGCGGACCACCAGGAACGAAAGGTGGGCAATGTCGTAGGGGATATAGTCGCCCACTTCCGGAATGTCGTCCTCGTGACAAGCCATCTGCCATACCTTGGACCAGAGTTTTTCCACTTCAAGGGCATGGAAGGCCGGATCGTAGTAGATGCGGCTGTCCACCACGGTGGGTCCCGGGGGCAGGGGTTGTTCAAGCCGCATAATATTCGGCACGGGATGGCTGTCTTGATCCAGCAAAGATTGGTAGGACACACCCGCAGACCGGTCTGTGCCATTTTTGGTTTCTATCATGCTGCCCCCCTTAGCAATGTAAGGGGGTAACCTAATGGGAAGAAAAGTGCTGTGGTATCAGGGATATTACTGAGTTATTGGGGATGGAAGTGGTTTAAGGCTACTTGTTGGATTTTGAACGCTGCAGACGCGCGCGCAGGGGTTCGTCACCCAAAGCCAATCTATGAAAAGCAAGTAACCCTAAAAAAACGGCCAGGAAAACAAAAAGAAAATATAAAACTTCTAATAATGGAGGCAGCATGGTCCCCAACAGATACCGCGCTATCGGGCTACCCAGTCCGGGTATTGATGCATAGACCAGAGTCCGGAGGATTGACGTATGGCGCGTCTCCTGGGCACCAAAAATCCCAACTATCATTCCACTCAAGATTGCTGCCTCCATTTCTTTCTCCGTTAATCAATTGGTTTATTTGGAGTTTAGTCTACCAACTGCCGCCACCTCGCATGGTTGTCGTAGGGCTGCGACTAATATTTATGTTACCTATTGAGCCAACTAGAAAAGATGCTCCGCCAAGGCTAGCGGCAGCAATACTGCCGCCTGGTGTGATGGCAGCCAAACCGGCTGCGCCGAGCAATAACCCCGATGTGGCACCCTGTATTGTCCTGCCGGCCATTACACCCCAGGAAAAATTAGGGGAATTTAAGTTACCTAGCGCATAGTGCCCTGCAGAGAATAGGCCGCCTAATCCGGCGCCAAGTCCAAGGGTAGTGGCGATTGCACCCCCGCCGCTAACCTGCTCAACCTCGTAGTCAGTTAACTCTCTCATTCTAATGTGCCTCCTAAATTTGTTTGTAGGGGTTAAAATGGTAAGTTCTAAAATTGATACAGCAATAGGGTTAAGGTGCGAAAGGTCTTGGTTTATTGTGGGATATGTAGTTTACAACAATAGCGTTGTTTGGCCATATCTTGTGTTGTCAGGCTATGTCATGCCGGTTATGGCTGGAGGGCGGGATGACCCGCCTGTCCGTTGGTCCTTCGTAGTAAATGCGGCTGTCCACCACGGTGGGTCCCGGGGGCAGAGGTGGTTCAAGCCGCATGATATCCGGCACGGGATAGCTGTTTTGATCGAGCATCAAGTTCAGTGCTGTAAATGAAATTTCTGATAAAGCAAACAGGCCAACAAGGTTACAAAGAATATGAATAATGCAAAATACAATTCTTGATGTGCCGAATAACCGGTTTCCAGTACATACCGCAGCAAGGGCGTACCAAGAGCGGGCGCCGCTGCATAGGCCAGAATCCTGTTAATGGACGTGTGTTTCTTCTCGCGCAAGGCAAATATGGAGAATGCCAGGGCCGTCAAAATAACACCTTCGATAATTGTCCTCCTTGGGTGTCAGCCGCTTGTCAATGGCTGCCACCACCTCTACTACTACTACTTGTGCTGACGCTGGTGTTGCCAATCCCTCCTATCAAAGCGGCTGCACCACCCAGAGAGACCGCCGCAACCATGCCTCCTGGGGTAAAAGCTGCTAACGCAGAAGCTCCTAAAAGTACACCACTGGCCCCGCCTTGAATGACCCTGCCAGTAAACATGCCCCAGGACCAGTTAGGTGAGTTTAGGTTCCCGTTGACGTCGTTGTAGGCCCCAACAGCGGCGCCGGTCAGTCCGGCGTAACCGATTAAGCTTAAGGGGTTTATACCGCCGCTAACCTGCTCAACCTCGTAGTCAGTTAACTCTCTCATTCTAATGTGCCTCCTAAATTAGTTTGCAGGGGTTAAAATACCGGTTGTGGCTGGACGGCAGAATGACCTGCCTGGCCGTTGGTGCTTCTCCCCTCAGTTATTGGGGTTGAGGTGCCTGGGGCGGGGGTCTCAAACATGAACTATGTGTCTGCGTGCCGTCGCAGGCTATCCTAACGGAGGCCCTGCATTTGGTGCCAAATCGCCGCTCTGCGTCAATGGTTGTACCGCTGCTTGTTTCGCAGGTGCCACTCACCTGGGTGTCGTCGAAAGTATAGGCTGAGATATCTACGTTCTTATCCAATTTAACGTTGTGACCAAATAGTGCAAATGTCTGATCTGCGGACAGGTTTGTGTTGCCCTTTATCCGCAGATTTTTCAGTTTGTTTTTGCTGCTGACATGACCGGCACGCCACCGCCGCAGGACAATATCCTTGGCACTGATATCACCCTGGGCACCCAGTCTTACCCATCTACCGGAGTTGATCTCCAAATCCCCACTCAAGTCGATAAACAGGCTTTTGCCGATATCGATTTTGTCGTGGATGCTGGTCAGACAAACCTGACCTCCGGTGATGTTGACGTGATTGGCTAACTCGATTTTGTCCGCGGTATGAATATCCAGCAGGTTGGCGTTAAGGCTGACGCTTTTGTCGACCTGAACACCACAGGGCGCGTCTATCAAAATCTCATCAGCGTCCAGGTCGCCTTTAACAACCAGACTGCTGGTGAACCGCTCTGGGGCGCTGTTGAAGTTAGTCAGGTCGTTAAGAGCAAATACCTCGTACGTTGTCCCATCACACCGGGTGGACTGGGTTATTTCGCTGATAGCGGTACAAGGCGGATCTATCGGCTGGCTCTGGTAGGCACCGGCGTCACAGGTACGCATATCCGAGCGGGGGAATCGGCGCTGGTCGTAACGTAATATCGAGGGCATGTTTTCCCCCACGCCGGCAATGGTGAAGTCGAAACGTTTGCAATTTTTGCCGTTGCCGTCTTTAGCACTGCCGTAAACGGCGGGGTTATTGTTGCGGCGTATCAGCCTGGCGGTAAACGTACCGCCACCATTATCTGCCACGGTGGGCTGATTGTTGTTGTTCACGTCCGGCTCAAAATGACTGGTATTTAGAGACAGTGTGGGAAAGCCGCACCGTTGTTTGGTGGTGCCCGAGCCTACATAGCGGGCATAGTTCCCGGCATTGTCGTCATTGGCCGGAATACTCAGGCCACGGCAATTTTCCAGTGTACCGTCGGGAATCCTGTTGAACGCGATAACAGAGCTGCGCACACCCGGAACGGCGTTACCCCCAAGGCCACCGGTTTGGTTGTTGACGAGTGTTGAGAATGAAATCAAGGTATTGCAGCCGTCCCGGGTAGAGATTGCCCCGTCTACGATGTTACTGACGTCGTACACCCCAATGCCGTAACTGCCGCTTATGGTGGTGTTGACCAGGTGCAGGGTATTGGTTGAACCCCGGCAGGTCACTATGCCGGTTTCCAGCGACCCGCCGGTGCTCACCAGTTCGGTGTTTACGTAGTTGTCCACAAAGGCGCAGTTATGCACCACTATTTCGCTGGATACGTCAGCAGGTGCCGCAACCGCTCCGTATTGCCCGGTGCCGGTACTGTCAAAAATACAATCGCTGAGAAAAAGTTGTGCGTTGTTGACCCGGACAATGGCCTGGTTGGCATACAATTGCTTAAACCCCAGGTCCCGAATCACCACCTTGCCGGAGTTGATGACAAGGACATTGTCTACCCCCAGTTCGTGACCGGTGCCAACCCCGGTGCCTGCTATGGCCAGCTTATCCGCCCCAGGAGCTAAAATTTGGACATTACCTGCAACGGTAAAGGGCCCGTTAGTTGAACTGAGACTTATATTTCCGGTCAGCCCCTTAAGATCAATCACATCGTTACTGTCCGGGTCAGTGTTTGCTGCGCTGATGGCCTCCCGGAAAGATAAGAAGGCGTCTGAACCGTTGACGACATCGTCCAGGGTATTGACGGTAAATGTGGTTCCTTGTGCCGTGCCCGCCCACAGACCAAATATAAGAGCCAGATATGGATAAATACGCTTAAGCCAACGGGCGTGGTTGATTTGGCTGTGACTCGGCATTATGGGCTGACTCCTATTATTTTATGCCTATGTTTGTCATTGAGTTGCTGAAAGTCTCAACGAATATCAAACCAAAAGGCAACGTGGGCCCGGGACAGGTTAGTGAAGGGGCTTTTGCAGGCGCCGACTGAGGTCAACGCAGGGCTTGGGTTGTCGTGTTCAATAGCTTGTTAACGGCTGGGGAATCAAAACCAAGCGATGATTTGTGTGTGCCGGGGCGAAGTGTTTTTGTTTACGGGTCGGATGGCGGTTTTGGTGGGGAGGCTGATCGTTTGTTACGTTTTGAACGTTGTAAACGATCACGCATGGGTTCGTCACACATAAAATAGTGTTGGTAAGAGAAGAAACAGAGGGCGGAGATTACCACCACAAAGAGACTGTTGATGATCTCCATACCGGGACTAAAGGTTGTGCCCAGCCAGTACCGAATCCGGCTTACCCGGCCCCGGCCTCAACTAAGTTGCCGGATGCTCCAGCACCAGCTTACCCACCACCTGTCCGTTTAGTTGATCGGTCAGCGCTTCGCGAACCTCGCTTATCGGCCGGGTGGCAACCGGGGCGGGTTTAAGTTGGCCGCTGTCTACCCACTTCATTAAGGTGGTCATCAGTTCCTTGTTGATGTCCGGGTTTGCTCGCGACTCACCACCCCAATCCACACCCACTACCGCTGAACGTTTCAGCAGGGCCAGATTCAGCGCCAGCTTGGGGATGGTGCCGCTGGCAAATCCCACCACTAAAAAACGTCCCCCCGGAGACAGGGTGCGAAATGCCGGGTCAGCCAGATCGCCGCCCACCGGATCGTAAACCAGGTTGATGCCTTGTTCACCGGCGATGTCCTTAAGTGTGTTGCGCCAATTGTCCTGGGTATAGTCGATGGTGGCATCAGCCCCAAAGCGGCTTGCCGCGTCGCGCTTGGGTTGGCTGGAGGCGCCGGCAATGACCCTGGCGCCCATGGCCTTGGCGACACAAATTGCGGCGCTGCCCACCCCACCGGATGCACCCAATATCAGGATATTCTCGCCGGCTTGAAGTGCCCCGCAGTCGCGCAAACCGTAAAGTGCGGTGGCATAGTTGATATAAAATCCCGCGGCGATGGTCATGGGTAGCTGGGGGCTGATTTTGACGACACGACGTGCCGGCAGGCAGACTTGCTCGGCAAAGGCACCCTGGCCGGCCAGACCCATCACCCGGTCGCCAACCTGCAGTCCGTTCTGCGAGCTCTGTACCCGGCTACCCAGCTGACTGACGGTGCCGGCAAATTCGGCACCGGGATAGTAGGGTAGCGGCGGCTTAACCTGATACAAACCCTGCACCATCAAACCGTCAACAAAGCCAACCCCGGAGGCTTGCACGTCCACAACAATGTCGTTGTCTCCGGGTTGCGGGGATGGACGCTCCTCGACCAGCAATTCTGTTGGCGGGCCAAATTTTTTACAGACAACAGCCTTCATTACACCACCTTCACCCCGGGTGGCGGACCCGCCTTTGTGTATTGAGTGCCGGGTGGGTCTATGGCCCAGGGGGCGGTCTGTTCCCACTGGTCGGCAAACACCAATTCAGACATGGGGCGCCGGCGCACGGGGCCGTGGCCGCCCTGGGGTTTGCCCAGGGTCACGGTGCAGGCGATAAATATCTCTTGCGGAATGTTCAGCAGGCTGCGCAGCTGCTCGTCCACCGGTCCGTGAAAACCGGTGATTACGCCGCCGTAACCCAAGGCACGGGCCGCCAGCAGAAGGTTTTGTACAGCGGGGTAGATCGACGCCCCCTCCATGGGTGTGGGTGCGCGATAACGAATCATACAGGGCAGAATAAGGCAGGGTACCTTATGAAAATTGTCAACGTAGTGCTGCATAACCCGCCCCATGCGTGCCTTGGGTGAATTTGGGTCAGCGCCGGTGCCCTTGTCATAGCCGTCGTTGTCGCGTTTCCGGGTCCAGACACGGCGGGCCGAGGCGGCAATAATTTCTTTAGCCTGTTGGGCGGTGTCGGATTGGCTTAAGACCAGAAAGCGGAAAGGTTGGCGATTGCTGCCGCTGGGTCCCCGGGTGGCGGCGAATAGAATGTCGCGCAACACCTCGTCGGGAATAGGTTCGTCCCGGTAACGGCGAATGGCCCGGGTGCTGGCGAGTCCTTCCAGCAAGCCGACCTGGTCCGCCGCGACGGCTTGGTCGGCAAGTGATGTGTAGGAGTTCATATGGGGAGACAGTTTCTCTGGATAAATATTCAGGGCATGATCCTACAAGATATGGATAGAAAATGGAGGATGTTTTGACGGCTCTAGAAAATCAACAGTGGCGGCTTGCCCGCACGCCCACCGGCGCGCTGCCCGTGGCAGACGACTTTGTCTGGCACGAGACCCGCATGCCGGAAGTTCAGGAAGGCCAGGTATTGGGCCGTACACTGTATTTGTCCATGGATCCTTATCAGTGGGTCAGGCGGCGCAGCGGCACCGAGCAGCCTGGTGAGATCTGCCATGGACGTACCGTGTCCCAGGTTGTCGCCAGCCGTCACCGTGAATTTGCGGAAGGGGACTATCTGTTCAATACCCATGGCTGGCAAAGCCATGGCTTGACCGGGGCAGGTATCAGCAATTTTGGCTACATGCATCCGCGTAAACTGGATCCCCAGCTTGCGCCCCTGTCGACGGCCATTGGCATTATGGGCATGTTGGGCTTAACCGCATATGCGGGCCTCATTGTCCAATGTCAGCCCCGGCCGGGAGAAACCGTGGTGGTATCCGCGGCCTCCGGCGGTGTGGGTCAGGTGGTTGGTCAACTGGCTAAACTGCGCGGCTGCCGGGTGGTTGGCATTGCCGGACCTGAGGAAAAATGTGCCTTTGTCAGGGAAGAACTGGGTTTTACCGCCTGTGTCTCCCACCGGGACCCGGACCTGCCCCGGGCACTGGCCAATGCCTGTCCCGACGGATGTGATATCTATTTCGAAAACGTGGGGGGCAAGGTCTTCGAGGCGGTGTTGCCCCTGTTGAACAAAAAGGCGCGAATTTCCTTGTGCGGACTGATCTCCCAATACGGTAACACGGATAAATCGGATCCGCGTATCGCCTGGCGGGCCCGGGGTGAAAGGACATTTGCTGCGCGGCAAGTGGAAGCACACGATCTATTTGTCGGCAACTATGTGGATACCTATCAGCAACCCTTTCTTGAAGAGATGGGCGCCTATGTGCGTGAGCAGAAAGTGAGCTATCGTGAACACTTCTGGCCGGGGTTGGCCCAGGCCCCGCAGGCGTTTGCCGCAATGTTAAGCGGAGATAATTTTGGCAAAACCATTGTGACGCTGGCTTAAATTCCGCGCCAACGATGCGCTTCGCCTCGCTTTAGGTATAATGAGTGGTTGCGTGGGTGAGAGAGGATGTTCGTTGACTTGTCGAATAGTAATTGCTGGTGTGTGTTGTCTGCTAACCACCACATGTCTATTTGCACAAACTCCCGGAGTTCACCCCGGGGGTTCTAAGGATATAACTAAGGCGGAACAGCCAGACAAAACCGTCGCGGTGAATAGCGCGAACGGTGGTGTTTTTCCACTGTTATATGTCGATACGGAAAAGGATCCCATCAAGATCGACGGGTTTGTGGATGAACCGGTCTGGCAGCGTATGCAGGTTTTCGACAACTTTGTGGTCCTCGAACCGGATACGTTTGAGCCGGGCAAATATCCAACCGAGTTGCGCGTGGGATATTCCAGCAGCGGTGTCTATGTCAGTGCGGTGATGACCCAACCGGTTGAGTCACTAATTCGCCGGCTGTCCGGGCGGGATGTTCAGAACAACCGGGACAACATTGCCGTCACCCTGGATACATCCGGGGAAGGCCGCTATGGATTCTGGTTTGGCATAAACCTGGGTGACACCCTCATGGACGGCACTGTACTGCCTGAACGGGCATTTACCAGGGACTGGGATGGGCCATGGTACGGCCGCAGTCAGATTACCCAGACCGGCTGGTCCATGGAGATGTTTATTCCCTGGGGTATTGTATCCATGCCTGCCAGCGGCAAGGTGCGCACGGTGGGCATCTATGCGTCCCGCAAGGTGGCCTTTCTGGACGAACGCTGGGGTTGGCCGGCCTTACCGCCCACGCAACCCAAATTTATGTCAGCACTGGCGCAGTTGCAGATGCAGGACATCCAGCCGCGCCAGCAATACAACCTGTATCCTTATGCATCCTCTTCCTTTGATTGGGTGGATGATGAACCCGAATACAGGACAGGAGCGGATCTGTTCTGGCGGCCTTCACCCAATTTTCAGATGAACGCGGCCATCAATCCGGACTTTGGCAATGTGGAATCCGACGACGTGGTCATCAACCTGTCCGCCACGGAAATCTTTTTTCCGGAAAAGCGGCTTTTTTTCCTGGAAGGTCAGGAGATTTTTATCGGTTCACCCCGGGCGGATACCCGCGGCCGTGGGGTGGGTGACCGGGGCGCACCCTACAGCATGGTCA